>JBDSCZ010000273.1:0-27412 GCA_039920865.1 Burkholderiaceae bacterium
TGGCTGCTGAAAGAGCGGTGGTTGCTGATCACTGGCGTGACCATCAGCATCAGCGTGTTTGTCGCCTTGTTCACATTATTGCTAAGTCTCGGTCTCGATACCTTGAGTGCTGCTTTTGCTGCGGCCCTCGGGATGGCGACGTCGCCTGCTGTGACGCTTAATGTGGTGCAAGAAGTCAAGGCCGAGGGCCAGGTCAGTGCGCGCATGCTCAATATTGTCGCCATCAACAATTCACTGGCCTTCTTGCTGTTTATTGTTTGCTTATCTGTGTTGCATTGGCAATATGGCGCTAGTTGGAGTGTCGCTCTGCTACACCCGTTATATCTAATTTTCGGCTCTATCGTGTTTGGCTTGCTGTCCGCCAGATTACTGGTTTTTGCCAGTCGGCATATGGGGCTGCAGAATGATGGCCAGCGTATCGTGGTGTTTGCGCTAGTTGCGGCCACAGTCGGGATTGCTGACATGTTCAAATTTCCGGCGCTGGTGTCCTTGCTGGTATTCGCCGTCAGCAGCCGCTATCGTGACCGTCAGCAAGTGGTAGTCGAGTCTGAATTTAGCCAGATCAACAGTTTGCTGTATGTGATTTTGTTTGTGTTTGCCGGCGCCAAGCTGCAGTTGGTGCATCTGGGGCAGTTCTGGCTGATCGGGCTGGCGTATATTGCAGTGCGGTTGATTGTCATGACCGGGTTGGGTGCGCTGCTGGCACCTTGGAACGGTTTGCGCGCGCGCCAAGGCGCGCTACTCGGTCTGGGTTTGTTGCCGGTGTCGGGGGTTGCAATCCTGACCGCACAGTATGTTTCCAGTATTCATCCCGCTTTTGGCGCGCAACTTTCAGCGCTGGTGCTGTCGGTGGTGGTCGTGTTGGAAATTATTGGCCCGATTTCAACCCATTACGCGCTGATGACTTCTGGTGAAGCGAATGTTCGTAAATCCTGACAGATAAAGAGGAAAATCATGCTGGATTTTAGATCTTCCATGCCGCTGACGATGGGTGTCGAACTGGAGTTGCAAGTCGTTAATCGCCGCGACTACAACCTGACTCGCGGCTGCCCCGATTTGCTGGCGGTGCTGGACAAGACCGCACATGGCTTTGACATCAAGCCCGAAATTACAGAAAGCATGATAGAAATTGCTACTTCGGTGCAGGTCAATCATCGCGATATGCTTACCGAACTGGCTGCTATGCGCACGTTGTTGGTTGCCGCTGCAGACAAGGTCAATGTCGGTCTCGCCGGCGGCGGTGCACATCCGTTCCAGCATTGGGATGAGCAACGCATATCACCAGTTGCGCGCTACCATCTGGTGTCGGAACTGTACGGCTATCTTGCCAAGCAATTTACCGTATATGGCCAACATATCCATATCGGCTGTGCCAATGGCGATGAGGCTGTGCGACTGGTACACATGCTGGCGCGCTACATTCCGCATTTCATCGCGTTGTCTGCCTCTTCGCCGTTTTACCAAGGTGTTGATACCGCGTTCCAGTCTTCGCGCCTGACCAGCATCAACGCATTTCCCCTCAGTGGCTGCATGCCGTTCGTACAGGATTGGGCGGCATTCGAGACCTATTACCAAAAGATGGAGAGCTTGAATATAGTTGCTAGCATGAAGGATTTCTATTGGGATATCCGACCCAAGCCGGAATACGGTACGGTGGAAATCCGGGTCTGCGATACCCCGCTCGGGATCGAGACGGCGGTGCAGTTGGCGGCTTACGCGCAAACTCTGTGCAAATATTTTCTCGATCATCGGGCGCTAAGTCCGACCCAGGATACGTATCTGACATATTCATATAATCGCTTCCAGTCCTGCCGCTTCGGTCTAACCGGCGTGGTGATCGATCCAATTCAGAATACCCGGTTACCAATCAAGGATGACATCCTGCGAACGCTCGACATGCTGGGCGAGACAGCAAGCGAACTCGGCACCACCGACGTGATCGCGACAATCCGGGAAAGTGTGAACAAGGGCAAATCGGACGCGGACTGGCTGCGCGCCGCCTATGCTGAAACCGGTTCCCTGAACGAGGTGGTGCGGCGGCAAGCGGAAGTGTGGATGGGAGTCTCCTGAGAATTTGCTTGTTTCCTGACTTTTAGGGAGTATAAGAGAAAACAAGTCAATTTCCGCAAGTATTTATTAGGTACTTTAAAAATACAGAGATATGTATTATTTTATTTTGAAATTCCCCGCAAATCCACTTCGACAAATTATCATGGCTGTGCTGTACTTATTTTGCTTCCGAATCAGGCACAATAGCGGCTGCGGTTACAAAGCAGGATCCTGAATATGTGCAACTCTTGCAGTCCATTGATGAAACACGACAGCGCGCAACGCTTGCCGCCCAGATAATGCTCCTGAAATTGGCATCCGCGCTGGCCGCGATGTTTTCCGGGCCGGCTGCAACCAATCCAAAGATCGCCTGTTTCCATTGCGGCGAACTGGTGCGCAAAAAACGCGTTGTGTCAGTCGTATTCGACGGTGTTTGCCGCAACGTTTGTTGTCATGGCTGTGCCGCAATCCTGTCCACGGTCGAAAAACTGGGTCAAACCAAGCAATACCTGGCCCAGAAACAGCAATTAGAGGTACTCGATGAATAATTTACAATCTGCCTCTGATGGTCTTGAGATAATTTCCGGCGATGTTGCGATAAAGCATGAAAAGTTGGCGATTGGCGGTATCCGTTGCGCCGCGTGCGTGCAATTGATCGAGTTCCGCCTGCAACAACTGGCCGGAGTGACTGCATTCAAGGTCAATAGCGCCAGCCATCGCGCCGAGATCGCCTGGGATCGTCGCACAATATCGTTGCCGCGCATCGTTGCTGCGATCTCGGACCTTGGCTATAGTGCATTGCCGGCCGGGTCGCAAGGCTTGCTGGAAGAGCGCGAAAAAAAAATGGCCCTGTGGCGCCTGTTCGTGGCAGGGTTTGCGATGATGCAGGTGATGATGTATGCATTTCCCGCATACCTGTATCCAGTGGCAGCGATAGATGGCGATCTGACGCCCGATATCGACCGCTTGTTGAAGCTGGCGAGCTTGGCGATAACGATCCCGGTAGTGGTATTTTCTGCCTGGCCATTTTTTCGTGCCGCTTGGCGCGATGTACGCAATTTGCATATCGGCATGGATGTGCCGGTGTCGGTTGGGATTCTGGTGACTTTTTTCGCTAGTATCTGGGCCATTTTTGCCGGCGGCCCGGTATATTTCGATTCGCTCATCATGTTCGTGTTCCTGCTGCTGGCAGCACGCACTATCGAAGCCAAGGTACACCGGAAAAGCACAGCGGCCTTACGTGCACTGATTCAGTTGGTGCCGGCGTATGCCGAAAAATTGCGTGATTATCCAAGCTCGCGCCAGGCAATTCAGGTCGCCGCAGAGTCGCTACTGAGAGGTGATTTCATCCTGGTGCCGGCCGGCGCCCATATTCCGGTCGATGGCGTGGTCATCGAAGGCGAAAGCGAGTGTGATGAAGCTCTTATGACCGGCGAATCGCATCCGGTTCTCAAATCTCGCGGCAGCAAGCTGATTGGCGGTGCACTCAATCTGATCGGGCCGCTGGTAATGCAGGCCGAACAGGTGGGCGACCAGACCCAGCTCTCGTCGCTGGTGAAGATGATGGAGGCCGCTGCAAATGAAAAGCCACCTCTAGTGGCTTTGGCCGATCGTCATGCCAGTCGTTTCCTGTTTTCGATCATGCTGCTGGCTATCGCGGCCGGTCTGGTCTGGTGGCAAATCGATCCGGCGCGCGCACTATGGATTGCCGTGACCATCATTATCGTCACCTGTCCCTGCGCTTTGTCGCTGGCTACTCCTGGTGTGATGTCGGCAACAGTCGGGCGCCTGGCTAGGAATGGCGTGCTGGTCGCGCGCGGGCGGGCGATTGAATCGCTGGCCCACACCACCCATGTAGTGTTCGACAAGACCGGAACCCTCACCCAAGGTAAGTTGCAACTGCTCGATACGCTGTTGCTGCGTCATGATGTTGTCTGGCAAGTTTCTTCCGCTCAAGATGCTGCTGCCAGTTTGGCCGTTGGCTCGCTGCACCCGGTGTCGCAAGCATTGGCAGCGTGCGCAAGGCAGGACGAGCAGGGAACGCAACACAGGCCGGAGTTTGAAAGGATCAAGGAAGTTGCCGGTCAGGGTCTTCAGGCCAGTGATGGCAGCGGCCGAACCTACCGCTTAGGGAGCGTGGCTTTCGTGCAGCAGCTGCACCGCCAACCGCTGGAAATCCCGCCGCAATACGCCGGCAAGACTCTAGCTGCATTCGGCGATGATAGCGGCTGGATTGCACTGTTCGTGATGCAGGATGGATTGCGTCACGATGCCAGTGAGTTGATCGATTTTCTAGTGCATCAAGGCAAAAAAGTAATGCTGCTTTCGGGTGATCGAGCGGATGTGGTGGCGCAAGTTGGACGAGAACTCGGCATCACAGAGGCGTTCGGGGCGCTGGATCCGGCGCAGAAATATGCGGCGATCAAAAAAATTCAACAGCAGGGCGGGGTGGTTGCGATGGTCGGCGACGGCATGAACGACGGGCCGAGCCTGTCGCTGGCCGATGTTTCGATTGCGATGGGGCAGGGTGCACCGATTTCACAGGCCAGAAGCGATGTGATTCTGATTTCAAACCATCTGGGCGATTTGCGGCATGCATTCCAGACCACGGTTAAGGCCATGCTGCTGATTCGGCAGAATTTGGGCTGGGCACTGCTGTATAACGCGATCGCTATTCCCGCTGCAATGTCGGGCCTGCTGGCGCCATGGCATGCTGCAATCGGGATGTCCTTGAGTTCTTTGGTGGTGGTACTCAATTCTCTGCGAGTGTCATCTCAAATTCCGCAGTTACAGGTCAATTTGAGTGACACAATAGCTGCTGGTGCGCAGCAAGTGGGATGACGCATCGATAATTGTATCGATTGTCGCGTGGGATTTATTGATCGAAATGGTTAATTGCAGTCTATGGATATACTTTATCTACTTATACCAATGAGTGTGGTGCTGGTCTTTGTGATCGGGGCAGTTTTCTGGTGGGCGATAAACCACCGTCAATTCGATGATTTGGATGAAGTATCCGAGCGCATTCTGAACGATCCCGATTGATGCACGACTTCCCCATGCGGGAAGCGCCTAACTGACGATGTGCACTTGTCCACGAAAGACACAAAAAATTGCAAGAGTGGCATGCGCAGAAACCGCTGCTGAGATCAAGTGGGTGGGTCGGTGATAATCTTTTTTTAAATGAGTATCTTTAGTTTGCGCAATGAATATGTGCGGAAATTGCCATAAAAATGCTAATACTCCTAATTTATAAATGAATTAGGAGTATTAGCACTGAATCCGGTTCGTGCTTTTCGTGGCTAATATTTCACCTGATAACGGACATGCGTATTGTCAGCGACTAAGTGAATATTGGTGCTAATTGCCATACACGCATGCGTATAGGTAAGGCCCAAAATGCCGGGAAGTCTGACGATATTTTATTTTAGGCCAACAGTTCAAAATTGTTTTTCGTTGCAGTTGTCTGCAAGCTACCGTATTCAGACAACTGTAGTGCTCTGGCAAATTTGATTTACATCAACTTTTAATTTCCACTTAGCACTTAAAGTGGCGCAAGAATTTAACAACCGAGCTAAAACATGAGCCAATCCAAAGAAGATACCTACAATTATCGTGTGGTACGCCAGTTTGCCATTATGACTATAGTGTGGGGCCTGGTGGGTATGACGGTGGGCGTGCTAATTGCTGCGCAATTGGCATGGCCATCCCTGAATTTTGACATCCCGTGGTTGAGCTTTGGCCGATTGCGACCATTGCATACCAATGCTGTAATTTTTGCGTTTGGCGGTTGTGGCTTGTTCGCCACTTCATACTATGTGGTGCAGCGCACTTCGAATGCACGCCTGTTTTCCGATAAGTTGGCAGCTTTCACTTTCTGGGGTTGGCAACTGGTGATTGTGCTTGCAGCCATTTCGCTCCCTCTTGGTTATAGCCAAGGCAAGGAATATGCGGAATTGGAATGGCCGATCGATATTTTGATTGCCTTGGTCTGGATCGCTTATGCGGTGGTGTTTTTTGGCACGCTGGTTAAGCGCAAGGTTGCGCATATCTATGTAGCTAACTGGTTTTATGGCGCTTTCATTGTGGCGGTCGCCTTGTTGCACATCGTCAATTCTGCTGCGATTCCGGTTTCTCTCACCAAGTCGTACTCGGCTTATGCCGGTGTGCAAGATGCGATGGTGCAATGGTGGTATGGCCATAATGCGGTCGGCTTTTTCTTGACGGCAGGCTTCTTGGGAATGATGTATTACTTCATTCCAAAAGTCGTAGAGCGTCCGATTTATTCGTACCGTCTGTCAATCGTTCACTTTTGGGCTCTGATTTTCACCTACATGTGGGCGGGTCCGCATCATTTGCATTACACAGCTTTGCCGGACTGGACCCAATCGGTCGGTATGGTGTTCTCGCTGATTTTGCTGGCACCTTCATGGGGCGGCATGATCAATGGTGTGATGACCTTGTCTGGCGCTTGGCACAAGCTGCGTAGCGATCCGATTTTGCGCTTCTTGATCGTATCACTGTCGTTTTATGGCATGTCTACCTTTGAAGGCCCAATGATGGCCATCAAGACCGTGAATGCGCTTTCGCACTACACCGACTGGACTATCGGGCACGTTCATTCCGGTGCACTGGGCTGGGTTGGCTTTATTACCATCGGCAGTATGTATTACATGATTCCGCGTTTGTTCGGACGTACTTCGATGTACAGCAAATCGTTAATTGAGGTGCATTTCTGGGTTGCTACGATCGGTGTGGTGCTATATATCGCCTCGATGTGGATTGCCGGCGTAATGCAGGGTCTGATGTGGCGCGCTGTTAATGCAGATGGCACCTTGACTTACACTTTCGTTGAGTCGGTAAAGGCTACCTATCCTTACTACATCATTCGATTGACCGGTGGATTACTCTATTTATCCGGGATGTGCATGATGGCTTACAACGTATTCAAAACCATTGCAGGCGCAGAGCCTTCGGAAGCGAAGATTCCGGTACTGACACCAGTGGCAGCTCATTCGGCTGTCAACGCCTGAATCAACAGACGCTATTAGGAGAAATTAATGCGTAAATTTACCCACGAACTGATTGAAAAGAATGTCGGCTTGTTACTTGTGCTGGTCATTCTGGTGGTGAGCGTAGGCGGACTGGTGGAAATTGTTCCCTTGTTTTTCCAAAAATCCACCACACAACCGGTGGCTGGCTGGAAGCCATATTCAGCATTGCAATTATCGGGCCGTGATATTTATCTGCGCGAAGGTTGCTATAACTGCCATTCGCAGATGATTCGCCCGTTTCGGGCCGAGACTGAGCGTTACGGACATTATTCGGTAGCTGGAGAGTCGGTATATGACCACCCGTTTCAGTGGGGCAGCAAACGCACCGGTCCCGATCTGGCCAGAGTTGGAGCACGCTATAGCGATCAATGGCACCGTACTCACTTGGATAATCCGCGTGATGTTGTTCCAGAATCTATCATGCCGGGTTATCCGTGGTTGTCTAAAAACAAACTCGACCCAAATGATATAGCTCCTAAAATGCGTGCTTTGCGTAAAGTTGGCGTTCCTTATACGGATGCTGAAATTGCGGGTGCAGCAGCAGAAATCGATGGGAAAACAGAGCAAGATGCTCTGATTGCCTATTTGCAAATACTTGGGACGGCGATTAAGAACAAGGATTAAGCGCTGGCCTGGGTGAGTTTCACCCAGGCAAATCTGGATCGCGAGGAATATATGAATTTCACTTGGTTGAGTAGTATTTTTACCGTACTGAGCTTTGTGGTTTTTGTCGGTATTTTATTTTGGGCTTATAGCCGAAATAATAAAGAGCGATTTGACTCGCTCGGCAAGTTACCCATTGATAACGATAATGAAACAATAGGAAACTGATCATGGCAGATTTTTTCAATCAGGGATGGAGCATCGGGATCGCCATCGTGGTGGCGCTGAGTATACTGGCGTGCGGATGGTTGTTGTGGTCGCAATCGAAAGTGCGGGTCAAGCTGGGTCCGGATGGTAAGCCTTTGCCGACTGAAACCACCGGGCACGTATGGGATGGTAATTTAGCGGAAAATAACAATCCCTTACCGCGTTGGTGGATGGGGCTGTTTTACCTGACTATAGTGTTCGGCGTGGTTTATCTGGCACTATATCCCGGCATGGGCAGCTGGAAGGGTGCATTCGGCTGGAGTCAGTTAAATGAATATCAAGCAGAAATGGATGCCGGCGAGAAGCAATATGGCCCGTTGTTCAATAAATTTCTTGCTATGGGTATTCCAGAAGTGGCGAAAGATCCGCAAGCAAAAGAAATTGGTCAGCGGCTTTTCCTAAATTCCTGCGCCCAATGCCATGGATCCGATGCTCAGGGTAATACGGGCTTCCCGAATCTAACTGATAAGGATTGGTTGTACGGTGGCGACCCGCAGACCATTAAAACAACCCTCCTTGGGGGGCGCAATGGCATGATGCCGCCGATGGGTGCTGCTGTCGGTAGTGATGATGATGTGCGCAATGTGGCCAATTACGTGCTGAGTTTGTCAAATTCAACCCACGATCCAATCAGGGCGGTACTGGGGAAGCCCAAATTCATGGCCTGTGCCGCTTGTCACGGTGCTGACGGTAAGGGTAACCAGGCGTTGGGAGCGCCCAATTTGACCGATAAGATTTGGTTATACGGCGGTGGCATCAATACAGTCATGGAAACCATTAATAAAGGACGTACCAACCAGATGCCAGCGCACAAGAACTTGCTGAGTGAAGCAAAGTTGCATTTGCTGACAGCGTATGTATGGGGACTTTCTAATAACCAATCCACTAATGGACAAATTTCTTCTTCGGATGCAAAAACAGTTGGATTGTTGGCGAATCTTTAAAGGAATTGAGTCACTTCACAGGACAGGTAGCAACGATTTAAATGGAAATTAAGCCACTTAAGCAGTACAGCGCGCAGGAATTCGATCAATCGCTTTTCGAGGTCAGCAGGAAAATCTATCCACGCGCGCTGACGGGTTGGTTCGCGTCGTGGCGCTGGATCATGGTTTGGGTCACCCAGATCATGTTTTACGGTTCTCCCTGGCTGACATGGAATGACCGCCAAGCAATTCTTTTTGACTTGGCAGCCCGCAAATTTTATATTTTCGGGATGGTTTTCTGGCCGCAGGATTTTATTTATCTGGCTGTTCTGCTGGTCATTGCTGCCTTGTCCTTATTCTTGTTTACTGCTGTGGCTGGCCGTGTTTTCTGCGGCTACGCTTGCCCGCAAACGGTTTACACAGAAATATTCATGTGGATCGAACGCAAGATCGAAGGTGACCGTGCCAAGCGGATGCGCCTCGATGATGCGCCTTTGTCGCCGCGTAAATTTACTCTTAAAACCGTCAAGCATGCCATCTGGATTGTGCTTGCGTTATGGACCGGCTTTACGTTTGTTGGATATTTCACGCCTATCCGCACCCTTGCTGGAGAAGTTGCTAACTTCGAACTTGGTCCATGGCAAATGTTCTGGATACTGTTTTACGGTTTAGCCACCTACGGCAATGCCGGCTGGATGCGTGAGCAAGTTTGCAAATACATGTGCCCGTATGCACGCTTTCAAAGTGCGATGTTTGATAAAGATACCTTGACCGTCACTTATGATGAGACGCGTGGTGAGCCGCGTGGCTCACGTAGCAAAAAAGCAGACCTCGCCACATTAAGCCTGGGATCCTGCGTTGATTGCACGCTATGCGTACAAGTATGTCCAACCGGCATTGATATTCGCAATGGTTTGCAATACGAATGCATCGGTTGCGCCGCCTGTATTGATGTATGCGATCAAGTCATGGACAAGATGAATTACCCGAGAGGATTAATTCGATATACGACTGAGCATGCACTAGCAGAAAATTTAAACAAGCGGGGTATCTGGGCCCGCGTCTTGCGGCCACGCACCTTGATTTATTCGGCCATTCTAGGCTTGATCATATTAGTTACCGCCTTGTCGCTAGTGACGCGTTTACCATTGAAAGTAGATGTAATTCGTGACCGTGGATTGCCACGCATCATGGAAGATGGATCGGTGTATAACGTTTACCGCCTGCAGGTGATGAATACTGAAGAGAAACCGCATCGATATCAAATTGAAGTTCACGGTATTCATGGTGCAGAGATTGTTTCTGATCACAGTTTTTCTGTTCCAGCAGCTTCAACCACCGCAGTACCAGTTAGGGTTCGGGTTGAACCTGAACACGCTGAACCTGGCTCCAATAAGATTAGCTTTACCGTGCGTGATCATGATGATGAGAGTGTCTCAGTGACGGAAAAAGCGGCATTTTTGATCCCGCGCTAAGGAAATTTATGCAAGAACGTCTTCACCCAGAATTGCAGCCAGGCAAAGCAAAAATTGTGCACTGGTATAAGGAGCCTTGGGTCTGGCTGGTAATCTCAGGACCGGCGATCGTAATTGTCGCCGGTTTTTATACTGCTTTTTTGGCTTTTAGTGGCAACGATAAGGTTGTAGCCGAAGATTATTACAAGCAGGGCTTAATGATCAATGCGACTATTCTGCACGATGTTAATGCGCGAGATCGGAATATGTCTGCCGATATGGAGTTTGACCAAGCTTCAGGTCGTATTTTGGTCCATTTGAAAAGTGACATTGCGCTACCTGATTCCGTGCAAGTAAGTATTGCAGAGTCCAGTTCACGCTCTGCTGTGAGCGAATTTATTCGCCGCGGGACACTTAATAGGATTAGTCCGGGCACTTACCAGTTAACATATCTGCCACATTCAGAAAACAAGTCAGAGAATAGTCTGCTTTGGCATGTAAAAATTGAGGCATTTGACTGGCGATTGACTGGTGACTGGCCTGATCCAATGCATGCTGAGCTACAACTCAAGGCAATCAATTAATGCAGTTCAGCTCAAGGGGTGTGATGTGAAAAGTACCGAGGCGGCATTTCCAGCTGTTCCAGTGCGCAGTATCCTGATGGTGACACTCTGGCCATCATTCTTGACAGCATGTTTGGCAAGCGGTTTGTTGTTCAGTTTGATCGATCCAGAGCAGTTGATACTACTCGACAAACGAATCCAATTAAGCAACTTGGGTATATATACAATAGGTTTTTTTGTGTTTTGGCTTTTGGGTGCTGTCTCCAGTTTTCTGACAGTCTTGTTATCGCCCACTTCAAAATAATCTGAATTTGTGCAGCGTACGTTGTCCGCAGTTGCCCAAGGCTTGATTCAATATGCTTTCCGTTCCATTAGTTGTTGCAGCACTATCCGCCGGCCTGTTGGGCGGTGCACATTGTATTGGCATGTGCGGTGGCATCGCAAATTTACTGGGATCGGCCGGCTCCTCTGAGCGCAAAGTCATACCAATCAAACTGCAAGTGCCTGATGCGCCGGGAGGCGGCTGGCGCATGCCTGCGTTGCTACATGCCGGCCGTATCTCTACCTATGGCGTGCTAGGCGGCATAGTCGGTGCGCTGGGCGCCGCCGGTTTGCTATTCAAGCCGTATTTGCCGGTGCAGATGATGATGTTCATCGTCGGTAATCTAGCCTTGATATGGCTCGGGCTGCGCCTGGTCGGTTATGCGCCGGGATTGGTACTGCTTGATCGGTTGGGACAAATAATCGCCTCCCGTGTAAAGCTGCCGATCCGGTTTTCATTGGCTGCGCAGACGCGCCGCCATCCGTTTTTGGTCGGCATGACATGGGGCTGCATGCCTTGCGGTCTGGTGTATGGCGTGCTGCCATTTTCGCTACTATCCGGCAGTGTCTCTTCTGGCGCGCTACTGATGCTGATTTTTGGCTTGGGCGCATTGCCATACTTGCTGTTCGCACAAGGAATCGGCCAGTGGCTTAATCGGCGGGTTTTACCTATCATCTTGCGCGGCAGTGGCGCGGTAGTATTGATTGGCATCGGCCTGTTCGGCTTGTGGCATTACGACATGACCGGCTTGCCAGCCATATTCTGCGTCACGCCTATACATTAGTCTCATCTCCCGCAAGCGGCAGATGAGACTAACCATCACGCACTGAATTATCAAAAATATTATAAAAATGTTGGGGTATATGCATAAATTCATCATTTTCCGCATATATTCATTGCGACTCTAAAAATACACTAACTAGTACAACTTAGTTCTTAATAGTGGATGCGTGCATATGATGTCAGCTTTGCTGCATCGCGCGCTTGCTTGAGGGTGACGATGCCTTTTTCTGCCAGCAATGGAATCATCTTGATAAGTACCTCGGCCGTGACTATGGCGTCGCCCAAGGCTGTGTGGCGGCCGACAATGTCGACCCCCAGGCGGTTTGCGATTGCTTCCAGCGAGTGCAGTTCCTGGTGCGGATGTATCACTTGTGACAGCAGCAGGGTGTCGAGTACCGGTTGGGTGAAGCAGATCCCGGTTCTTGACTCCAGCATCTGCAAAAAACGCATGTCGAACGCTGCATTGTGTGCCACCAGAATGGTGTCCTGGGCGAAACGATGGAATTGTGGCAGCACTTTTTCTATCGCCGGCTGACCGATCAGCATCGCATCGCTGATGCCGTGGATGGCGATCGATTCAGCGCTGAGTCTGCGTCCCGGCTGTATCAGCTGATCGAGATTTTCATGCGACAGCAAGCGGCCGTTGACGATGTGCAGCGCGCCGAGCGAGATGATTTCATCTCCAGTCGCCGGTTGCAGGCCGGTGGTTTCAGTATCGAACACGGTGTAACTGAGTTGTGACAGTAGTTGCTGGTCAAGCGCTGCGGTCTGGCCAGATTGCTGGAACAGGTTAAAGTCGTAAAATTCCGGCCGGGCAGATTTTTTGATCCGGATATCGAGTGCTGCCCGTGCTGCTGCTAGCGGTAATAGCAAGCGGTAACGCGATGTCTGCTGTGTCGGGTCGAACCGGTAAACTGCTTCGCCGCCCTGGCCGGTAATTACTGCGCTCAAAGTTGGCGGTGGGTTGGCTGCGCCCAACTGGAGCGGCGTGTTTTCCCATAGTCGCAAAGTTTCTGCAGCCACTGGCACACCGCGCCATGTCAGATCAAGATGTGCCAGGCGTTCGTTATGCTGCAGATCCAAATGCAGCGAACTGACATTACATTGGGTGACCAGTCGTTGCGCCAGATATGCTAGTGATTGCGTCAGCGCATAACTATCGACTTTCAGCCACAGTGCTGGATCGATGGTGTCGCTGCTGTCGATACGCAGGACAGGCGTCTCGATGCGGCGCTGCAGCAGCGCGATTAGATCGACGCCGCGCATCTGCTCAAGTTGCCAGCCTTCGCCCTGATAATCGGCCTGACCTTGTTCTGCCTGGTCGATTTGACGCGCCAGACGTTGCGATTCATCGTCAATGATGGCGGTGAACTGGATTCTTTTTTGGCTATTCATGTCCGGGAACTGCTGCATCGTTTCCAGAGCGGCGCGGATGTTGGCGAGTGCTGCGCGCGCGTCCTGTGTCAGCGACTGCAGCAATCCATCACGCTGGCTTTCTGCTGCGACATTGCGGGTAATATCTTCCAGCGTCAGAACGAATCCGTCGAGCGCATTGCTGCCGTCGAGCACCGGTGCCATGTGCGCGCGCACCAACTGGCCATTAGTCAGGGTGGCAACAAACTCGGAGACCGGTCGCGCCGATGGATCGGCTTCCAGTTGGCGCTGGTGCTGGATTTGTTCAAGTGCATGCACGATCAGATTGCGATCGATTGCGCCGAAAATGGAGCGCCCTAGCCCAATTGTGGTGCCGGTTGCATCGTGTGTCTCCAGTAATTCGGTTGCGTGTGTGTTGTAGAGCAGGATGCGACCTTCGATATTGCAGACCAGCACACTTTGAGCCAATTCCGACATCAGCGCTGCCAGCCGGTTTTTTTCTTCCGCAAGTGCGCGATTGGCCTGTCCAATTTTGGTCTGTACGTCGTGCTGCAACGCTTGAAAACTACTCGCGAGAGTATTGATCTTGTCTGCCAAAACGCGTACTTCGGCCGCCCCCTCAGGTGCTGCCCGATGTTCCGGATTGGTACTCAGCATGATCACCACATCTTCAGCCAGGAGCGCCAGCGGACGTACGTAATGCGCCTGCAGTGCGTTAAGTCCAGTACCCAGTCCCAGCAGCAAAATGAAAGCAATCATCATCAAAAGCGGCATGCGAGCATTCAGCATCTCGGCCAGCAGTATCTGTTGCGCCGCCTCCAGGCTTGATGCCAGGACCAGGTACACCAAGCAGAAAACACCTAGCAGGGCAGCATACAGCAGCGCCAGAACTAGCCAGAAACGGGTCTTCATGCGGCGTCAGTCAGCAAGCGTTGTACTTGGGCGATCAGGTCCTTGGTGGAGAACGGTTTGGTGACATACGCATCGGCGCCCAGTGCGATCCCTTTGCTCACTTCTATTTCGCGCCCTTTGGCCGACAGCATGATGACCTTGATCCGGCTCCACTGGCTATTTTCGCGGATTCTCTGGCAAACTTCGAAGCCGTTGAGTAGCGGCAGCATGATGTCAAGCAGTACCAGGTCGGGCTGGAACGTGGCTATTTTTTGCATCGCATCTTCACCGTCGCGGGCGGTAGCGACTTCATAGCCGCTTTGATGCATCAGGAATTCTAGCGAAATGACGATATTCGGTTCGTCATCAACAATCAGGATTTTATGGGGCATGTTGTGTCTCCGGCGTTGCTGCTAGTGGTAGCGTAAACATAAAGTTTGCGCCTTCTCCAGGCTGGGATTGTACCCATAACCGGCCACCAAAATGATGAATGATCTCCCTGCTGATCGGTAGGCCGAGACCGGTTCCTTGCGGCTTGCCGGTCAGCGTGTCGCCGCCCTGGCGGAATCGGTCGAAAATTAATTCCTGGTCTTGTTCCCGCACGCCGGGCCCATTATCGCTAACAGTCACTTGCCATTGGTCGCCAAGCGCAGCCAGGCTGACGCGAATGCGGCCTTGGGCTTGGTCGCAGAACTTGACTGCATTGGATAGCAGATTGAGCATCACTTGTATCAGGCGGTCGTGATCTGCCACGATCGGTGCCTGATGCGACGGTAATTCAAGCGTCAGGTCAATGCCTTTTTCCTGCAGCAACTGACTAATAGTATTGATCGCATCGTTAATCACCTGCCGCAGGTCGAGCGGTACTGCATCCCATTCTGCGCTGCCGGAACCGATTTTGGCAAGATCAAGTACATCGTTGATGAGTCGGGTTAATCGTTCGCTCTCTTTGATCACGATATCCAGGTATTCACTGCGCCGGGTCGCTGCCAGATCGGGATTGTCGCGTAGTATTTCCGAGAAGGCGCGGATCGACGTCAGCGGCGTGCGCAGCTCATGAGTTACGGTCGAAATGAAATTATCTTTCAAGTGATCCAATTCGGTCAGCCTGTCATTGGCGGACTTGAGTTCGCTTGATGCCTGCTCCAGTTCGTGCGATTTCTGCTCCAGTTGGCGGCTATAGGCGATGACTTGTGACGTTTCATTCAATATCGCCATGACTTCTTCCAGTCCGAGCGGCTCTTCATCCACTACGGATGCGATCATCGCACGTGCCGATGCCGCGCCAATCGCGCCAGCCAGCTGGATTTCAGCGAAATGCACTAGTTCGGCATCCGCCATCTTCAGATCTTTGGCACCGCGCTGCTGGTTGTATTTTGTCAGCAATTCCTCGGCACGGAGGGCTCCCAAGAAGCGACGCAATAGATCCGACAGTGCCTCGACCGAGGCGCTGCCGCGCCACAGACGCGTGCCATGGGCACGGGCATCGACAAACAGGATTGCCTGGGCTTTTTCGGTGGCATTCTGGCGTCCTGTGAGCGAGACTCCGACATACGCGCCGATATTCGCCAGCAAGCTCCAGAACAGTGCGTGGGAGACCTGATCCAGTCCGCTCAAACCGAACAGCTGGCGCGGTTTCAGCCATTCGATGCCGAACGGCCCGAGCGCAATAAAACTCTCGGGTAGCCAGCCTGATTGCGCAAACGAGGGCAGCAGCAGGGTGTATAGCCAGAGCAGAAAGCCGACGCTCAAGCCGCTCAGTGCGCCACCCAGGGTGCCGTTTTTCCAGTAGATTCCACCCAGCATCGCCGGTGCGAACTGGGCCACCGCTGCAAATGAAATCAGGCCGATCGAGACCAGCGCATAGGCTTCGCCGGCCAGTCGGAAATACGCATAGCCCAGCATCATCAGCAGCACAATCGCGCCGCGCCGAATATTGAGCAGGAACAAACTCAGGTCGAGATGCCGGTTACGCCGAAATGATTCGGTTCGCAGCAGCAACGGCATCACCAGATCGTTGCAGACCATGGTGCTGAGTGCGATGCTTTCAACGATAATCATGCCGGTCGCAGCCGACAGTCCACCGATGAATACCAGCAGCGTCAAGCCTTGATGCTGTGTCAGCATCGGCAGCACGAGTACGAACATGTCGGCATCGACGCCGCCATCGGGGAAGTGCATGATGCCGCCAAATGCAATCGGCAGCACAAATATGTTGATGATCAGCAGATACAGCGGCAGTAGCCAGATGGCGCGATTGAGGTGGTTTTCACTTACATTTTCAATCACTGCGATCTGGAACTGGCGTGGCAGAAACAGCAATGACAGCATCGACAGCAGGATCAGCGAAGCCCAGCTGCCGAACGCGATGCTGCCGCTGCCGACAGTAAGCAGTTTCTGCAATTGTGGAACCAGTTCGGCCTGCTGGAACAAGTCGCCAAAACCATCGTACATGCTGAAGGTAACAAAGATGCCGACTGCCAGGAAGGCCACCAGCTTGACGATGGATTCGAACGCAATGGCAGCCACCATGCCTTCATGCCGTTCTGCGACATCCAGATGACGGGTGCCGAACAGGATGGTGAAGGTTGCCAGCAGCAGCGCGATATACAGCGTGGTGTCGCGCCAGATGGGCGCCGCCTCGACATGCCCGGTCATGATGTCCGGATAGTGCAACAGTACGGCAACGCTGGCCGAGACCGCTTTCAGCTGCAGAGCGATGTAAGGCACGATGCCGACCACGGCAATAATCGTCACCAGACCTCCCAGCAGTGCGCTCTTGCCGTAGCGCGAGGCGATGAAGTCGGCAATCGATGTGATGCGGTTGGCCTTGCTGATGCGGATGATCTTGCGCAACACCATCGGCCACAGCGCGATCATCAAGGTCGGACCCAGATAGATCGGCAGAAATCCGATGCCGCTGGCAGCGGCGCGCCCGACACTGCCGAAGAAGGTCCACGAAGTCGCATACACCGCCATCGACAGCGCATAGATCGTCGGGTTGTTGATGATGCTGGAGCCGGCGTCGGCGCGCTTGTCGCCGTAATAGGCGATCGCAAACAGCACGCCCAGATAGGCGAACGACGCCAGTACGATGACCCAGCCCTGCAGCATTTCAGTCTTTCGCAGTCAGGGTTGCGGCGTCACCGTGTTCATGGCTCTCGGAGTGTGTTAATTTTTCTGCGACACATGCCAACAGGCCGATTATCAGCGCCCATGCAAAAAACAGATATGCATACAAAACCGGGATGCCAAACCAAGTGCTCGCATCATTAAAAAGCGACAGCAGCGGGTAATTGAACAACAGCCAGCCCAGCATGAATATGGCGGCAAAGCGCTGACCGGTGAGGTTGCGTTGGAACATCGGATATCCTTTGCGGCTGCCTGAGGGTGAGATGGATATTGCCCTAAAAGCACTGTGATCGTCAAACTTGTGCAATCAAACTTGCATTAAAAAAGCCCCGGAAATTACTTTCCGGGGCTGTATATTTCACGTCAGGCTGTGTTAGTGGCCCGAAGCACCGACAGCGCCGATACCGGTTTCCGAACGCATTTTTTGCGCTTCGTAACCGGCACGGTCCAGACGGGCCCGATCACTGGTGTCGAGAATCGAAAACAGCCAGATGCCAACGAAGCCTGCAGTCATCGAGAACAATGCCGGCGAGGTGTACGGAAAGATCGCACTTTCGTGACCCAGCACGTCGACCCATACCGACTTCGATACCACTGTCAAGCCAACCGCGGTTATCAGGCCGAGGAAGCCGCCGATAGTGGCGCCGCGCGTGGTGCAATCTTTCCACAAGACCGACATGAACAACACCGGGAAGTTGGCCGAAGCTGCAATCGCGAAAGCCAGTGACACCATGAAGGCGATGTTCTGTTTCTCGAACACGATACCCAACACCACAGCAATGATGCCCAGGACTATGGTAGTGATGCGCGATACTTTCAGTTCGTTGGCGCTAGTCGCGTTACCTTTTTTGAACACGGTTGCATACAGATCATGCGATACCGCCGAGGCGCCGGACAGCGTCAAGCCTGCCACAACAGCCAGGATGGTTGCGAATGCCACTGCCGAGATAAAGCCGAGGAACACATTACCGCCCACTGCTTTGGCCAAATGGATGGCAGCCATGTTATTTCCGCCCAACAGCTTGCCTGCAGCATCCTTGAACTCAGGATTGGTGCTCACCAGGACAATCGCGCCAAAGCCGATGATGAAAGTCAGGATGTAAAAGTAAGCGATCCAGGTGGTGGCCCAGAATACCGATTTACGCGCTTCCTTGGCGCTTGGTACGGTGAAGAAACGCATCAGGATATGTGGCAAGCCGGCCGTACCGAACATCAGTGCCATACCGAACGAGATTGCTGAGATAGGATCCTTGATGAAAGTGCCGGGCCCCATGATGGCGTCTTTCTTTTCGTGTATTTCGACCGACTTGGCAAACAGTGCTTCAGGGCTGAAATGGAACTGCGACATCACGACATAAGCCATGAAAGTGGCGCCTGACAAAAGCATGACTGCCTTAATGATCTGCACCCAGGTAGTTGCGGTCATACCGCCGAATAACACATACACCATCATCAGGCTGCCGACGATAACGACGGCGATCCAATATTCCAGGCCGAACAACAGCTTGATCAGCTGACCGGCACCGACCATCTGGGCGATCAGGTAAAACGCTACCACTACCAGCGTGCCTGAAGCTGCAAAAACACGAATCGGAGTTTGGGAAAAGCGGTAAGCGGCAACGTCGGCGAAGGTGAAGCGGCCGAGGTTGCGCAGCCGTTCCGCCATCAGAAAGGTGATTATCGGCCAACCGACCAGGAAGCCGATCGAGTAGATCAGGCCGTCATAGCCATTCAGATACACGGCAGCCGAAATACCCAGAAAGGATGCTGCCGACATATAGTCGCCGGCAATCGCCAAGCCATTCTGGAAGCCGGTAATGCCGCCGCCAGCGGTGTAGAAGTCGGCTGCGGATTTAGTCTTTGACGCGGCCCATTTGGTAATGAACAGGGTGAAGACGACAAACCCGGCAAACATGGAAATTGCGGTCCAGTTGGTCGGCTGCTTTACCGCCTGACCGAGATCGGCACCGGCTGCATAAGCTGCACCCGCCAGCGAAAATAGTGCCAGAGCACCGAAAATACGAGTTGTTTTCGACATTAAAGCACCTCTTTGCGAATTTGGGCGGTCAGATCATCGAACTCGCTATTGGCGCGTCGAACATAAATGCCTGTGATGATGACGGTAAATATAATTACGAAAAGCCCGATTGGCATGCCCCAAGTCATGACGCCGGCGCCCATTTTAGTGGCCAGCAATTCCTTGTCGAACGCGATTAGCATGATGAAGCCGTAATACACGAACATCATGATCCAGGTCAGGGTCCAGCCGTAACTTGAGCGGGTTGAAACAAGTTTCTGATAGTTGGCATTGGACTTTAGTTTTTGAACAATATCATCTTCCATTTTTGAAATCTCCTATAGTTATATATCAGCCCACGAGGTCAAATCGATAGAGACGTTGACTCAGGAAAGTTTGTGGCTCGCCTAGCGCCATTTGACGTGATGAGATGTTCAAAATCATCATCGCAATATGGTCTCAGCAATCAGGCTATCTTCAATTGCTTACTTCACACTTACTTTGCGCGTAATCATTGGATCGTTAAATTGATGTGCCGGGAGCACTCAGCACATATGCCGACAGGGAAAATCATGATTGCGATAGGCCGAAATTGGTGTCTGCTCGGCTCTGCACGATGTAATTATTTACCGCATTATTTGCTTGCGGCAAGTACGCTATTATTGCTGGTACTCCTATATTTTTCTTCCTTGTTAGATAATCGTTGTTCCAGTTTTCCGTTACTCATGAGCAGGCTGATCCTATGCGCCAGACCGAATCCTTCCTGACAGATCAGGAACTCACCAGAATGGCAGACTTCGAACCATTTTCCTCCTTGCCGCCGGAACAGTTACGACTGCTGTTCGACGCAGCCCAGCCGGTGTGTTTTGCCGCCGGCACGCCGATCTATGATCCTCAACTTCAGAGCCGGCAACGCGCCATCCTGTTTATTCAGAAGGGTCGGGTATCGGTACATAGCCCGGCTATAGAAAATGATGACGGCGAACTGATTGGTCCCGGCATATTGCTGCCGCTCGATCTCGCGGTGCCGGTACGCGAGTCGGTCGAAATTTATACGGCAATCGACGATTGTGTGTGCTGGTCGCTGGCAACAGTCGGCATTGCCGCTGTTCTGGCGGAGCCGGCGGTGCTGCGCTGGGCAATCACCCAGTGCTGGCGCCTGCACGAGCGGATGATGGTAAATAGTGCCAGCAATGTGGAATCCAACCGGATCGCGGTACAGATCAAGTTCCAGCCATTGAGCAGCCTGATTAAGCAGAGCCCATTGACAGTGGACGTGTCCGATAGCGTCAACCAGGCAATTCGGTTGATGACGCAGCACAAGATCGGATCGGTGATCGTGACCGAGGCCGGAGGACGCGTGGCCGGCATACTAACCGAGTCCGATACGCTGCGACGGGTGCTCGCGCCGGGTCTGGATTTGGCGCTGCCGGTTAGCATGGTGATGACGCCGTCGCCGGTGTGCCTGCCGATGACAAGCTCGGTGGCTGAAGCAGCGTTGGAAATGACCAGTCGTTCGATTCGCCACATGCCGGTCGTCACGGAGGAGGGCGCGCTGGTTGGCGTCATTTCCGAGCGTGACCTGTTTGTACTGCAGCGTACCGGTTTCGGCCATCTGGAAGCGCCCATCGAGCGTGCAAATTCGGTCGTGGCTCTGCGCACTGCCGTCGATAGCATCCGCATTACCTGCAGCGGCCTGTTTCGTCACGGCATGAGTGCAGAACAAATCACCGCATTGGTATCCGCGCTCAATGACCGGGTGCTGGTGCGACTGATACACATCGTCGGCGCCCCGGAGTCGCATGCGGGACAAAAAGTGCGCTATTGTTGGCTGGCCTTTGGTTCGGAGGGGCGCCAGGAGCAAACTTTTTCCACAGACCAGGACAACGGCATCATTTTTGCGCCACCGCCGGGTACCGATGCGGCCGAAGTCGAGGCATTGCGCAATGTACTGCTGGCGTTCGCCTCAACGGTCAATGTGGGTCTGGATGCCTGTGGCTTCCCTCTGTGCGAGGGCGACATCATGGCGCGCAATCCCAAGTGGTGTCTTACCCTGGATGAGTGGAAGAGTCGCTTTTCCATATGGATTTGCGACCCCGAACCGCAAGCGTTATTGCATGCAAGTATCTTCTTCGATTTGCGCCCTCTGTACGGGGAAGCCGCACTGGCGGAAGCCTTGCGCGATCATCTGTTCGCGCTGTGTCGGGATAGCCCGCTGTTCCTGCATCTGATGGCTAAAAATGCGCTGGAAACCACGGTCCCTCTGGGGGTGCTGTCTCGATTTTCCACTGATGGCGGGAAGTACGGTGGCACTATAGATATGAAAAAACGTGCGGCCCGGTTGTTTGTTGATATTGGCCGAATTTTTTCCCTGGCGCACAGTGTGCGCGCCACCAATACCGCTCAGCGCCTGTTATTGGGCGGCGCCCGGGCAAAGCGAAAGCCGGAGACTATCGAGGCCGATGTCGCAGCCTTTCATTTCGTCCAGACCATCCGCATACGCGGCCAGCTCAACCGTTCCGCCGGCAGTCACGATGATCCCAACCGGATTGATCCCTATGCTCTGAATGAAATCGATCAGCGGGTTTTAATCGAAGCACTGCGGCAGGTAAAGTTGTTGCAAACCCGCTTGCGGATCGATTATCGGATATGAGCCGGACGGACAATCCGTCAAAATAAAAGCCCGGTGCCCTGCTTGTGAAAGCTGGACACCGGGCATCAATGGGGCTCGGTTGTATGACGGATGCCGTGCATGAAACAATCGCATTGTTCAACCAATTACCGATGGCGTGAAAAGGTACTCGCAGTACAATAATTTTTTAAAAAATCGGGAGTATTGCCATTTATATGAAATTTCCCGCATATTTTTATCGTGTATGAAAATATACCCATTCAATCCAATCGGCAGTATTCGCCAGAGGCGATTAATGCGACATCAGCACCGGAACCGTCATCGATTGCATCAGGGTGCGGGTTACGCCGCCCAGCATGGTTTCACGAAAGCGCGAATGACCGTATCCGCCCATGACGATTAAGTCCACATGCAGGTCGCTGGCCAGTGATAACAGACTGTTGCCGATATCCAGGCCGAAAAATTGTTGCGCCTCACCGGTCTGGTTATCCACCGATTGCATGTGAGGCCTGGTGCCGGTAGCGTGTACTGATACTTCGACCTTGACGCCGTGGCGTGCCAGGTACAGTGCGATATCGGCGCCGGGTTGGCCGCCGTGGACACCGTCCTTGGCATTGTTGTTGAATATTACGACGTGGACGATCTCGGCCCGTTTCAATAATGGGATTGCATCGGTCACTGCGCGCGTGGCTTCCTTGCTGCCATCCCACGAGATCAGGATGCGTTTTCCGATGTTTTCAAAATGTCCGACATACGGAATCACCAGCACCGGGCGGCCGGCATTGAGCAGCACATATTCCACAAAATCCGACAACACGGTCGTCGATGGTCGACCCGGGTCGACTTGTCCAACCACCACCAGATCGCTGTAACGGGCCTGCAGGCAGATGCCGCCGGCAGCCTCGTCATCGATGACGCGCTGCTCGTATGAATTGACGCCGATTTTTTGAACCAGCGGCTCAAATTGCTCGAGCGCTTTGTCGGCACGTTCCCTGAGAAACGCCATGTGAGAGACCAGGCCCGGATCGTTGTCGGTGATGGTCTGATCGCGGTACAGATAGCGTGATACGCCGGTCATTGCAGCACCTATCAGGTGGGCATTTTCAGCCAGTGCAATTTCACTTGCAATCCGGATGCAATCGGCTGCATGTTTTGACTCGTCGACGTGCACGAGAATGGTCTTGAACGACATATCGTACTCCTTGGTTGGTGTGCTAAAGCACTAAATAGTAACGTTGTCCGCTGCTCGTATAGTAGATTAATGTCAAGGACAACTAACGCTGGTGCATTTTTCAAAATGCATAGTTTGAGCGTTAGTCGTGGCGGTTTGCAAATTAAACTTTGATATCGATCAAACCGCACAGACGTGCAAATGTCAAAATAAAAGCCGTTTTTGTGGCCGTCATCTTAGTTTGTCGCAAAAGTGCCGCGCATCGATTCTCATTTTTCTCCAGGAGTACCAACATGCAAAACCCTGAAAGTGCTATCACCGATTCCTACAATAACCAGTTGCATGCAACCCGACAGTTGGCAGAGTGCGTATTGACTTGCACCGAAGAAATTGACCAAGTGGTTTTGAGCGCAGCGCATGCGCTGTTTAATGAGCAAATACAGTTTGCGCAGGCATTGCTGACTAGTCGCGACATGAAACAAATTGCATTACTGCAATCTAGTTTTCTATCGCACACGCCAGATTATGTTGCCAAATGCCAGAAAGACATACTGCAAATATGTCAGGAGATGCAAAACAAGCTCGGAAAAACCATGGAGCAATATTTCGAACATACCAGTAACGTGCCTCTGATGCCGATATCCATGATGCCTTTGACAATGCCGGGGAAAAAAGGCAATGGCGACCTGATGGGGCCTATGACCGATATGTTCAATGTCTGGAGCTCTACATTCAAGGAGGCGTCGACACTTGCAACCCATAATCTTGAGACTGCCCGTAACACTTTTGAAAAAGTTAACAGCACTATAGTGGAAGAAAAGAAAGCCGCAATCCGTGAAAAACAGAAATAACCGAGTTTTGATGCGGTCGTTTTTTTGCCGCTTAAGCTGCCGCCTGTGTTGATTCAGCGCCCTACAAAACCACGCCACCCCAGTTTTGAGTAATGTGCGACCAGATAATTATCGCGCCTCGTACATTTGATGGGTATATGGAAATAATGCCATTTTTCCGCATATTTTTATTGCGACATAAAAAATACATTGGCTAGTATATTTTTTAGGGCGAAGCGATCAATGGCGCATAGGCTGCTTTTTTACGAACTTGATGATGGCCGGCGTTAGCGGTTCGGGGTGCTGATCATGTTTTGAACGACCGCATACTGGACCAGTTCCGCGAGCGAATGTATATGCATTTTTTGCATCATGCGGGTTTTGTGGGTACTGATGGTTTTTACGCTTAAATGCAAATAGTCGGCAATTTCGGTAATCGATTTTCCATGCACCAGAAAGTTGAAAAGTTCGAGTTCACGGTTCGACAGTCGGTCATGCGGTAGTGTGTCGTGCGGCTCCATAATTTCCAGTGCCAGTTGCTCGGCGACTTCGGCGCTAATGTAGGGGCGACCGGACGCAACTTTGGCAATCGCACTGAGCAACTGCGTTCCCGCGCTTTCCTTGGTCAAATAGCCGCGCGCGCCTGCCCGTATCGTGCGCACTGCGTATTGTTCTTCTTCGTGCATGGTGAGCACCAGGATCGGCAGTTTCGGCGCTTCGCTCTTGATTTGCCGAATCAGCTCGATGCCGCTGCGCCCCGGCATCGACAGATCCAGCAACAGCAGGTCAAATCCGCCTTCCCGCACTTTTGCCATAACTTCGAAGCCGTTGACGGCTTCGCCGACAACTTCGATGTTTTCTGCACCGTTCAAAATGCGTTTGAGTCCTTCGCGCATGATTGTGTGATCGTCTGCAATAACTAACCGTACCATCGGTTTAACCGTTCATGATGAAAACTGGGGCGAGTTCCAAAGCGGAACAGAAGCATCGATCGCAAGCCCGTGCGGGGCGATGTTGTGAATGTTGATTGTACCCCCCAGCATATAAATGCGTTCCTGCATTGCATTCAAGCCATGGAAGTGGTGATTATTTTTAGGCCATGCCGGAATGCCGATGCCATTATCCTGTATCGAGAGTTTGAGGTCGGGATCCATGTAGCCCAGGATGATATTAACCTTACTCGCCTGCGCATGTTTTTCAATATTCAGCAGACACTCCTGAACCACCCTGAAAATGGTGGATGCGATATGGCCACGGATATCGGCTCTCAGATCCTGGCATTCGAGTTCGCACAGGATCGCAGTTTTTTTATGGAATACCCCTGCCGCCCATTCGATCGCCGGCTTCAGACCAAAATCGTCCAGCAACGGCGGGTGTAAATCCGACGCTATGCGTTTGGTGGTCGCGATGCTGTCGTCCAGCAACAGCTGCATTTGTCGCAGCCGTTTCGATATCAATTCCGAGTTGGTTTCAGCGCCGCGTTCAAGCCAGTCCAGATCCAGTTTTAGGACGCCTAAGCGTTGCGCGAGGTCGTCATGCAACTGTCCGAACAGGCTCTTTTTTTCATCTTCGCACACCCGTTGGTAGGACGCGGCCAGCAGGCGTCGATCTATTTTGTGTTTATCGCCGCGGTTGTCGATTTTTGTATTCTGATCCGATTTGCGCAGCGTCAGAACCGTGAAATGCGTTCCCCGCAACTTGTGGCGGGAAATCGATATCTGCACCGGGGTTCCACCCGCATTGTTGCAGCCAGGTGTAGAAGCCGGCCCCGGCGGAGAACTCTGCGCAGTCTGGCGCATGGTGGTAAATACCTCTTCGCACGAAGTGGAGGCCGCCAGGTTCAGACGTTCCGGAAACACCGCATGCCAAGGCTGGCCCAGCAATTGTTCTTGCTGGTAGCCGAGGATATGTTCGGCTTGCCGATTCAGGAAGGTGATCTTGTGGGCTTGATCCAGAATCACCAAGGCAATTGTGTCCGAGCGGAGTATTTCAGCCAAACCAGACTCCAGACGGCCGCATG
The DNA here is from genome assembly GCA_039920865.1 of Burkholderiaceae bacterium. Taxonomy (GTDB): domain Bacteria; phylum Pseudomonadota; class Gammaproteobacteria; order Burkholderiales; family Burkholderiaceae_D; genus AVCC01. The sequence continues at coordinate 26,086 of JBDSCZ010000273.1, forward strand.
GGCGCTGCCTGATTGCCGCCAGTAGATCAGTCAGGCCGGGCGCTTCTTGTTCTGGATACGGATTCATTAACCCTCACTGCATTAGGAACCCGGCACAATCTCGACTGCTTCGTGCCAGATTGATTGGGTAGGCGACTTTGCTGCGATCTGGCGGTCGGACATGCTGCTTATGTGGTGGCGGTTTTTTCCACTCGATAAACCAGTACCGGGATATGGCATAAGGAAAGCACTTTCGCGGTAACGCTGCCTAGAATCAACTGCCCCCAACCGCCGCGCCCGTGGGATCCCATGAAAATCAGGTCGCACTGATTTTTTTGGGCTGCTTGGGCGATACTTTTCGCAGGAGTATCTGCGAACTCGATCAGACCGGTGAACCTCAGGCCGGCTGCCTCTGCCGCCGTCTGTATCGTCTGCAAATACTTTTCCCCCGCCTGGCGCATCGACGCCCTGTACTCTTCTTCGGAAGGGTAGCTGGGAGGGATGATTTCCACATAGATTGGATACTGATATTCGGGGGCGACGTAAATCCCCATAACTTCGGCATTCAATTGCCGGGCAAACTCCACACCTGCCTGTACCGCAGTGTTGGAAAAGTCGGAACCATCGGTCGGAATCAGGATTTTTTGATACATATAGCCTCGCTTAAAAATTGTACTTGAACGTGCTGAGATTGACAGGCTGCTTGCGATCGCACATTGCGAAAAATCAAACTGGTATACAGGTGATTACACACTGGCAATATCAGTATAGGTGACTGCGGCTCTGGTGGAGCGATTTACCGCAGCGCCGCTTATTGTGTCAAATCAAGCGTTTATTGAATGGCTCGATTTACATTCAAAATATGTTAAGTCAAAGCGTCCCGCAGCTTGTTTTTGCGGTGCTTCCGATCGGAGAATGATTTTGTTCAGAATGCATTTTTGGGTGCTGCCGGTAGCGTGACCGGATCGCGTTATCTGCTGCGGCTGGGCCGATCTGCGCCCGCGTGATCCAGATGGATACGCTGTCGGCGCATGCCGATTGCGGCTGTATTTTTGAATGCAGGAGAACCCGAAAGTGGATAAAACCGATCGCGAGCGAAAATGGAATCTCTGGTATCTGCTCTCCGCCGTGCTGGGTGTTCTTTTTCTGAGGCTGGTTTTCATGCAGTGGCAGTTGGGCGAGCCTTTGCCATACAGTGAATTTTTGCAGGAATTAAAGTTGAACAACGTCAAGGAAGTGGCGATCTACGATAACCAGATCCAAGGCGTGTTGACGCACCCGCGCGCCGATGGCAGGACCGTGTTCGTCACCACACGCGTAGACCGGGAATTGGCTGATGAACTGGTGC
>JBDSCZ010000274.1:0-1819 GCA_039920865.1 Burkholderiaceae bacterium
CCGTTCCGGCTGCGCAGTATTACTGCGTGATTACGGAAGCAGCGTGAAGTTGACCCCGACCTGGTTCGCGCTCGTGATGTCGACTGACGGCGTGAACTGGGTGGCATAACCGGTGGCCGATGCTTCAACCCGATACTTGCCGGTGCCGGGAACGGTGTCGGTTTTCGCTGCGAACACGAGCGGCTGCGTCGCGCTGTATGGTGCAAACCACGGTGCCGCTGTCGGCAATTGCGACAAGGTATAGGCGCCGTTTAGCAGATCCGCGCCCTGGTACTTGACCGTCACCGTCGGGCCGGCCGCGAAGCTTTGCTGGGCCGCGACATACGCGACTTCTTCGGTCGCGCTGAGCGGATTCAGCAGCGCAGTGCCGCTGATGGTTCCGGTGCCAGCCGCCGGCAAGCCGATTGGCGCAGCGGCGCTGCTGACCGCGACCACGCTGGTGCTGCTGGCGACTGGTACCGCGCCGATCACCTTCATCGCGCTATTGTCGGCGGTGATTACCACCTCATAGCTGATTTCCGGAGCCAGGCGGGCAAGGAAGAATTCGCCGTTGGCGTTGGGCACCGTGGAGCGCACCACCTTGCCGCCTTGTTGCGCCGACACCTGCACATGACTGCCCAGCAAGGCAGGATCGATGAAGCCGTTGATGCCGTTCAGCACAGTCGGGATCACGTTGACTACCGGCTTTAATCCGTAACCGCCATTGCCCTTGGTCACGATCGACTTGCAGGCGTCGAAATCGAGCACCAGATCGACCCGCTGGCCTGATGCAACGTCGAATGCATGATTGAGCTTGATGCCGCTCTGGGCTGCGCTTGGGGTTTTGAGCGAAATTTCGTTGGTATTTGCCGGGCTGGTCGTCAAAATTATCGAATTGGCCAGGCTAGCACCGGTATTCGGTTCGAGCACCAGCCGCATTTGCGTGTAATGCCCTGCCGCCAGCGGCGTCTGGCCCAGTTCTTCCAGCGCGCCGTTGGTCAGGTTAAGCAGGTTGATCTTGCGTGCCGGACTCAGTAAGATTTCGGCCCAGCCGGCATCGTTTTCGCCCGCCGATGCGCTTTGGTGCACCCGAACTGCCTTGACGGTGACATTGACCGCGTCATAGCCGCAAGACGGCGCATCGGTCATCGACACTTTCAGGGTGCCGGGCGCTTGGCCGCTGCCACCGCCGCCGCCACAGGCCGCGAGTACTGCCGCAGCCGATATGGTGGCGACCAGGCTTAGTGTTCGTTTAGTGTTTTTCATCGCATTTCCTAGGTTTGGGGAACAGTGCACATTCAGCGCAGGGATCGGGTGCAGGTAGTAACCGCCATGAATGGCGCTTACCTACGGCTTGAATTTAAGGGAAAAAAAACCATATGTCCGTGCGCGAACGCACACAATGATCCGCTGCAAATATAGACAAAAGGAAGGCTTCTGCCCGGCTTTGTTTCAATTGGAAACATGTTGCGAGAGACTCGTCAGAAAATTGCTGCGCTCAGCGTAAACATGCAGGGTATTTACAGTTCACGCAGGTTTTATATGCGGGAAATGGCATGTTATCTTGCATACCCCAGTCATATTCTAATGCACGGCATAACTTGGGTGGGTTGGTGAAGAGCAACGCGAAGCCCGACATTTTCGAATCCGTTCTCGCGCTGGCCGGAGCAAACGATTTGTAAACGGCGAACAAACTGCGTCACCCGGCCGCCAGAAAATCCAGCAAGGTCAGCGCCACCACCTTGGTGGCGCGGCGCAAGTCTTCCAGCAGCAGGTTTTCATCGGCTTGCTTGGCGTTGGATTCCGGCACCGTGCGCGGCCCGGCGCCGTACAGCACGGT
>JBDSCZ010000275.1:0-32514 GCA_039920865.1 Burkholderiaceae bacterium
ATGTCGGATCAAAACCATCCCAGCAGTCTGGCAAAAGCCATCAGCAAAAAGGCTGCTGTCAGGAACAGACAGATCGTGCGATTGAAGACGAAGGATGGCAGTTTCTTGCGTGCGGCGGCAGAAAATCTGCCGGCGGCAAGGCTGAAGTACAAACACAGGCAGGCCAGGAAAACCATGCTGGCGATGTCGTACCAGGGAATCGGGGTAACATTAATTGGTTGCATAAGCGGGTTGCCTGAGTGCTGGAATTGAAGGTGAATGGAGCGTTATGGCCGCGGTAATTTTTCTGCCGCCGCAGCCGCAGCGCTGCCCGGCCACAGCAGCTTGCCGTGTGCATCGACCAGCGTCAGATACAGGCGCAGGTCGAATTCGTACTGGTGGTAATCGGGTTCCATGTGCGTGCAGAGCTGGTAGAAAGCCTTGTCATGCTCCCTTTCCTTTAGGTGCGCCAGTTCATGCACGGCGATCATTTTCAGGAATTCGAGCGGCACCTCCCGGAACAGCGAGGCAATCCGGATTTCGCGCTTGGCCTTGAGCTTGCCGCCCTGCACCCGCGAGATCGCGGTGTGCAGACCCAGCGCATGCTGGATTACTTCGATCTTGCTGTCGAACGCGACCTTGGACAGCGGCGCGGCATTGCGCAGAAAGTCGTTCTTGAGCGCAATCACGTAGTCGTACAGCGCGCGGTCGGTGCGGACGTCGTGCACGCGGGGATATTTTTTCAGCAAAATAGTGCCCAGCCGGTCCTGCGTCAGCAGCGTGCGCACCTGGATCTTGATGTCTTCTGAATAAGCGCTTAGATATTTCATCTGTGTCACGCCGCTCAACAGGCCTCGAAGACGCCGGCGCTGCGGTTTTTCTGCACCTTGTCCCAGTCGAACACTTTCCCGTTCATCGCAATATACACGCCGGCCGGCAGCATTTGCGCTGCGGCGAGCGCAAAGCCGAGGTTGAACAGCGCATCCGAATTGGCAATTTCGTACGGGATCATCGCACCGGTCAGGATCACGGTCTTGCCGAGCGCAGCCGCGCCCAGCACTGCCGCGCTGTCGCGCATGGTGTCGGTGCCGTGGATGATGACGATCGCGCTTTCAGTCGCCTGCCGGCAACTGTCTTGCAGGCGCTGACGGTCGGCGTCCTGCATCTCCAGCGAATCGAGCAGCGGCAGCACTTCGAGCACATGCGGCAGCGTGATGCGGCTGCGCCGGAGCACCGCCGGCAAATGGCTGTCGCCGAAACCGAGCTGGCCGGCGAGTTCGTCGTAATGCTTATCAAAGGTACCGCCGCTGGCGATGATGCGTAGTGTCATGTTGCGCTCCGATTCTCACGCATTATAAAATATAGGCAGTATAGGCAATTATCATACTATTTCCGCAATGTTTTGGTGCGCCATTAAAAATACGATATGGTGTATATGATTAATGCCGGATACCTCAAGCCGAATAGTTCACGCAGGCACGGTGCGCTTGACGAAAAACAGCGCGGCGCCGACCGCCACCAGCACGCCGCCGAAGAAGCGGTTTTGCCGCCGGAGCATCTGCGGGTCGCGGAAAAACCGCTGCATCGCGGATGCCGCAAACGCGTAACCATGCATCACGGCCAGATCGATCGCGCACATGGTGCAGCCCAGGATCAGCAATTGCGGCAACAGCGGCGCATGCTGGGTAATGAACTGCGGCAGCACCGCAACCATGAAGATGATGCCTTTCGGGTTGGTCGCATTGGTCAGGAATCCGGTCAGGAAGCGCCGCCGCAAGCTCGGCACACTGTGCTGCGGGTTCAGGTTTAGGTTTAGGTTTAGGTTCGAGTCCGGCGACTGCGCCGCCGCGTCCGGGCGGGACTCGACCTTGCTGCGCCATTGGCTCACGCCCAGATACACCAGGTACACGGCGCCGACGGTCTTGACCAGCTTGAAGGCGACTTCGGAGGCCAGCAAGATCGAGCCGACGCCGACGCCGGCAATCACCAGGATCAGCAGCAGGCCGGCCTGCAGGCCAAGGATGGTGGCGCTGGTTTTCTTGACGCCATACGACAAGCCATGCGACATCGACAGCACCGCGCCGGAGCCGGGCGAAACCGCAATGATGCAGGCCGCAAGGAAAAAGGTAAGCCAGGTTTCAAAAGTCATGCGTTATCCCAAAAAGGTTTTGCGACGCTTGCCGTATGCGGAGTTGCGTCATTCTGCTCCAGCGTGCTTTACAGTCTCAGTTCAGTCTCAGTTCAGTTTGAATGAGCGCAAGAAAGTATCGACTGCATCACGCGGCACTGCATTTTCCGGCCCCAGCACGATGACCTGGTAGACCCGACTGCCCTGCACCACGAAGCGTCCGAACAGGCGCACCGGCTTGCCGCCGCTGCTGCCGGCGGCCTCGATCTCGGTTGCAATGCTGCCAATACCAATACTACCGTTCGCTGCGCGCTCCGGACTTGCTGCGGCCCCGGTGGATTTTTCCGACTCGAGCGTGCCGTTGATGTTGTTGATCATGGCCTTTTTCATCGCCATCAGCGCCAGTTGCGCGCTGGCTGCGTCGGGCAATGTTGCGCTGCCGACCGCAAAGCTGACGCCATCGACTTGCGCCGCCGTCATCACCATCGTAACCGCGATACCGTCCAGGTTGACCGGACGGGAAAGTGTCACGGGTTTGGCCGGCAGCAAGACCACGAACGGGGCGTCGGTGCCATGCACTTCGCGCCAGTCGTATTTCGGGCTACAGGCGGCCAGCGCGATGACTGCGCCTATGCCGATCAGGCAACGGCGCGTGCAATAGGGCAGCGATAATTTCAACACGATTGAAGAATATAAGTGGGTTGGGCAAATGTGGGTTGAGCCAGGAAAATCCGTGCCACATTATGGCACCACTATGTCACGCATGATGGCGGAAGATGCGCACCCCGAATATCACGCCGATGCACAATAAACCAATCCCGACCAGCACTTGCACGGCCGGAAACACGCCGCGGAAAATGAATGCATACAGCAGCGCCGCCAGGGTCTCGAACACGATCAGCTGCCCCACCAGCGAGGTCGGCAGGCGCTGGCTGGCGTGATTCCACAGCAGCGTGCCGAGCCAGGAGGCGCACAGGCCGATCACCAGCATCAGGCCGATGAAGCGCGCCGGCTGCGGCCCCAGCGGGAACGCAAATACGCTGTCGGTGGTAGCGCTAAATATCCCGTAAACGGCCAGGCCGATCAATGCCATCGGCAAGCCGGCCAGCCCTTGCGCGGTGGCCCAGGTGCTGGAGCGGATCTGCGGATGGGCCTTCATGTGGCGCGCGTTCATGATCGGATACCAGGTCCAGGCCGCCAGCGCCGCCAGCGCGATGCCGCAGCCCAGCGCATAGTCGGACAGCGTGCGGCGGCCATCGATCTGCGCCAGTTCGCTGGCATTCACCAGCAGCAGCCCGCTCAGGATGATGGCCAGGACCGGCAGCAGTTTTTTCCAGGCCACCGCTTCGGACGGATGGCCGGGCGACCAGTTCGAACAAATCGAAATCACCACCGGCAAGGTGCCAATCAACATGGTCGGCAACGGCGCATCCGCCAGCTGGATCGCGCTCGCCAGCGCTGCGTAATACAACAGGTTGCCGACCAGCGCCAGCTTGAAGGCGGCGCGCCAGTCGTGCGCGCTCAGCGCCGCGATCTGCCTGCGGCCCAGCAACGCCGGAATCAGCGCGATCAGGCCGAACGCGATATAGCGCCCCATCGACAGCATGACGCCGGGATACTCCGGCAACAGCAGCGGCGCAATGAAAACCAGGCCCCACATCAGGCCCGCGCCCAAGGCGCATAAAATACCAGTCAGCATGAAGAATGCACAGACAAAAACCAGACATGATGCACCACTTTGGGGCTCCAGTTTCCGGCCATGCCGGAATTTTTTACCACTACCAGCAGCGAACGATTATCCCAAAACACCAGATCGTGCGCGTCGCAATAACTGGCGATCCGGCACAACAATGCATCGTTTGGAAAATTACCGCATGAAAATCTATATCAAGGAATGGCCGTAGAAAATGCATATAATGCCGCCATGGTGAAATTGTTCAAGCCGAGACGACTGACGATTTGGATCGCATGTTTTGCGATACTGCTCAATGCGCTCGCGCCATCGATTTCTTACGCCATGTACGCGATGCATTCGACCTCAGCGTCATCGGGTACAGCGCCCATCCTGATGGAAGTGTGTACTGCAAATGGCATGAAAATGGTTGATGTATCCGGCGAAAAAATCTCCGACGCAACCCTGGACGCCAACGGCGACCATAAAAAACCCGTCGCTGCATCGTCACACTGCCCGTTTTGCCTGCCGCACTATTGCGCCCTCTTCCTGCTTCCGACTACTGCAAGCAGCTTTGCCTTGCCTGCACGGCAGGCGCTGATGCCGGCGCTGTTTTATCAATCCCCGCAACCGCTATTCTCCTGGATCGTCGCGCATCCGCGCGGCCCGCCTGCTGCTTCCTGATTGACTTTCGCTGCTGCTGATTTTCCTGCCCTGTCATGGGCGGAAAAATAGCGCACGTCCAATCTTGCGCAACAGGAGGCGTCATGCCATCCGTACTACAAACATCCGTCTTCTTTAACTGGATCGCGGCAGCGCTTCTGCTGCGCGTAAGCCATCAAACGATGCCCGGAAAAACGCGATCGGCTGATGCCGTGCGACTGCGCGGCGCATTGAAATCAGACCAATACATCGCACTTCCCATCTCGAAATAACAGGAATCGTCATGCAAACAATTATCCTCTCCTGTCTGATCACTCTGTGTTTTTCCTCTGCCGCTCAGGCACAGGTCAGCATCAACAATGCATGGGTGCGCGCCACCGTTCCACAGCAAAAAGTGACCGGCGCATTCTTGCAGATCAATTCGGCACACGATGCAACCCTGATCGCGGTGCGCTCGCCGGCGGCGGCGATCGTTGCGCTGCATAAAATGGAAATGGTCGACAACGTCATGAAAATGCGCGCCATACCCGGCCTCGATTTGCCCGCCGGAACAAACGTCGAACTCAAGCCCGGCGGCTATCACATCATGTTCTTCAAGCTCAAGGAGCAGGTCAAGGAAGGCGACATCATCCCGATCACGCTCGTCATTGAAGGCAAAAACAAGAAGCGCGAAACCATCGAAGTTCAAGCCATCGCAAAGCCGTTGCAACAGACCGGCAAGCCGGCCATGCAACCTGGACATCACGCCCACTAGCAATTATTGCCGATTAAACAAACAACAAAATCAATCCACCGTCCATTCAGGGAACATCATGCTTTTCACCAGAAAAACAATTACGCTCGCGGTCGCTTTTGCCTTGCAATCGCCCGGGCAAATAGCCATTGCGCAGAACAATTCGACCACACCAGCGGCACAAGTCATGGATGAAGTCATCATCAACGCGTCTGCAATCAAACCTGCCGAACCCAACATCTCCAGTCTTGCCCCCGCCATCCTGGCACCGCTGCGCGCGTCGACCAGCGACACCGCATCCTTGCTGCGCAACATTCCAGGCGTCAGCCTGTACGGCGCCGGCGGCGTGTCCAGCCTGCCGGCGATTCACGGCATGGCCGATGACCGGCTGCGCATCAAGGTGGACGGCATGGACCTGATTTCGGCCTGCGCCAACCACATGAATTCGCCGCTTTCCTACATCGACCCGACCAATGTCGGCAGCGTCAAGGTGTTCGCCGGCATCACCCCGGTCAGTGCCGGCGGCGACAGCATCGGCGGCACTATCGCGGTCAATTCGGCCGCGCCCGAGTTCGCCAAGGCGGGCCAGGGCACCTTGCTCAAAGGGCAGGCCGGCACTTTTTACCGCAGCAACGGCAATGCCAAAGGCGCCAATCTTGCGGCGACGATGGCAAATGAAAATTTGAGCGTGACGTACGCCGGCTCCACCACGGAAGCCGGCAATTACACGGCGGCACGAGACTTCAAGCCCGCCGCGCAATCTGCTGGCACCCGTTCTTTTCTGGCTGGCGACGCAGTCGGTTCCTCCAGCTACAAATCGGAAAACCAGGCACTCGCACTGGCGCTGCGCCACGAAAACCATATGCTTGAATTGAAGCTCGGGCTACAGCACATTCCTTACCAGGGTTTTCCGAATCAGCGCATGGACATGACCGGCAATGACAGCGAGCAGGTCAATCTGCGCTATGCCGGCCAGTATCAGTGGGGCGCTCTGGAAGCGCGCGTATATAACGAAAATACGCGCCACAAGATGAATTTTCTGGAGGATAAATTAAGCATCGGCTCCATTGGTATGCCGATGGATACCGAAGGCAAAACCAGTGGTGCTTCGCTCAAGGCCGACATAGCGCTTTCGGCGCGCGACACGCTCAGGGTCGGCGCCGAATATCAGCGCTATCGGCTGGACGACTGGTGGGATCCGGTTTCTGCGACGCCAGGCATGATGGCACCCAATCCGTTCTGGAACATCAACAACGGCCAGCGCGACCGCTTCGATGTGTTCGGCGAATGGGAAGCACGCTGGAATCCGCAATGGCAATCGCAACTGGGGATACGCAGCAGCAGCATGACGATGAACAGCGGCAAGGTACAGGGCTATAACAACATGGGCGGGATGATGGGCTATGGCGACCCGGCGAATCCCGCCTCGATTCCAGGTGCCTTCAATGCCGCCGATCGGAAAAAAACCGACAACAACATCGACCTGACCGCGCTGGCCCGCTACACGCCGGATGCCGGAAAAACCTTCGAACTCGGTTATGCCCGCAAGACCCGGTCGCCCAATCTGTACGAGCGCTTTGCCTGGTCGACCAACAACAACATGGTCATGAACATGATCAACTGGTTTGGCGATGGCAACGGCTATGTCGGCAACCTCGACCTGAAGCCGGAAGTGGCCAACACCCTCAGCGCAACCGCCAGTTGGCACGATGCAGCCCAGGAAAAATGGGCGCTGAACGTCACGCCTTACTACACCCACGTCGAAAATTACATCGATGCCGCATCCTGCGCCACTGTTGGCAAGACCTGCCCGACCCGGGCCGACGGCTTCGCCAACCTGAGTTTTGCCAACCAAAGCGCGCGCCTGTATGGCGTCGATGTGTCCGGTTACCTACCATTGGCGAAAAACAGCAATTACGGCGCATTCACCGCGACCGGCCTGTTGAGCTACGTAAACGGCAAAAACAACACTACCGGTGACAATCTTTACAACATCATGCCGCTGAATGCCAAGTTGGCTGTGGTGCAACGTATCGGCAACTGGACCAACACCATTGAAGGCCAGTTTGTCGATGCCAAGAGCAACGTGGCGCAAGTCAGGAACGAGCTTAAAACTGCCGGCTACAGCTTGCTGAATCTGCGCACCAGTTATGCGTGGAAGCAAGTCCGGCTGGACATTGGCGTCGAGAACGCATTGAACAAGTTCTACGACTCACCGTTGGGCGGCGCGTATCTCGGTCAAAGACCGATGGTCTACGGCACACCGGTTCCAGGCATGGGCCGCTCGCTCTACACCGCGTTGAACGTCAAGTTCTAAGCCGCTGCATCAGATATTTCCAAAACCTTAAAAAATTTCCCGCACCGATGCGCGGGGAATTTTTTTACGAAATATGGATTTAACATGAAAAAAATAGTGCACTGGATGCAGCGCTGCAACGCAGGTGTTCTAGCTACTTTGGCAATACGGCATGGATCGGCAAATTGCGCTGCAGCAGGGTTGGAGCGTCATCATGCGTAACAACTTGATGCCCGCAAAAGCCTCCCCCTATCGCCTCTCGGTAAGCCGAGGACGTTATCAGCAGCACTTTGAGGCATCCCGGACCAGATCCTTTCGCCAAGGCGAGCAGGTATATTCCATCGGCACCTTGGGAATCTGCTGGCGCGTGATCAGCGGGTCGGTCAGATTGAATCGAACCACCCAAAATGGAGAAGTGCTATTTGCAAATTTGGCAGTAAAAGATGACGTGATCGGAACCGAGACCTTATTAATGGGGCAATATGCATTTTGTGCCGTTGCGCTTTCCGATTGCGAGCTTGTGCCTTGGCCGGAAGGTTTGTCGAGTGCGTCAAAAGATTCTCTTTTATACATTCTGGCAGCAGCAGACCGTCGGACGGCGGACGTTGTTGCATTACGATCCGGGCTGGCAATTGACCGCGTGATGCGGCTCATCGCAATGCTTGCGAAGTGCGACGAAAATCATGATCTCTGTTTTGCTTTGCCAAAAGGACAGGATATTTCGGAAATTACCGATCTCACGAAGGAAACCATTTCCAGAACCGTTTCCAATCTGAAGTATGAGGGAATGATACGAAAAATGAAAATCCCCGGTCACGCCAGCCACCGAAATTATATTTTTTGCGGCAGTACCGTCTGGTCGACAGATGAGAGTAGCAATCGCGATTCTCAGGCCTGACGTGTCCATGAAAAGCACAAAATGCACGAAAATAAGGCGTGACTATGCAGCATGCTATGGAGAAGCACCAGTCACGCCGCCATCAACGGGATGTTCGGATTGGACGTATGGGTGCAATAGCTGCAGCTGTGCCTGGTCGCTCTGGCCGTCAGTCTTGGTGCATTTAACCGTTTTATCGGCTTTCCTGCAGTCATGATGTCAAATGCGGCGGATTCATCAGATTCGCAGCCGATACCGTGGCCGGCCGCCATGCAACGCCTGGTTTTTGTGCTCCGCATGGAGTCTGTCGTTTTGCTGGGGGTTCTGATTGCTGCCGCAGTGCTATCGGATCAGGCGCCACCAGCTTTGTCTTGACGTGCGGTGATCTACCCAATACAGAATCCATCGATAAACCACGGGCGCTGGCATGACACAAGCCGATATGCATTTCCGAGATTGCGGCCCGTTTGGGCCGCACTTGCGCGTATTAGCCTATTTCTGCGCTGCGGCTTGTTCGTCTTCAGCCATTTTACGGAAAAAATAGCGGACGAAAAACACGCCCATGCCGATCATGAAGAAAATGCCAATAATGCTCATCAGACCATAATCAGTGGAAAAAAGATCGGTTAGCAATTTCATTGTCGTCATCCATTGTGGTTCAAAAGAAACACTATGCGTCAGCATGTAGTCAACTCGCATGATATTTATCAAGTTGCAATGTCTGAATAAGCTGCATGTCGACGTTGTTGCGGCCAGGTGGAATACAAAATGTGGCTATCGGGCTGGCGGGACGACTGAACAAACTCTCGAATGCTTTTGATCTCAGAAACACCAGGAATCCGCACCGGGAAAGTCCGCATGGAGAAAAACACTGCCCACAAAAAGCTTGAAAGGCACGAAAAACGATTTTCGCCTTTATAGTTGGTGCAACAACGGCATCGTTTAACCAGAAATTACCGGGGTATATTTAATTGGTGTAATTAAAATATGCGGAAATTACTATATAAACAACCATACTCCTTCATTTTTTTGAAAATTCAATGGTCAGCCTGGTTCGTGCTTTTCGTGTCTTGCGTGAACCTGTGCGTAACGCTAGCGGGCAATCAATGCTCGCGCAGCGCGCGCCGGTATTGGATCGCTTCCGCTATGTGAGCGCTGCCGATAGTGGCGTGGCCGCCGAGGTCGGCGATGGTGCGCGCCACTTTCAGCACCCGGTGGTAAGCCCGGGCCGACCAGTTCAGGCGGACCATCGCGGCGCGCAGCAGTTGTTCGGCGGCTGCGTCCGGCTTGCAGTGGATGTCGATCTCGCCGGAGGAAAGCGCGTGATTGCCCTTGCCCTGACGTACCTGCTGCAGCGCAAACGCGCGTTCGACCCGGGCATGTACCGCACTGGATGGCTCGCCGTCGGCTTGCTTGAGCAAATCTGCGTGCGCCAACGCGCCGACCTGGATCTGCATGTCGATGCGGTCCAGCAGCGGGCCGGATATCTTGTCCTGATAGCGCGCGACGATATCCGGCGTGCAGCGGCATTTGCCCGATGCATGACCGAGGTAGCCGCAGGGACAGGGATTCATCGCCGCGATCAGCTGGAAACGGGCCGGGAAATCGGCTTGCCGCGCGGCGCGGGAAATCGTGATGCGACCGGATTCGAGCGGCTCGCGCAAGACTTCCAGCACGCTGCGACCGAATTCCGGCAGTTCGTCCAAAAATAATACGCCGCAATGCGCCAGCGAAATTTCACCGGGGCGCGGCACGCTGCCGCCGCCGACCAGCGCCACGCCGGAGGCGGTGTGATGCGGCGCGCGGTACGGTCGCACCTTCCAGCGCTCAATCGAAAAACCGCTGGCGAGCGACTGCACCGCGGCCGATTCGAGCGCCTCGTCGTCGGTCATCGACGGCAAGATGCCGGGAAAGCGCGCCGCCAGCATCGACTTGCCGGTGCCCGGAGGTCCGACCATCAATACGCTGTGGCCGCCGGCCGCAGCCACTTCCAGCGCCCGCTTGGCCTGCACCTGACCTTTGACCTCGGCAAAATCCGGGTAGGCTGGACGTGTCACCGGCGCGTTGACCCGATGCGGCGACAGCCTTGCATCCGGATCGATAGCACAGAAGTGGGCGCACACCTGCAGCAGCGAGTCGGCCGGCAAGATCATCACATCCGGCACCAGCGCCGCCTCATCGGCGCTGGTGCGCGGCAGGATGAAGGCGCGCTGGCGGCCTCCGATGCCATTCTTGTGCATCGCAAAAGTCATCGCCAGCGCACCGCGAATCGGGCGCAGCTCACCCGATAGCGACAGCTCTCCGGCGAACTCGTACTGGTCCAGCGTATCACCCGGAATCTGGCCCGAGGCAGCCAGGATGCCGAGCGCAATCGGCAGGTCGAAGCGGCCGGATTCCTTCGGCAGATCGGCCGGTGCCAGGTTGACGGTGATGCGCTTGGCGGGAAATTCAAAGCGCGCATTCTGCAATGCGGCGCGGACCCGGTCCTTCGATTCCTTGACCTCGGTTTCAGGCAGCCCGACTATGGTAAAACTCGGCAAGCCATTGGCCAGATGCACCTCTACCGTGACTTGCGGCGCATTCATGCCGGTCAGTGCACGGCTTTTCAGGACGGCGAGGCTCATGGCAGCGAACTTTCAGTGGGGTGTGCTACCGGTTGCAGCCGGTAGTCGGGCGGTTACAAAAGTCGTCAGGCTGCGAATTCGATCAGCAAATCCTTTGCGCTGACCACCGCGCCGGGCTTGACGTGTAGATGCTTGATCACCACATCGCGCTCGGCCCGGATCATGGTTTCCATCTTCATCGCCTCCAGCGACACCAGCGGATCGCCTTTCGCCACTTTTTGCCCGACCTTGACTGCCACCGTTACCACCATGCCCGGCATCGGCGCACCCAAATGGCAGATATTTCCGTCTGCAGCCTGCGGATGAGATGCCGCCTTGACCGCACCGGCGCGGTCGATGCGCATCAGGCGCGGCTGGCCGTTAAGCTCGAAGAACAGCTTACACTGACCATCTTCCGCCACCTCGGTCTGGCCCTGCAGCCGCAGCACCAGCGTCTTGCCCTGGTCGATGTTGACCGAGATGTCCTGGCCCTCCTGCAAGCCGTAGAAAAATACCGGGGTCGGCAGCACGCTGACGTCACCGTAGTGGCGGCGGTGTTCGGCGTAGTCGCAGAACACTTTCGGATACATCAGGTAGGACGACAATTCCTGCTCGCTGATCGCCCGCCCGACCTTTTTTTCGGCTTCGGCGCGCACCGCATCGAAGTTGACCGGCGCCAGGCTGGCACCCAGACGCCCTTGCAACGGCTTACCGCCCTGCAATACCTTGTGCTCCAGCTGTTTCGGGAAGCCGTCCGGCGGGAAGCCGAGTTCGCCCTTGAACAACGAGATCACCGATTCCGGGAAACCGATTTCCTTGTCGGGATTGCGCACATCGTCCGGCGTCAGATCGTTGGCGACCATGAATAGCGCCATGTCGCCGACCACCTTGGAGGTCGGCGTGACCTTGACGATGTCGCCGAACAGCTGGTTGACATCGGCATACGCTTGCGACACTTCATTCCAGCGATGGGTCAGGCCCATCGCACGCGCCTGCTCGCGCAGGTTGGTGTACTGGCCGCCCGGCATCGCATGGCGGTACACGTCCGAGGTGCCGGAACGAATATCGGCCTCGAACGGCGCATAGTTGCGGCGCACCCCTTCCCAGTATTGCGAAATCGCAAACATCGCATCGTGATCGACGCCCGGATCGCGTGCGCTGCCCTGCAGCGCTGCCGCAATCGAACCCAGGTTCGGCTGCGAAGTCAGGCCGCTCATCGCATCCATCGCGCCGTCGACCGCATCGCAACCGGCTTCAATCGCAGCCAGCACGGAAGCGGCCGAAATGCCGCTGGTGTCGTGGGTATGGAAATGCAGCGGCAGGCCGACTTCCTGCTTCAACGCGGTGATCAATTGGCGTGCCGCTTCCGGCTTGCACACGCCGGCCATGTCCTTGATGCCGATGATGTGGGCGCCGGCCCGTTCCAGTTCCTTGGCCATCGTGACGTAATACTTGAGGTCGTACTTCGGCCGACCCTGGTCGAGCAGATCGCCGGTATAGCAGATGGTGCCTTCGCACAATGCGCCGGCGTCAATCACCGCATCCATCGCGACCCGCATGTTCTCGACCCAGTTCAGCGAATCGAAGACGCGGAACAGATCGACCCCGCCTTTGGCCGCTTGCTGCACAAAATGCTGTACCACATTGTCCGGATAGTTGGTATAGCCGACCGCGTTGGAGGCGCGCAGCAGCATCTGGAACAGGATGTTGGGGACCCGCTGGCGCAGTTGCGACAGCCGTTCCCACGGATCTTCCTTCAGGAAGCGCAGCGCGACGTCGAAAGTTGCGCCGCCCCAGCATTCGAGTGAGAACATCTCGGGCAGCGTGCGCGCATAGTACGGCGCAATCGGCAGCATGTCGGCAGTGCGCATGCGGGTCGCAAACAGCGACTGATGGGCGTCGCGCATCGTGGTATCGGTCAGCAGCACGCGCGTCTGTTCCAGCATCCATTGCGAGAACTTCTGCGGTCCGAGTTCGAGCAGTTTGTCGCGGCTGCCGGGCTTGATAGTCGCGCTGCGACTGGAGGCCGGCAGGATAGCATTCGGCAGGATGCCGGCAGGGCTGATGCGCCCTTTCATTTCAGGATTGCCGTTGACCACCACCTCGCCGACGAAGCGCAGCAGGCGGGTGGCGCGGTCGCGCCGTTTGGCGAACTTGAACAGCTCCGGCGTGGTGTCGATGAAGCGCGTGATGCACTGGCCCGATTTGAACTGCGGGTGGTTGATCACGTTCTCCAGGAACAGCAGATTGGTCGATACGCCGCGGATGCGGAATTCGCGCAGCGCCCGGTCCATGCGCGCGATCGCCTCGTCTGAAGTCGGGCCGGATGTGGTCACCTTGACCAGCAGCGAATCGTAGTAAGGAGTGATGATCGCGCCGGAATACGCGGTGCCGCCATCGAGCCGCACGCCGAAGCCTGCCGCGCTGCGGTAGGCAGTCAGGCGACCGTAATCGGGGGTGAAATTATTTTCGGGATCTTCAGTGGTGACCCGGCATTGCAGCGCATGGCCGTTCAGCCTGATCTCGGCTTGCGGCGGAACGCCTGCCAACGGAATGCCTTTGCTCGCCTGGGAACCGATCATCGCGCCTGCGCAGATCCGGATCTGGGCCTTGACGATGTCGATGCCGGTAACTTGCTCGGTGACGGTGTGCTCGACCTGAATGCGCGGATTGACTTCGATGAAATAAAATTTGTCGGTGTCGGCATCCATCAGGAATCCGACCGTGCCGGCATGAGTGTAGCCGACCGCGCGACCCAGACGCAATGCCGCTTCGCACAATTCGGCGCGGCGGGCGTCGTCCAGATACGGCGCCGGTGCGCGCTCGACCACTTTCTGGTTGCGGCGCTGCACGGTGCAGTCGCGCTCAAACAGATGCACCAGGTTGCCGTGCCGGTCGCCCAGGATCTGCACTTCGACATGGCGTGCACGTCGCACCAGCTTCTCCAGGTACATCTCGTCGTTGCCGAATGCCGCCAGCGCCTCGCGCCGCGCCATGTCGAGCTGATCCGGCAGGTCGGCTTCGGTTTCGATCACGCGCATGCCGCGCCCGCCACCGCCCCAGCTGGCTTTCAGCATCAGCGGATAGCCGACTTCCAGCGCCAGTTTTTTCGCCTCCACGATATCGTGCGGCAATGCGCCAGTGGCCGGCATCACCGGCACCCCGGCCGCTACCGCCGCCTTGCGCGCGGCAACCTTATTGCCGAGGGTGCGCATTACTTCGGAACTGGGGCCGATGAAGGCGATGCCGTTGGCGGCGCAGGCGTCGGCAAAATCGGGGTTTTCCGACAGGAAACCGTAGCCCGGATGGATCGCATCGACGTTGGCTTCCTTGGCGATGCGGATGATGTCGTCGATGTCGAGATAGGCGGCGATCGGTTTCTTGCCCTCGCCCACCAGATAGCTTTCGTCCGACTTGAAGCGATGCAGCCCGAAGCGGTCTTCGGCAGCATAGATCGCGACCGTGCGTATGCCCAGCTCGGCGGCTGCGCGCATGACGCGGATAGCAATCTCGGAACGGTTGGCAACCAGGATTTTATGGATAGGGCGAGGGCTGGAATGTGCTGAAGTCATGGGTGCAGAAGGTGGAAGATGCGTGTGAATGAATCCGGGCAAGCCGGCCGGAACCGGGAATTATTGCGGCTTGAGCTGCGCTTCGAGTTCGGCCACGCGCGCCTCCAGTGCCTCCAGCTTGGCGCGGGTTTTGGCCAGCACCTGGGTCTGGATGTCGAACTCCTCGCGCGTAACCAGATCCATCTTGGAAAAGCCCTGGCTGAGAACCGCCTTGACATTCTTTTCCAGTCCCTTGACCGGCGAGTTTTCCAGCACCTGGTTGATCTTGTTCTGGAAGTCGTTCAAAAAATTACTTTTGTTCATGTTGTTTCCTATCATGGTCAAGCGCACAACTTTGGTGCAATGTCGGGGCGCTACTGGCGCAAGCGCCCGATGATGGTGCGTGCAGCGCTCTGTGCAATCAATACGCAGGCTGCGGTCAGCATAATGCCAGCCAAAATCATACATCATGGGGCTGGCACGAGTCCTGCTAATGATGACTTGAAACACATTATTTCACCACCCGTTAATCGAGGTTCACATGAAAATCATCACTGCAATCATCAAGCCCTTCAAGCTCGACGAGGTCCGCGAAGCCTTGTCGGACATCGGCGTGTATGGCATTACGGTTACTGAAGTCAAGGGCTTCGGACGCCAGAAGGGCCATACCGAACTGTACCGCGGTGCCGAATACGTGGTTGATTTCCTGCCGAAAACCAAGCTCGAAGCAGCCGTCGACGACGACCTGGTCGAGCGCGTGATCGAAACCATCGAAACGGTGGCGCGCACCGGCAAGATCGGCGACGGCAAGATTTTTGTCCAGGACTTGTTGCAGGTTATCCGCATCCGTACCGGCGAGACCGGCAACGACGCACTGTAAAGCAAGCACATATACCTAAGACTGAACTAAGACTGAAGGGAAATCCAGATGAAAAAATTACACGCAGGATTTTGGGCGCTGTGCGCCCTGCTGGCGACGTCGGGAGCGCACGCCGCAACCGAGGTGGCTGCAGTGGTAGCCAGCACCGTCGACAAGGGCGATACCGGCTGGATGATGACGGCCACCGTGCTGGTGATTGCGATGACGATTCCCGGCCTGGCGCTGTTTTACGGCGGACTGGTGCGGGCCAAGAACATGCTGTCGGTACTGATGCAGGTGTTCGTGGTGTTTGCGCTGATCGTTATCCTGTGGGCGGTGTACGGCTACAGCCTGGCGTTTTCCGGCACCAATGCTTTCATCGGCAGCTTCGATAAACTGTTTTTGCTGGGCGTGAACAAGGATTCGCTGGCGGACACATTTACCGTCGGGGTAAAAATCCCTGAATTCGTGTTCATCGCCTTCCAGGCCACCTTTGCCGCCATCACTTGCGGCCTGATCGTCGGCTCCTTTGCCGAACGGATTCGTTTTAGCGCGGTGCTGTTGTTCGCGGCGATCTGGTTCACCTTCAGCTATCTGCCGATCGCCCACATGGTCTGGTTTACCGAAGGCTTGCTGTTCAAGATGGGCGCAATCGACTTCGCCGGCGGTACCGTGGTGCATATCAATGCGGCGGTGGCAGGCCTGGTCGGCGCCTACATGGTCGGCAAGCGGATCGGCATCGGGCGCGAATCGATGACGCCGCACTCGCTGACACTGACCATGGTCGGCGCGTCGCTGTTGTGGGTCGGCTGGTTCGGCTTCAATGCCGGCTCCAACCTGGAATCCAATTCCGGCGCGGCGCTGGCCTTGATCAATACCTTGCTGGCACCGGCTGCGGCAGCGCTGTCCTGGATCGCCGGCGAAGCCTTGTCGAAGGGCAAAGCGTCGATGCTGGGCGCGGCTTCCGGCTGCGTTGCCGGACTGGTGGCGATCACGCCGGCCTGCGGCACCGTCGGCCCGATGGGCGCGATCGTGATCGGCTTGCTGGCCGGCGTTCTCTGCCTGTGGGGCGTGAATGGCCTCAAGCGCCTGCTTGGCGCCGACGATACGCTCGACGTGTTCGGCGTGCATGGCGTCGGCGGCATCCTGGGCGCGCTGCTGACCGGCGTGTTCACCGCACCGTCTCTGGGCGGCACCGGCGCAGTCGACTTTTCGATTGCCAGTCAGGTCGCGATTCAGGCCAAGGCGGTGCTGCTGACCATCGTCTGGTCCGGCGTGGTATCGATAATTGCCTACAAACTGGTGGATATGGTGATCGGCCTGCGGGTGGCGGAAGACGCCGAACGCGAAGGACTGGATGTCACCAGCCACGGCGAATCGGCCTATCACTATTGATGCTTGTTTGATTGAAGCAGCGCTGCCGGCAGCACGCCGGGCAGCGCTGCTGAAAATATATAAATAGATGGAGTATGCCTGTTAATACGGCATTTACCGCATAGTTTCATTGCGGCATAAATAAATACAGTATTCAGTATATATACAACGAACAAGCCACAAGGACTGATGCGTTTTGCATCGCCCAATGCACGATACCGGGACATCAGCTGCCATGCCTGAATCCGCCCTCATGTCCCGTCCATCGCGCGCACACCCCGATGACGCCAACCTGACACCGACGCTGCAAGCGGCACTGGCGCCAGCACTGGCACAAGCGCTGATTCCCGACGCAGTGGAGCAGGCCGCATCGTTCGGCCGCTGGTGGCATCACCCCACTAGCGCCCAACTGGTGCTGTCGGCCGGCGCTGCCGCCATGCTCGAGCTTGACGCGGGCTGGCATCCGACGCTGGAAAGCTGTTGCGCGCAGGTGGTCCCGGATGATCTGCTGATGCTGATGGCGGCGCTGGCTGCGGCCGGCGAAACAGACCGACAGTTCGAATGCGAGTTTCGCATCATCGATGCGGTCGGCGGCTTGCGCTGGTTGCGCCTGCTGTCATTGCCGCGCAGTCAGCAGCAACATACGATATCCAGCGGCGTGCTGCTGGATATCACGGCCGCCCGGCATGCGGCGATACGCGAGCGGCTCAGCTTCGAATCAACCCGATTCCTGGTCGGCACCGACACCCTGGGCGAAGCGGTATCCAAGGTGATTCAGCTGGTATGCGAAAACCTGGGCTGGGAATGGGGCGCTTACTGGGCGCTGGAGCCGATCGATGCAATGGGCGGGCAGCAGCTCGCCTGCAAAAATTTCTGGCATGGCGCGCAAGGTGGGCACCATGCGCTCGATGCGTTTACCCAGGACAGTTGCGCGCTTCGGATGGCGCCCGGCACCGGACTGATTGGCCAGGTCTGGCAGAGCGGCACCGCGCGCTGGATCGAGGATATGGTCGGCGATCAGGGTTTTTTGCGTCATAAGAGCGCGCAGCAGTGCCGGCTGCGCTCCGGCTATGTATTCCCGGTGGTCTATGTGACCGATGACGGACACCGTCACAGCCCCGGCGTGCTGGAATTCTATAGCCGGCTGTCGCGTCAACGCGACGCGCAGTTGCCGAATCTGTCGGCGACGATAGGCGCGCTGATCGCGCAGACCGCGCAACGTATCGAACAGCAGGAAACCATCCGTCTTCTGGCGCAGATAGACGGCTTGACCGAACTGTCGAACCGCAGCCACTTTTATCGGATGCTCGACATTGCGTGCCTGGACGCCGGCGCGTCCGGCGCTGCATTCGGTCTGATGTTCATCGATCTGGATCGCTTCAAGCCGGTCAATGATGCGTTCGGCCATGAGGCCGGCAATCTGGTGTTGCACGAATTCGCCCAAAGGTTGCTGGCACTGGTGCCGGCCGGCGGCCATGTCGGTCGCCTTGGCGGCGACGAATTCGCGATCCTGTTGCTGCCGGAGGGCGGAGACGCGGGAACCAATGTGCCACCGAATGCACGGCTCGACGCGCTGGCCGAGCGGGTGCTGCAGGCAGCACGGCTGCCGTTCCTGTTCGAGGGCCAGGAAATGACGGTGTCGGCCAGCATCGGCATCAGCGTGTTCCCTGAAAACGGCATCACCAGTCCCGAGCTGTTGCGCAGCGCCGATGCGGCCATGTACCGGATCAAGAAAAACGGGCGCAACGCACTGAGTTTCTTTTCCAACAGCACCTCGGACACGCTGGCAATCCAACAATCCGATCTGGCGCAGCGGCTGACGATGGAAGTCGAACTGCATCAGGCGCTGGCCGGCAACCAGCTGTTTCTCGAATACCAGCCGATCTTCGACAGCAACGGCCAGCACATGCATGCGGTCGAAGCGCTGGTACGCTGGTGCCACCCCAGCGGCGCGGTGGTGCGTCCCGACGTCTTCATCCCGATCGCCGAGCAGAGCCGCCTGATCGTCCATATCGGGCGCTGGGTGGTGCGGCAAGCCTGCCGCGACCTGGCGCAGATGCATCGGGCCGGTTTCGACCGGCTGCAGATGCACGTCAACATGGCTGCGCCCGAATTTACCAACAGCAAGCTGCCGGACGAACTGTGCGCGATCGTCAAGTCTTGCGGCATCAGGTCGGGCGACCTCTGCCTGGAGCTGACCGAGGGCATGCTGATGCAGCAGCCGGACAAGGTGATTCCGGTGATGCGCATGCTGCGCCAGCGCGGTTTCGGGATCAGCCTGGACGATTTCGGGATCGGCTATTCGTCGCTGTCGCGCCTGAAAAACCTGCCGATCGCCTCGATCAAGATCGACCGCTCCTTCGTCAGCGGCTTGCCGCACCAGAGCGAGGACAGTGCCATCGCGCGCACCATCATCGAACTCGGCCGCAACCTGCATCTGGACGTGATAGCCGAAGGAGTGGAGACCGATGCCCAGCTGACTTTCCTGCGCCAGTACGGCTGCACCCTGATCCAGGGCTTTGTGTTGAGCCGGCCCCAGCCGCTAGAGGCACTGATTGCCTTGCATCGTCCCCAGTCCACCATCACACAGGATCACGCCCAATGAATCCAGCCACTGCGCTTCAGATCGATACCTTTCTGCCGTATATGCGCGACGTGATCCGTTGCGAGCAATCGCTGCACGAACTGAACCTGATGTGGCGCATCATCGAAGCCTCGGCCAAGATGAATTGCCCGCACGAAGCCAAAGCCTTGCTACCGACCATGGCCGCCACGCGCGCCGGCTTCAACCGGCTGGAGCAGGAACTGGTGACCAGCCTGGTACGTGAAAAAGTGGCAACCGTGCAAAGCGAAATCGGCACCAAGGCGCAGTACGTGATCGACATCGTGGTGCGCAATCTGTATGAGCGCACTGCCGACATCGGCTTTCTCGCCACCGATAACGAATTGTGCGCATTCGCCGCCGGCCTGCATGAAGACCAGGACCGGATCCGCGCCCGCTTGTACGCTTACCGCAGCAAGTACAGCGTGTACGACGAGATCATCCTGCTCGATGTCGCCGGCAACGTGCTGGTACAGATCGACCCCGCCACACCGATTGAAGGCAGCTCCGATGCGCTGATTGCGCTGACACTGGCGTCGGATAGCTATATCGAAACCTTCCGCGCCAGCGACTTGCGCCCGGGCAAGCGACAGGCGCTGATCTATTCGCGCCGCATGCTGCATCCGGACTCCGGCGCGGTGGTCGGCGTGCTGTGCCTGTGCTTTAATTTTGAGCAGGAAATGGCCGGCATTTTTGCATCGCATCGCGACCCTGACGGGCGTGCCAACATGCTGTTGCTCGATGGCGACAATCGGGTGATCGAAAGTGCGGACGCACTCTGGATTCCGATCGGCGCTACGGTGCCGGTCAATCGAGAGGCGACGCCCGAACTGCTGATGTTCGGCGGGCGCGAATACCTGGTGCAAACCTTTGCCGCCGAGGGCTATCAAGGCTATATGGGGCCGATTGGCTGGCAGGGACAGGTGATGATTCCGGTCGCAGTGGCCTTTGCCGGCGCCGGCAGCAATGCGCTGGAAGCACTCGACCCGGCAATCTTCGCCGGACTGTTGTCGCACGCCCAATCGTTCTGCCCGCCGTTGTTCGAAATCATGACGGCAGCCGCCACGATACGGCGCGTGGTCTGGAATGGCCAGCTCATGACCACCGGCCAGCACGGCGAACTGCTGAAACTGAAGACGATACTGGACCAAATCAGCGAAACCGGCGCCCGCAGCAACGAACTGTTCGCCAACTCCATCGGCGACCTGTACCAGACCGTGCTGGCGTCCAGTTTGCGCGATGCCGAATTCGTGTCGCATCTGCTGGTCGATCTGCTCGACCGCAATCTGTATGAACGCTCGGACGATTGCCGCTGGTGGGCGCTGACCCCGGAATTGCGCACCGCACTGGCCGGTCCGGAGCGCGACTGGGAAACCACCGCCGGTATCAGCGCCATCCTGGAATACATCAACCGGCTGTATACGGTCTACACCCGAATCTTCGTCTATGACGCCAGCGGCTGCATCGTCGCCTGCACCGATCCGCAGCAACAGCAACCGCAGGGCTGTGCGCTGATCGGCAGCCAGATTGACGCTGCAACGCTGGATCAGGTGCGCGCACTGCGCAGTGAGCAGGGGTATTACGTGCCGCCATTCACGCCCACGCCGCTGTATGGCGATGCGCCGACCTATGTGTACCATGCGGCGATACGGGACCCCGATGACGAGCGGCTGGTGGTGGGCGGCATCGGCATCGTATTTGACGCAGCGCCTGAATTTAAAGCCATGCTGCAGGGCGGTCTGGCCGGCAAGGAAGACAGCACCGCCTTTTACCTCGATCGGCAAGGCAACGTGCTTTCCAGCACCGACCCGCTGCGCCCGGTCGGCGCCAGGCTGGAGATCGACGCCGACTTGCGGGCACTGCCGAACGGCAGCAGCGCATCGCGCATCGTGATTCACGATGGCCATTACGCGGTCATGGGCTGCAGCGCGTCGTGCGGCTACCGCGAATTCAAGGTGTCTGACGGCTACCGCGAAGATGTGCTGGCAGTCGTGTTGGTTGCGTTCGGCGCAGTGCGCGAGCGCAGTGGCGCGGGCAGCGGGACCGCCGCCGCCCTGATCACCGATGCAATGGCAACTGAAGGCCGCGAGTTCGCCACTTTCTTTATCGATGGCGCGCTGTTCGCGCTGCCGGCAGAGTATGCGGTGGAGGCAGTGCCGGCGTCCGAAATATCGCCGGCCACGCTGCATGGCCGCATCGAGCGCATCGGCCTGCTCACGCCGCAGCGCGAAAACGAAAGCAAGAATTTCGTATGGGTGTTCGATCTCGGCCATCTGATCCGCGGCACACCGTCGGTGATCGATAGCGGCAGTCAGGTGATCGTGGTGCGCTATCGCAATCAGACGCTCGGCTTGCTGGTCGGCGAACTGCACGGCGTGCCGCAGTTCGATGCGGCGCAGATTGTTCCGACCCCATTTGCCGGGCACGCCGACGGCATGCTGGTGACGCAGGTGATCAAGGCCAATGGCGGTCGGTTGCTGATCCAGGCGGTGGATGTCGCATACCTGTTTGACAAACTGATGGAGGGTGAAAGTAAGTGCGAAAGGCCGCCGCTGGGAATTGCGGCCTGACAATTAAACCCAAGTTCATTCCGCCTGAACAGCTTGTTGCCGCCCAAGAATATCTGGGGTATAGCAGAAAACATGCTAACTTCCGCGCACAAACAAAGCGGCAACTAAAAATACAGCAGCCAGTACATTTTGCAGGCAACAGCATCGGCTGGCGCCTTGATAAACCTGCCTCCCATCCCAAAATATTGCTGATGCCGCAGCATCCGGTATCCGGCCTGCGCGCGAATACCGGATTCCCGATAAAATCAGCTGCGCTGCTGCACTGCGATACGCTCGCTGCACAATTCACACTTCGCATCAGTCAAGAAAAAGGTTTTATATGGTCCCGCACCTCGTCACCGCCCTGAACGGCCCGCTGCTTGAGCTGGAGAAGAAAATCCTGGGCGCCACCCCGGCCATCGAGCGTTGGTTCCGGCTCGAATGGCAGGAGCACACGCCGCCGTTTTACTGCTCGGTGGACCTGCGCAATTCCGGCTTCAAACTAGCGCCGGTGGACACCAACCTGTTTCCCGGCGGCTTCAACAACCTCGCCATCGAAATGCTGCCGCTGGCGGTGCAGGCGGCGATGGCGGCAATCGAGAAATATTGCCCCGATGCGAAAAACCTGCTGCTGATTCCAGAGCGTCATACCCGCAACACCTTTTACCTGCAAAACATCGCGCGGCTGATTCGGATTTTCCGCCAGACCGGCCTCAATGTGCGCCTGGGCACGCTGGCCGAAGACATCACCGAACCGACCCCGCTCGAACTGCCGGACGGCACCGTGCTGATGCTGGAGCCGCTGGAGCGCACCCATAACGGACGCCGGGTCGGCCTGAAGAATTTCGATCCGTGCACGATTCTGCTCAATAACGACATGTCGGCCGGCGTCCCGGCGATCCTGGCCGACCTGCACGAGCAGACGCTGCTGCCGCCGCTGCACGCCGGCTGGTCGGTGCGGCGCAAGTCCAACCACTTTGACGCCTACAACGACGTCGCCAAGAAGTTCTCCAAGCTGGTCGACATCGACCCGTGGATGATCAACCCGTATTTCGGCAAGTGCGCCAACATCAATTTCCACGAGCGCATCGGCGAAGACTGCCTGGCCGGTAACGTCGATACGCTGCTGGCCAAGATCCGCAAGAAATACAAGGAATACGGCATCAAGGACAAGCCGTTCGTGATCGTCAAGGCCGATGCCGGCACCTACGGCATGGGCATCATGACCGTCACCGACGCCAGCGAGATCGTCGGGCTGAACCGCAAGCAGCGCAACAAGATGTCAGTGGTCAAGGACGGGCTGGAAGTATCCGACGTGATCATCCAGGAAGGCGTGCACTCGTTCGAGAACATCAACGAAGCGGTGGCCGAGCCGGTGGTCTACATGATCGACCGCTACGTGGTCGGCGGCTTCTACCGGGTCCACGCGGAACGCGGCATCAACGAAAACCTGAATGCGCCGGGCGCGCATTTCGTGCCGCTGGCGTTCGAGCAGCAGCACACGCTGCCGGACCCGTCGGCCAAGCCCGGCATCACGTCGCCGAACCGTTTCTACATGTACGGCGTGGTGGCGCGGCTGGCCTTGCTGGCGGCCGCGCTGGAAATGGAACGCACCGACCCCGATCCGGAGATTTATTAAGTCTTAACTGACTTTACGCAAGTATTAAGAACAATGTCCACGAAAAACACAAAAGGCACGAAAAAATAGGAGAGGAAATGTACACGGAAGATATTATTGCCATTTGAAACAATGGTTTCATGAAACCTTTGGTCCTTTTCGTCCTGTTCGTGTTTTTCGTGCCTTTCGTGGACCTTGCTTCGGCTCTTTAGCTGCACTGCATTACCCGTTAATCATTCTGGAACCCCATGAAAATCGCATTCCTTGCCGACCCGCTAGCTAACTTCAAGACTTACAAGGACACCACCTACGCAATGATGGTGGAGGCCGGTCAGCGCGGCCACAGCGTGTTCGCGTTCGAACCGGCTGAGATGGCGCTGGACGGCGGCGCAGTGACGGCCAACATCGCGCCGGTGACGTTGACCGGCGACCCGGACCACTGGTACCAGCTGGAAGCGCGCACGCTGCAGCGACTGGACGCCTTCGATGCAATCGTAGTACGCAAGGACCCGCCGTTCGACATGGAATACGTGTACGCGACCTACCTGCTGGATCTGGCGCAGCAGTCCGGCGCACGCATTTTCAACAAGCCGCAGGCGATCCGCGACCACAACGAAAAACTGGCGATTGCGCAGTTTCCGCAATTCATCGCGCCGACCCTGGTGGCAAGCGACATGGCGCGACTACGGGCCTTTCATGTCGAACATCAGGACGTGATCTTCAAGCCGCTCGACGGCATGGGCGGCACCGGCGTGTTTCGCATCGGACCGGACGGCCAGAACCTCGGCGCGGTGCTGGAAATGTTGAGCGACAACGGCAGCCGCACCATCATGGCGCAACGCTTCATCCCCGCAATCGTCCAGGGCGACAAACGTATCCTGCTGATCGGCGGCAAAGTGGTGCCGTTTTCGCTGGCGCGCATCCCGCAAAACGGCGAAGTGCGCGGCAATCTGGCCGCCGGCGGACTCGGCGTGGCGCAGCCGTTATCCGTGCGCGACCGTGAAATCGCCGAAACGCTGGCGCCAATTCTTTCCGGGCGTGGCTTGTTACTGGTAGGATTGGACGTTATCGGCGATTATCTGACCGAAGTCAACGTCACCAGCCCGACCTGCTTCCAGGAAATCCGGCAGCAGCAAGGCTTTAACGTGGCGGCGATGTTCATCGAAGCGCTGGAACAGGCGGGCTGACCGGCACGCATAGCAACACGCCATGCTGCAAGGCAATCCGCGCCGACAATGCCACAAAAAACAAGGGTATTTTTCAAGCCGCTCTACAATAAAGCGGAAACTATAGGTTTTTTAGCCATACTCCATTAACTTACTGCATTGACGATATCGCCATGATTGGTATCCTGCTGTTGACGCATGCACCGCTGGGACAGGCCTTTATCGAGGCCGCCGCCCACGTGTTCCGTGGCCGGCCCGAGCGGGTCGAGGCGGTCGATGTGATGGCCGATCAGGACCCGCTGGAAGTCAATCGCCTGGCCGCTGAGGCGATTGCGCGCCTGGACGACGGCTCCGGCGTGCTGGTGATCACCGACGTGATGGGCGGCACGCCTTCCAATTGCTGCAA
Organism: Burkholderiaceae bacterium; assembly: GCA_039920865.1. GTDB lineage: Bacteria > Pseudomonadota > Gammaproteobacteria > Burkholderiales > Burkholderiaceae_D > AVCC01. The sequence continues at coordinate 25,077 of JBDSCZ010000275.1, forward strand.
CAAACTCAGCCTGCCCGGGCGCATCGAAGTGATTGCCGGCATCAGCCTGCCGATGCTGCTGCGCGCGCTGACCTACCGTCAGGACACGCTCGATGTCGTGGTCGAGATGGCGCTGGCCGGCGGCCAGAGTGGCGCAGTCCGCGTCGATAACCGTATTCGTCTTTCACCCAATTAAAAAAATGATCCAGCAAGATATCGAAATCGTCAACAAGCTCGGGCTGCATGCCCGCGCTTCGGCCAAGCTGACCCAGCTGGCCGGCAAGTTCCACAGTGAAGTCTGGCTGACCCGCAACGCCCGCCGTGTGAATGGCAAATCGATCATGGGCGTAATGATGCTGGCGGCAGGCAAAGGCGCTAAGGTGATGCTGGAAATCGACGGCGAAGATGAAGACGCATGCCTGCAGGCGATTGCGACCCTGGTGAGCGACAAATTCGGCGAAGGCGAATAAACCCGAATCCGCATGTAACCCGACCCGCGACACGACCTTACGTACTTACGTAAACATCACACCACCACAGACTGAGATTAATGGCATCCTTTTCGCTTCACGGCTTTCCGGTTTCCCGCGGCATTGCAGTGGGCCGCGCCCACTTGCTCATGCCCGCCGCGCTGGATGTAAAGCATTATCTGGTCGGCCAGGCCCAGGTCGAGGCCGAAGTGCGGCGGCTGCAAAATGCGTTCGCCGTGGTGCACCAGGAACTGCGCACCATCTGGGACGCGTTGCCGCCGGATGCACCAACTGAACTGGGCGCATTCATTGACATCCATATCCTGATCCTGTCCGATCCGATGCTGGCGGAAGCGCCGTTGAACATCATCCGCAGCCGCCACTACAATGCCGAATGGGCGCTGGTAACCCAGATCGACGAGTTGACCGCCCAGTTCGACGAGATCGAAGACCCGTATTTGCGGGCCCGCAAGGCCGACATCCAGCAAGTCGCTGAGCGCGTACTCAAGGTATTAACCGGCACCGCCCAGCTATTGCCAGAAACCAACGGCGACGGCGACGACGATGCGCAGGCCCAGCTGATCGTGGTCGCGCACGACATTTCACCGGCCGACATGCTGCAGTTTCGCAACCGCGCGTTCGCCGGCATCGTCACCGATATTGGCGGGCAGAATTCGCATACCGCGCTGGTGGCACGCAGTCTGGATATTCCGGCTGCAGTCGGCCTGTCGAATGCGTCGCAGCTGATCAAGCAGGACGACTGGCTGATCGTCGATGGCAGCAATGGCGTGGTGATGGTCAATCCGAGCCAGCTGATGCTGGACCAATACCACGAATTGCAGGCCAAGCTCCAGCGCGAACGCAAAAAACTCAGCAAGCTCAAGAAAACTCCGGCCGTAACCATCGACGGCACCGCTGTCACGCTGCTGGCCAACATCGAATTGCCGGAAGATTGCGCGGCCGCGATGGAAGTCGGCGCCAGCGGCATCGGCCTGTTCCGCTCCGAATTCCTGTTCATGGGGCATAGCGGCTACGCCAGCAAGCTGCCCTCGGAGGACGAGCAGTTCGACGCCTACCGGCGCGCGGTGCGCGCGATGAAAGGGCGGCCGGTGACAATACGCACGCTCGATATCGGCGCCGACAAACGACTCGACGACCTGGAGCAGAGCACGACCAACCCGGCGCTGGGCCTGCGCGCGATCCGCTATTGCATGGCCGAGCCACAATTGTTCCTGACCCAGTTGCGCGCGATCCTGCGCGCCTCCGCTTTCGGCCCGGTCAAACTGCTGATCCCGATGCTGTCGCATAGCTTCGAGGTGACCCAGACCCTGGCCATGATCAACCAGGCCAAGGCGCAGCTGAGCAAGGCCGGCAAAAAATTCGATGCAGGGATCCAGATCGGCGCGATGATCGAAGTGCCGGCGGCGGCGCTGACGCTGCCGAGCTTCATCCGGCACATGGATTTCCTGTCGATCGGCACCAACGACCTGATCCAGTACACACTGGCGATCGACCGCTCGGACCACGAAGTGGCCCATCTGTACGACCCGCTGCATCCGGCCGTACTGCTGCTGCTGGCGATGACGGTGGCGGCCGCCGCCAAGGCCGGGATCCCGGTGTCGATCTGCGGCGGCATGGCCGGCGACACCAAACTGACCCGGCTGTTGCTGGGCATGGGCTTTCGCGAACTGTCGATGCCGGCCTCGCTGCTGCTGTCCGTCAAGCAGGAAGTACTGAGCTGCGACCTGGCGCGCATCACGCCGCTGGTCAAAAAACTCTTGCGCAGCGACGACCCGGCCGCAATCAAGCTGTTGATCGGCCGGCTGGCCGAAGCGCCGGCTATCAAGCTGCCGGCACCGTCAAATCAAGTTTGACGACGGCGGCAGAGTTGGCTATTCTGGTTGCCGTTGCGCCGATTTGAGAACAGCTTGCGGGCGCAAGGGAGAATCCAAAAGGCTGCTCCCGGACAAATACGGCTAAAGCGTGCTTGCAGGCAACAACAAGCAATGATTTAGCCCGATTAAGCGGATTGCTATCGGGCTTTTTGCATTCTGCAGCTTTTTTTACTCCCGGCAGCACTTTGCAGCACACCGCAAACTGCGCCCTCATACTAAACAACATGTCATCTGTCGGAATCGTTTCCCCGCAATCGATGCACTTCGCCACCCCGTTACCGCTGCAAAGCGGCGCGGCGCTGGCCGATTACACCCTGATGTACGAAACCTACGGCACGCTCAATGCCGAGCGCTCGAATGCGGTGCTGGTGTGCCACGCGCTAAATGCCTCGCACCATGTGGCCGGCATGTATGCCGATCAGGCCAAGAGCACAGGCTGGTGGGACAATATGGTGGGGCCTGGCAAGGCGCTCGACACCGACCAGTTTTTCGTCATCGGCGTCAACAACCTCGGTTCCTGCTTCGGCTCGACCGGCCCGATGCACATCAATCCCGCCACCGGCAAACCCTACGGCGCGGCGTTCCCGGTGGTGACGGTGGAAGACTGGGTCAATGCGCAGGCGCTGCTGGCGGACGCACTCGGCATCGGCCAATTCGCGGCGGTGATGGGCGGCTCGCTGGGCGGCATGCAGGCGCTGGCCTGGAGCATCATGTATCCGGACCGTCTGCGGCACTGCGTGGTGATCGCGTCGACCCCGACGCTGTCGGCGCAGAACATCGCGTTCAACGATGTCGCGCGGCAAGCGATCGTGACCGATCCCGACTTCCATGGCGGCGATTATTACGCGCACGGCGTGGTGCCGAAAAACGGCCTGTCGGTGGCGCGCATGATCGGCCACATCACCTATCTGTCGGATGACAGCATGGCCGAGAAATTCGGCCGTGCACTGCGCAATGGCGATTACCAGTTCAGCTTCGGCGTCGATTTCGAGATCGAGTCCTATCTGCGCTATCAGGGCTTGAAATTTTCCGAATATTTCGATGCCAATACCTATCTGCTGATCACCAAGGCGCTCGATTACTTCGATCCGGCACGCCAGTTCGGCGGCGACCTGACCCGTGCGCTGGCCAACACCCGGGCCCAGTTCCTGCTGGTGTCGTTTTCGACCGACTGGCGCTTCGCCCCCGCGCGCAGCCGCGAAATCGTGCAGGCGCTGGTCAACAACCAGCGCCGCGTGAGCTATGCCGAGATCGATGCGCCGCACGGCCACGATGCCTTTTTACTGGAAGATCCGCGCTATCACAATGTGGTGCGCGCCTATTACGACCGCGTCGCCCGGGAGTGCGCATGAACTTCAATGAACTCAGCGTGCTGCGCCCCGATCTGGCCTTCATCGCGCACTGGATCAAGGACCGTGCGCACATCCTCGATGTCGGCTGCGGCGACGGCGTGATGCTCGATTATCTGCAGAGCGACAAGCAGTGCAGCGGCTACGGCATCGAAATCGCCGACGAGCGTGTACTTGCTTCGACCCGGCGCGGCATCAACGTGATCCAGCAGGATATGGAAAACGGGCTGGCGATCTTTGCCGACAAGGCCTTCGATACCGTGCTGTGCCTGTCGTCGCTGCAGATGATGGTCAACGTGGAGGCGATCCTGCGCGACATTGCGCGGGTCGGGCGCGAGGCGATTGTCTCTTTCCCCAATTTTGCCTACTGGCCGCATCGACTGGCCCTGCTTGGCGGGCGCATGCCGGTTTCCAAATTGCTGCCGTACGAATGGTATGACACCCCGAATATCCGTTGCGCCACCATTTATGACTTCGAAGACCTGGCCAATCAGGTCGGGTTGCAAGTGATCGAATGCGTGGCCTTGCGTGATGGCCATCCGGTGACTTTCCTGCCCAACTGGCGCGGTAGTCTGGCTGTGTTCCGGCTGCAAAAGAAATAATCTTATGGCAAATAACCCCGACCAGCGCGCTGCCGCCACCGTAACCTGGCACAGCTACCTCAACCGCCGCACGCTGATCTGCATCTTCCTCGGTTTCAGCTCCGGCCTGCCGCTGTTCATACTGCTCAGCCTGATGCAGGCCTGGCTGGCCAAGTCCGGACTCAACGTCAAGACCCTCGGCCTGTTCGCGCTGGTGATGTTCCCCTACACCTGGAAGTTCCTGTGGGCGCCACTGATGGACCGCTACAGCTTCGGCTTTCTGGGCCGGCGCCGCGGCTGGATGGCGGTGACGCAAACCGCGCTGTTCTTTTCGATCGGCGCGATGGGCATGCTCGACCCGTTGACGCAGTTGCCGGCGATTGCCGCGGTGGCCGCGCTGGTGGCATTCCTGTCAGCCAGCCAGGACATCGTGATCGATGCCTATCGGCGCGAGATCCTGCCCGACAACGAACAGGGGCTGGGCAGCGCGATGCATGTAAATGCGTACAAAGTGTCGGGCATGGTGCCGGGCGCGCTGTCGCTGATCCTGGCCGACCTGATGGCGTGGCAGCCGGTGTTCTGGATCACTGCCGCCTTCATGCTGCCCGGACTGATCTGCACGCTGCTGGTCAAGGAACCGGCCATCTACGGCACGCCGCCGAAAAACCTGCGTGAAGCGGTGGTGCTGCCGTTTCGTGAATTCATCAACCGTGACGGCTGGCGCGGCGCGCTGTGGATCCTCGGCTTCATCTTCCTGTACAAGCTGGGCGACAGCATGGCCCCCGCGCTGGCGACCAAGTTTTATCTTGACCTCGGCTTCTCGATGACGCAGATCGGCGCGGTCGCCAAGACCACCGGCTTCTGGGCCAGCATCGCCGGCGGCATCATCGGCGGCATCTGGATGGTCAAGCTCGGCATCAACCGCGGCCTGTGGATCTTCGGCGTGGTGCAGGCGGTCACGATCCTGGGCTTCGCCTGGCTGGCGCACGTAGGAGCCAGCGTGATCCTGCTGGCGGCGGTGATCGGTTTCGAAGCCTTGGGGGTCGGCCTGGGCACCGCAGCCTTCGTCGCCTACATCGCCAAGACCACCGACCCGCGCTACACCGCGACCCAGTTCGCGCTGTTTACCAGCCTGTTTGCAGTGCCGCGCACCTTCATCAATGCCTCGGTCGGCTACATCGTGGCCGAGACCGGCTGGGTGCTGTTCTTCATCCTGTGCTTCGTGCTGGCGCTGCCCGGCATGCTGATGCTGCCGCGGGTGGCGCCGTGGAACGAGGCCAAGCCGCCGGACAAGAAATTGGAAGCAGAACAGACCGAAGCGGAAGTCCGGCTCGAGGCCTGACTTTGACCCGGCATCTTGGTACATACAAATATAGGTATTTTTCAACTGCCAATGAAATTAAGCGCTAAAGCCATTATTTTTTAATATACCTTGCCAATTTCACGAAATAATGAACTACTCCCGCAGACCGGAAAGAACTGCCGTGGGCGCGAATAATAGTCATGCCGCTGGAAATCATGCTGCCAAAAGCATCCAAAGAGGAGCGCGAGGAGGAAGAGGCTGCGACCATGGCGCGGGAAACGCTGTATGAAGGCGTCGAAAAAAATGCGCAACCGGACCGTCTACCTGCATTGATCCGGTGGTCAGACTTGCGATATGCTGTGCCGTTGCGCGGCGCGTGTCCATCCCATTTTTTCCCATAAAGGAGAACGCACATGAACAAGACCACCAGATGGTTGCTGGCCGCTACCCTGCTGGGCGCCACCGTGATCGTCTTGTATCTCTGGCACCAGAGCACGCTGCCGGAACCGCAATTGCTGTATCCGGTCGAAGCGCCGACCTCGCCCGCAGCCGTCGTCGCCGAGTCCAAGTCAGAGCCGGCGATACGCTACCCGATCCAGGAAAGCCAGGCCCCGCAAGCCGAGTCGAAAACGCTTCCGGCCCTGACCGCAAGCGATCCGGCAATATGGGATGCGCTCATCGCGCTGTTCGGACAGACTCCGGTGCAGCAGCTGTTTCATCCGCAGGAAATCGTGCGTCGCATCGTGGTGACGGTTGATAATCTGCCGCGCCAGAGCGCGGCGGCGCGACTGCTCCCGATCAAACCGGTCGACGGCAAATTCCGCACCGCCGGGCAAGCCGAAAACCTCGCCATCGCACCGGAAAATGCCGCACGCTACACGCGGTACGTGGACCTCGCCGAAATGACGGATGCCGGGAAATTCGTCGCGCTCTACGTGCGCTACTACCCGCTGTTTCAACGCGCGTATCAGGATCTGGGATATCCGAACGGCTACTTCAACGACCGGCTGGTGGCCGTCATCGACCATCTGCTCGCAGCGCCCGAGGTCGATGCGCCGGTCGCGCTGGTCCAGCCGCACGTACTCTACGAGCTGGCCGACCCGGGGCTGCAGACGCGCTCGGCAGGACACAAAATCCTGGTGCGGATGGGCAGCAAAAATGCGGCACGGATCAAGGCCAAGCTGCGCGAAATCCGCGCTGCCCTGGTCGGCGGAATACCCAAATAGGCCGAATTGAGGCCGATGACTTCGGCCTCATCCAGAACACCTTCCGGGATTACGATGTGATCTTGGCAAGAATCTGGTTCATTTCTTCTTTGTTAAATGCGCGTAAAGACTGCAATCGCACGTTTCCCGCTGCACCGATGGCCAATCCGAATGCTGTGATGGAAGCCTCGTCTGCAGCTTCGCTGATCGTCACCAGATCATACTTCCCCAAAGTCCAGAAAATCTCTCTCATATTGACGCCGAATTTCTTGCCCATCTCCTTCACCGCGTCGGCGCGCTTGGTGGTCTCCTTGATGCTGGCAATTCCCTGGTCCGTAAAATTTACAAGGGCAATGTAAGTTACCATGGCAATTCTCCTAAACAGTCTTGCAAAGGGAGCGGCTATTCGGCAATTGCGGCAGCTGACCAGCCAGTTAAAGAACCGGCATGCCAGACGCCAACAATGTCTATCAATCATCCAATGGGTGCGCCGCAGGGACAACGATCCAATTGCAGAATAGTGCGCTAGCGATTATTTTCTTTGTTTGGGGTCAAGGTTTCTACTTTGGTGACGGCTGCGCGCTACAGCGGAATGCAAGGATTGCTTGGCGCGCAGTAATTCACTGTTGCCGCGGTCGCGCCGGCAAAAAAATGCG
>JBDSCZ010000276.1:0-5009 GCA_039920865.1 Burkholderiaceae bacterium
CGTACGTGTTCCAGAGGGATGGGCACGTACCGAACGCCAGAACGGCGCACGATTCGCAGATAAATTTAACGCAGTCGATATCGACCTCAGTGCAGTCGCCGCGCCGCCTTCTGTGGCATCCGTTAAAAATGGTCAAGCGGCTGCACTGCTTAAAACTGGCCATGCGGTCAAAATCAAGACGGTCAAGAACGTAAAATTGTCGACTGGGCCAGCTATTCTTATTGTCTACGAATCCAACTCCGGGCCGAATCCGGTCACGAATAAACAGCACCGCCTGGAAAACAACCGTTACCTGATGTATCGGAACGGCAAACTGGCGACCTTGGATCTGGCAGCGCCTCTCGGTGCGGATAACGTCGATCAGTGGAGACTAATCGTCCAATCATTTCACTGGAACTGAGATGATCCCGATTGAAGCGTTTGAACTTTACCGGTTTTTCCATAGCGGCGATGTTGAAACTGCAGCACTGCGTGGCGTTTCCCTTCAAATACAAATGGGAGAGTTTGTCGCCATCATGGGGCCTTCAGGCAGCGGAAAATCCACGCTTTTATCCTGCCTGGCGGGACTCGATGAGCCGGATGGCGGTTATGTGCAGGTAATGGGTGCACGCATGTCGCGACGCAGTGAAGCGGTGCGCGCCGCATTACGGGCACGTCATATCGGCATTCTGATGCAATCTGGCAATCTGTTTGAGCACCTGACACTCGAAGGCAATATCGAACTTCAGATGCGGCTCGCAGCATGCTACGACAGGATAGAGATAGATCGACTGCTGGCGCAGGTGGGGCTTGCTGCGCGACGCCATTCGTACCCGTCCCAGTTGTCGGGCGGCGAAGCCGCACGCGGCGGCCTGGCAGTCGCTTTGTCCGCTATACCGCAAGTGCTGCTTGCGGACGAGCCTACCGGCGAGGTTGACTCCGAAACCGAGACCAGCATCCTGGATCTGCTGCTGGAACGGCGTACAGCCGGCATGGCGATGCTGATTTTCACCCATAGCAAGGGGCTTGCAGCGCAAGCTGATCGTCTCATCACCATCCAGGATGGACGGCTGAATCATGTCTGACATATTGGTTGAAGCCACTGAAATTGGCCGTACTTATTCTCAGGGTGGAATGCCGATACCCGCCTTGGCTTCCGCAAGTTTCAATATACACAGGAAAGATCGAATTGCGATCATTGGCAGATCAGGCAGTGGCAAATCGACCTTATTACACCTGATGGCGGGTCTGGACATACCGACCATGGGTCGACTTGCATGGCCCGCACTGGGTACGCGAGAGCAGCTGTTGCCAAACAAGATCGCACTCGTGTTCCAGTCGCCCAGCCTGATTGCTCCGTTAACCGTTGCGGAAAACGTTGCATTGCCGCTATTGATGGGGCACAGCGAACAGGACATCGACGCAGCAGTAAGTGCTGCGCTGGCCACATTCGAGTTAAGCAATCTGGCACACAAATTACCCGAGGAGCTATCCGGCGGACAGATGCAACGGGTCGCGATGGCCAGAGCGATAGCCGGGCAGCCGAGCCTGATCCTGGCTGACGAGCCAACCGGTCAGCTGGATCAGGCGACCGGCCGGGCGGTGCTGGATGCATTGCTATTGCACCTGGGAGGAAGCGATACAGCACTGGTGATCTCGACCCATGATCCGGCTGTGGCCAAACGCATGCAGGTCATTTGGCAGATGCAATATGGCACTCTTTCGATCACCGCTAAGAATAGGGGCGCCACATGATCGCATTATGGTTCAGAGGTCTTGTCCAGGATCGCCGGGGCCGGCTTGCAGGAACGATCGCCGGTATTGCACTTGCCGTGGCGATGTTTGCCGCGCTGGGGGCTTTCTTGACGCATAGCGCAGCATCAATGACACACCGGGCGATTTCCGGTGTGCCGGTTGACTGGCAAGTGCAGATCGTACCTGGCATCAGCACGACCCTGATCAGTCGGGCGATTGAAAAGGCAGTGGCGGTGTCACAGCTGCAAACGGTTGCTTACGCCAATGTCGAGAGTTTCGACGCAAAAACAGGAGTGACGACACAGACCACCGGCCAGGGCAAAGTGCTCGGCTTCGACGTCAACTATGCGCACAATTTTCCCGGACAATTTCGTTCTCTCCTGGGCAACCTGAACGGAGTCATGATCGCGCAGCAGACAGCGGCAAATTTGCACGTCACGGTGGGAGAAACAGTAACGATTCACCGTACTGGCCTGCCTCCGGTTGCGGTAAAGGTCGCCGGCATTGTCGATCTGCCCAATGCGAATTCGATGTTCCAGGCAGTCGGTGTGCCGCCGGGCGCCGCGCCGCAGGCACCGCCCGATAACGTCATGCTGCTCCCGATGACCATGTGGCATGGCTTTTTCGACCCGCAGTCTGTGGTGCGGCCCGATTCGGTGCGCATGCAGCTACATGTCGGATTGAGGCATGACAGCTTGCCCGACAATCCGGAAGCTGCCTTCATCTCGGTTCAGGGCGCAGCAAGAAACCTGGAAGCGCGCATCGCGGGCAATGGCATCGTGGCGGACAACCTGGCGGCACGACTTGACTCCGTGCGAAGCGATGCGCTGTATTCAAAAGTGTTATTCCTGTTTCTGGGTGCGCCCGGCGTGTTATTGGCAGCTTTTCTCACCGTGGCCGTTGCCGCATCGGGCGGCGAGCGGCGGCGGCGCGATCAAGCCCTGCTGCGACTGCGTGGCGCATCCCAAACAGTCATCCTGAAGCTGGCAGCGGTAGAGGCTGCTTATGTCGGGCTGATTGGCGCTATTGCCGGCGTGGGTCTGGCTGCGCTTTCAACCCGGCTTTTGCTCGGCATCCCTATTTTCGATGGATCGGTCATTGCTTGGGTCGTGCTCGCCGTATTGGCTGGCTTTCTGCTGGCCACCGGTGCGATCATCACCCCCGCCTGGATTGATGCCAGGAACACGACCGTGACAGCGGCTCGCATGACGGTCGCACAGGATACGGGACGAACCTGGCGGCGCATTGGCCTGGATTACCTGTTGATCGGCCTGGCGGCCATCGTCTTTTGGCGCACCTGGAGCACTGGCTACCAGGTTGTATTGGCACCGGAAGGAACGGCGGCTTCTTTGGTCGATTACCAGTCCTTTCTTGCGCCGGTCTTGCTGTGGATCGGGATCGGCTTACTAACGATCCGAGTGTGCCGCGCGGGACTGGTGCGCGGACGTTCCAGTTTGACATCGCTGCTGCAACCGATCGCTGGCACGCTTTCTGGCGTCGTGGCAGCCGCCATGGGACGGCAACGTGGCCGGATTACACAAGGTGTTGCACTGGTTGCGCTGTCGTTTGCGTTTGCCACCTCGACTGCCATCTTCAACACCACCTATCATGCCCAGGCGCAAGTAGATGCCGAGCTCACCAACGGCGCCGATGTGGCGGTGACCGGCAGCATGCTGGCACCGGCATCCGCCAGGCTCAAGGAACTTGCCGCCTTGCCGGGCGTAATGGCTGCGCAGCCGATGCAGCATCGGCTGGCCTATGTCGGCAACGACTTGCAGGATCTATTTGGCATCGATGCCCGGCATATTGGCGATGTCACGAGAATTTCGGATGCCTATTTCGAGAATGGCAACGCAAAAAACACGCTGGCAATACTGGCCAAGACCCCGGATGGCATATTGGTATCGGACGAAACGGTCAAGGATTTTCAACTGCAGCTTGGCGACGAGCTGAATCTGCGCCTGCAAAATGGGCAGGACCATCAGTATCACAAAGTGAAATTCCACTTTGTAGGGATCGTCCGCGAATTTCCTACGGCACCGCGAGATTCATTTATTGTTGCCAATGCAGATTACATTGCACAGCAAACCCATGCCGATGGCGCGGAAGTCGTACTGTTGAAGGCGACTGCGTCGCCAGCCGAGGTCTCGGTTGCTGCGCGTAAAATCGTCGCATCATTGCCTGGCGTCAAAGTCAGCGACATCAGCCAGGCCCGACATCTGATCGGGTCCAGCCTGACTTCAGTCGATTTGACCGGATTGACACGGCTTGAACTCGGATTCGCCATCTTGATGGTGGCCGGCGCAACCGGCCTGATCCTGGCGCTGGGACTGGCCGATCGACAACGCATTTTTGCGATTTTGTCGGCGCTTGGGGCCAAACCGCCACAACTGAGTGCATTCCTATGGAGCGAAGCGCTTTTCGTTTTCCTCTCTGGCGCAATTGTGGGAACAACGACTGGGCTCTTGCTTGCCTGGATGCTCATCAAATTATTGACCGGTATATTTGACCCACCGCCCGAGTACCTAAGTGTTCCATGGCTCTATTTGGCACTCCTGGTGAGCGTTGCATTCCTTTCCACCGCTGTCGCCGTAAAAGGTTTTCAGCGAGAAACGAAGGTATCTGCGGTGCAAAGGATGCGGGAAATCTAATGCCAGTTTTGCAAATGGTTACGGCAGACACACCCGTCGTGCATGTTTTCAATAAGTCGGCGAGGCTGTTCGGCGAAGTGGGAGAATAGGACTTTGAAGCTAACCTGACAACACGCAACCTTTGCCGGCCCGGAATGAATGGTTCAACTGGGCAATTTTCTCCGCCATATTTGCATCGCTTACAGCAATTTTTGCAAACATTGGTTTGCAAGTAGTGGATTCCGACCTCGCCACGCTGGTGCGTACGTTCGTGATCATTATCGTATTGGCTAAGTTTGTGTTGGCGCCGAAGCCAAACTGACCCACGCTGCCGACTTCTACCGACCCATCTCAAGGCCTTTAAAACCTTTACTGCATCATGCGGTTGCCGCCAGTCCTATTTGGGCCAAAATCACGTCTACGCCTGAACTTTAGTGTGGAACATTCTGATTTGTTAGAAAAATCCTCACTGCAACTCTTCGGCTACAATATTAATTATTGCAACGCACCATTCGACCCGACAATTACCTACAATAGGTAATTGTCGGGTACGCCCGTCTGGCACAGACACGATTAAGGTCATCTTTATCCGACCCAAAAACACCCATTTTTGCGGCCTCAAGACCGCAGCACTCGGAGTAACTA
>JBDSCZ010000277.1:0-2867 GCA_039920865.1 Burkholderiaceae bacterium
CAATCATTGAAACACCCTAACCGTACCCGCCACCATTCTTTGACAGCATGAATGAATCCGTAATAATCGGGCTGTCGGTTGCGCTGGGTTGCGGTTTGCTGATCGGCATTGATCGCGAGCGCAGCAAAGGCAGCGGGCCGCACCGGGTCTATGCCGGCGTGCGCAGTTTTGCACTGGTATCGGTCGCCGGTGCGTTTGCCCAAATGCTGGATCCGGCGCTGGTAGTCGCCGGTGCACTGCTGATCCTGGCCCTGACAACCATTCAATATTGGCGCGATCGCTCGGACGATCCCGGCATTACTACCGAGTTGGCGCTGTTCGTGACCTATCTGCTCGGTATCAACGCAATCCAAAACCCCGCAGTGTCGGCTGCCGCGTCGGTAGTCGTAGCCGGATTGCTGGCTTTTCGCAGCCCGCTGCACCATTTCTTCAAGGTATCCCTGACCGAGTCGGAGTTGCGCGACGCGCTGCTACTGGCGGGTGCCGCGCTGGTGGTGCTGCCATTGATGCCGAATACGCCGACACCATGGCTGGCGGGAGCGAATCCGCGCCGCTTGTGGAGCCTGGTGATTCTGATCATGGCACTGCAGGCCGGCGGTTACATTGCCTTGCGCCTCGGCGGCGCGCGGCTGGGGCTGGCACTCTCCGGGCTGGCATCGGGATTTGTTTCCAGCACCGCGACCATGGCCGCGATGGGAACCCGCTGCCGGCGACAGCCAGATTTGCTTGGTGCCTGCGTAACCGGCGCGCTGCTATCGAACATCGCCACTTTTTTGTTGCTGTTCGTCGTCAACACGACGCTGTATCCGTCCGCGCTGGCCAGCTTGGCACCATGCCTGCTGTCGGGTCTGGCGGCGGCAGTCGTGGTGTCCGCCATCAGCCTGTTCGGGGATCACGCCAGCGCCGACTTTGCCACCCCCAAAGGCCATGCCTTCAGCCTGATGCAGGCACTGGTGTTCGCGCTGATCCTGACCGGCGTGACTGCAGCAGTGGCTTACGCCCACGCCAACCTGGGGCAAGCCGCAGTTACGGTCGGCGCCGCCATGGCGGGCTTTGCCGATGTCCACGCCGCGGCTGGCTCGGTACTATCGCTGGGTGCCGGCGGCATGCTGGGAATGCCCGAACTGGTGCTGGCGATCCTGATTGCCTTTTCCACCAATACCTGCAGCAAGTTGGTGGCAGCCTACCTGTCCGGCGGGACACAATTCGCCGCGCGCATCGGGCTGGGCCTGCTGGTGATCACGGTTGCCACCTGGCTGCCGTATTTTTTAGCCTGACGGCACATCCGATGGCGCAGAGGGCAATGCGGGATGCGCAGCAAACGACTTGACCTCGTCCTCGCTGAGGGTTTCCTGGTGCAGCAATTTCTTGGCGCCAGCCTTCAGTCCGGCCTGATTCTCTCGCAGGATTGCACTGGCTCGCACGAAGGCAACATCGACGATTTCACGCACTGCGCAATCGATCTCGCGCGCGGTGGTCTCGGAATAGTTTCTGATTTCTGGTTGGTATTCGGCTGCCGGAACAGGTAGAAATCCCTGCCGGTTGCCTTCGTAGGAAAGCGGACCGAGCTTCTGGCTCATGCCGTAGCGCGTGACCATGCTGCGGGCGATTTCAGTCACTTTCACCAGGTCATCTGCAGCGCCGGTGGTGACGCGCGCGAAAACCAGTTGTTCGGCCGCGCGCCCGCCCAGCAATATCGCCATCTTGTTTTCCAGTTCCTGCTGCGTCATCAGGAAACGGTCTTCGGTCGGGCGCTGTATCGTATAGCCGAGCGAGCCGATGCCGCGCGGGATAATCGATACCTTGTGCACCGCATCGCTGCCCGGCAGCGCTATCGCCACCAGCGCATGACCCATTTCGTGATAAGCGACCACTTCGCGCTCGAGCGGATTGATCAGGCGGTTCTTCTTCTCCAGCCCGGCCACGATGCGCTCAACGGCTGCAGTAAAATCCTCCAGCGCCACCGCCGCGCGGCCGCGACGCGTAGCCAGCAGCGCGGCTTCATTAACCAGATTGGCCAGGTCGGCGCCGGAAAACCCGGGCGTCAGCGCGGCAATCTGCTCGCGGTCAACGCCGCCGGCCAGCTTGACCTTGCGCAAATGGACATCGAGGATTTGTATTCGGCCCTTTTTGTCGGGACGGTCGACCAATATCTGACGGTCGAAGCGGCCGGCCCGCAACAAGGCCGGATCGAGGATTTCCGGCCGGTTGGTGGCCGCCAGCAGCACCAGCCCCGATCCAGAGTCAAAGCCGTCCAGTTCGGCCAGCAACTGATTCAGCGTCTGCTCCTTTTCATCGTGGCCGCCCAGGCCATAGGCGCCACGCGCACGGCCCAGCGCATCGATCTCGTCAATGAAGATGATGGCCGGCGATTTCTGGCGGGCCTGTTCGAACATGTCGCGCACCCTTGCTGCGCCGACGCCGACGAACATCTCGACGAATTCGGAACCGTTGATCGAAAAGAACGGCACGCTGGCCTCGCCGGCCACCGCCCGCGCCAGCAACGTCTTGCCGGTGCCGGGCGGGCCGACCAGCAGGATGCCGCGCGGCACCCGTGCGCCGAGACGGCCGTAGGAGCCCGGGTCGCGCAGGAATCCTATGACTTCCTGCAACTCTTCCTTGGCTTCATCGACACCCGCCACATCGTCGAACGTGACCCGGGTGTTCTGCTCGACATAGACTTTCGCATTGCTTTTCCCGATCGACATGAAGCCGCCGCCCAAGCCGCCGCCCTTCTCCATCATGCGCCGGATCACAAACATCCATATCCCGACAAACAACAGGACCGGGATGATCCAGCCCAGAATATCCCTGATGAAGGTGCTCTGGATGACCCCGGAAAATTTTACGTTGTGCTGCACCAGTTC
>JBDSCZ010000278.1:0-19420 GCA_039920865.1 Burkholderiaceae bacterium
TGCAGGCCGGCGAACTGGTACTGAAAACGGTCAATGCCTGCCTGCAGTTCGTGCCGACGCTGGACGGCCGTGCGCTGTTCACGGTGGAAGACCTGAAACAGGCCGACGGCAGCCTGCATCCGGTGCAACAGGCGATGGTCGAATGCCACGGTTCGCAGTGCGGCTTTTGCACGCCGGGTTTCGTGATGTCGCTGTGGAGTTTGTATCTGCAGCACGAAGGCCGACCGGATCTGCTGGCGCGCCGGGAAATCGACACTGCGCTGTCCGGCAACCTGTGCCGCTGCACCGGCTACCGGCCGATCATCGCCGCCGCCCGGCGCATGGGCCAGCTGCCGCCGGTACCTTTTGACCGTGCGGCGGTCGCGGCGGCGCTGCACGGCCTGCAACGCGACACCCTGTTTTCATACCGCCACAACGGCCAGACTTTCCTGGCTCCGCGCACGCTGGCGCAGCTGGTCGACGCCCGCCAGAGCCATCCGGACGCACTGATCCTGGCCGGTGCCACCGATATCGCTCTCTGGGTCACCAAGCAATTGCGCGAGCTGGACGCGCTGATCTACATCGGCCAGGTGGCCGAACTGCAGACGGTGGCCGGACACGACGGCCAGATGCTGATCGGCGCCGGCGTCACGCTGAATGATGCGTATGCGGCGCTGTGCCAGCACTATCCGGCGCAATTGTCCGAGCTGTGGCAGCGCTTCGCGTCGGAGCCGATCCGCAATGCCGGCACGCTGGGCGGCAACCTCGCCAACGGCTCGCCGATCGGCGATTCGATGCCGTTCCTGATCGCGCTTGGCAGCCGGATCGTGCTGCGCGGCGCACACGACCAGCGCACGATGGCGCTGGAAGATTTCTACCTCGGCTACCAGAAGAACGCGTTGCAGGCCGGCGAACTGGTCGAGGCAATCCGGGTGCCGCTGCCGTCGGCCACGCTGCGCTTTCGCACCTACAAACTGGCAAAGCGCTTCGACCAGGACATTTCTGCAGTCTGCGCGGCATTTGCGATCACGCTGGAGGGCGACGCCATCGGCACTGCGCGCATCGCCTTCGGCGGCATGGCCGCGACGCCGCAACGCGCCGCCAAGGCAGAAGCTGCGCTGCAGGGCCAGGCATGGACCGAAGCCACGCTGCAGGCGGCGATGCTGGCGCTGGCAGACGATTACGCGCCGCTGTCCGACCTGCGCGCCTCCGCCAGATACCGGATGCGCGCCGCGCAAAACCTGCTGCGTCGCTTCTGGCTGGAAACCCGGCCGGACGCGCCGTTGCCGCCGCAGGCAGTGAATGTATTTTTCAGGGAAGCGCCATGAAGCAGCAAACCGACGCCTTTCTGACGCAAGACGATGCCGCCTGGGCCGAAGTCGGCCGCCCGCACCCGCACGAGTCTGCGCTGTTGCATGTGCTGGGCGAAGCGACCTATACCGACGACCTGCCGGAACTGCAAGGCACGCTGCATGCGGCGCTTGGCCTGTCGGCGCAGGCGCATGCCAGCATCCGGTCGATGAATCTGGATGCAGTCAAAAGCGCGCCCGGCGTGGTCGCGGTGCTGACCGCGGCCGACATCCCCGGCACCAATGACTGCGGCCCGATCGTCCACGGCGACGACCCGATCCTGGCCGACCGCCTGGTGCAGTATGTCGGCCAGCCGCTGTTCGCGGTGATCGCGACCAGCCATGATCTGGCGCGGCGTGCGGCGCGCCTGGCGCAAATCGACTATGAAATATTGCCGGCGATCCTGACCCCGCAGGCGGCGCGCGCCGCGCAATCGTTCGTGCTGCCGCCGATGACATTGCTGCGCGGCGATGCGGCGGGCGCACTGGCGTCTGCGCCGCAGCGCGTGCAGGGCACGCTGGAAGTCGGCGGCCAGGAGCATTTTTATCTGGAAGGACAGGTGTCGTACGCGATCCCGAAGGAGCAGCAAGGCATGCTGCTGCTGTGCTCGACCCAGCATCCGAGCGAGATGCAGCACGTGCTGGCGCAGGCGCTGAACCTGCCGGCGCACAACATCACGGTCGAATGCCGCCGGATGGGCGGCGGTTTCGGCGGCAAGGAGTCGCAATCGGCGCTGTGGGCGGCGGTGGCGGCGGTCGCCGCGCACCGGCTCAAGCGCCCGGTCAAGCTGCGCGCCGACCGCGACGACGATATGCAAGTCAGCGGCAAGCGCCACTGCTTTTATTACGAATACGAAGTCGGCTTCGATGCCAGCGGCCGCATCCTCGCGGCCAAGGTCGAGATGGTATTGCGCGCCGGATTCTCGGCCGACCTGTCGGGGCCGGTTGCGACCCGCGCAGTGTGCCATGTCGACAATGCGTATTACCTGTCGGATGTCGAGATCCATGCGCTGTGCGGCAAGACCCATACCCAATCGAATACCGCTTTCCGCGGTTTCGGCGGGCCGCAGGGCGCGCTCGCGATCGAGTACGCGATCGACGACATCGCGCGCACGCTGGGCGTCGACGCGCTGGAGGTACGCAAGATCAATTTCTACGGCCGCAACGAAACCGAAGGCCGCAACATCACGCCCTACGGCCAGAAGATCGAGGACAACGTGCTGCACGAGCTGCTGGCCGAACTGGAAGCCAGCAGTGCATACCGCGCACGCCGGGCCGCAACCCGCGCCTTCAACGCCAGCAGCCCGGTGCTGAAGAAGGGCATCGCGGCCACGCCGGTCAAGTTCGGCATCGCGTTCAACGTCACCCACCTGAATCAGGCCGGCGCGCTGGTGCACGTGTATCTGGACGGCTCGGTGCTGGTCAGTCACGGCGGCACCGAGATGGGCCAGGGCGTCAACACCAAGGTCGCGCAAGTGGTCGCGCACGAACTCGGCATCGCTCTGGCGCGGGTGCGCTGCACTGCGGCCGACACCGGCAAGGTCGCCAACACCTCGGCCACCGCCGCCTCCACCGGCGCCGACCTGAACGGCAAGGCGGCGCAGGATGCGGCACGCCAGATCCGCGCGCGGCTGGCGGCATTCGCGGCGCAGCACTACGGCGCTGCAGGTGGTGACGCCGCCGATGTCCTCTTTGCCGACGATGTCGTCACGCTCAACGGACAACCCATCCCGTTTGCCGCACTGGTGCAGCAAGCGTATCTGGCGCGGGTCCAGCTGTGGTCGGACGGTTTCTACGCGACGCCCGGCCTGCACTGGGATGCGGCCAGCATGTGCGGCAGCCCGTTTTCCTACTTTTGCTATGGTGCGGCGGTGTCCGAAGTGGTGATCGATACCCTGACCGGCGAGTGGAAACTGCTGCGCGCCGACCTGCTGTACGACGTCGGCAATTCGCTCAATCCGGCGATCGACCTCGGCCAGGTCGAAGGCGGCTTCATCCAGGGCATGGGCTGGCTCACCACCGAGCAACTGGTGTGGAATGCCGACGGCAAACTGATGACGCATGCGCCATCGACCTACAAGATCCCGGCCATCTCGGACTGCCCCGACGATTTCCGGGTCCGGCTGTTCAAGAACAGCAACGTGGCCGACAGCATCCACCGCTCCAAGGCCGCCGGCGAACCGCCGCTGCTGCTGCCATTCTCGGTGTTCTTCGCGATCCGCGATGCGATTGCCAGCGTCGCCGACTACCGGATCAACCCGCCGCTGAACGCGCCGGCCACCAGCGAGGAAATCCTGAAGGCGCTGGAAGCGGTCGCGTCTTTGCCCCCTCTCCCGCTGGTTGGAGAGGGTTGGGGAGAGGGCGGTGGCCCAGCGTGATGCCGTCAATCATGTTCATCAAAGTTATTTTTTCTGGTACCGATTGCACGCCGATCCATGATCGGCCTCCCTCGCCCCCGGTCCCTCTCCCGCATGCGGGAGAGGGGAGAAAATCGTTGCAATGACCATCAACTGGCTGCAAGCCCTCTGCGCACTCGACCGGCACCAAACTCCCGCGGTGCTGATCACCGTCGCGAAAATCGAAGGCTCGTGCCCGCGCGAAGCCGGTGCCAAGATGCTGGTCACCACCGCAGCGCAGTTCGACACCATCGGCGGCGGCCATCTGGAACTGCAGGCCTGCGCCATCGCACGCGAGATGCTGCACCGGCCAACCGGCACGCTGGAAGCCGAGCGCCGTCTGCAGCGCTGTGCGCTCGGCCCCAGCCTGGGCCAGTGCTGCGGCGGCGTGGTGCAGCTGGCGTTCGAGCGCATCGACCCGCACACCGACTGGCAACTGCTAGCCGAGCGATTGCAGCAGGGACAGGACAGCTGGCGCCTGCTGGCGCTGGAGTCGCTCGCGCCAGCCGCGCTGCTTGATGCCGATGCCGATGCCATGCCTGTGCAAGGTGCTGCGCCCGGCTGGCGACCGGCGCTGGACGCCAGCCCGACCAACAGAATTCAGATGGACGCCGGCGGCGCACGCTGGCTGGTCGACGGCTGCCTGGCGGTGCGTGCGCATCTGCTGCTGTTCGGTGCCGGCCATGTCGGTGCGGCGCTGGTGCGCGCGCTGGCCGAACTGCCGTGCCGCGTGAGCTGGGTCGATGCCCGCGACAACCAGTTTCCGGCCACGCTGCCGGCCAACGTCCGGATCGAGGCGACCGACACGCCCGAGGCGCTGGTAGCCGCCGCCGCGCCCGAAAGCTGCTTTCTGGTGATGACCCATGAGCATGCACTGGACCAGCAATTGGCCGAACAAATTCTGCGCCGCATCGAACAGCGCAACGACGTGCAATGGTTCGGCCTGATCGGCTCGGAAACCAAGCGCGCCCACTTCAGCCACCGGCTGCAACAGCGCGGGATAGCACCTGACACGCTGGCGCGCATGACCTGCCCGGTCGGCCTGCCCGGCATTGGCGGCAAGCAGCCGGCGGTGATCGCCGCCTCGGTTGCCGCGCAACTGTTGCTGGTGTGGGATAAGGTGGATGGTTGAAAATAGCAGTTGGTCTGCAAAGCCCAAGCTGCCGCGCTAGTTGCAATACCGGATCCTATGAATTTCGAAAAACAGGGTAGTATCAGCTAAAACAGGCATGTTTCCGCGAGGTTTCATTGGGCATGTAAAAATACGTAGTGATGTATAAATGTATTACGGTAGCTTGGCGCTGCGCTGGCGAGGCCCAACATTCGTTGGTGAAATTGCAGGTGTCAAATGTTGGAATGTTAGACCTGATCCCGTGTTTTCGACCCCGTGTTTTCCATTGCATCAAGGCCCTGCGATGGTGAACAAAAAATAGCTGGCCCTCCGAGCGCCACCGCACAGAAGCGCTGTGCATCGCCATATAAGCTGAACCCCACCAAGTTCAAGGAGAAAGAAATGAATATTAAATTTGCCGGCAAAGGCGCTCTGTGCGCCCTCGGTTTTATCACCCTCGGCGCGATGTCAGTATCGGCTTTTGCGCAGAGCGCCGAATATCGCCGTGGCTACGATCAGGGCTACCGTGATGGCATCGAGGCACAAGACCGACAAGGTCAACAGGGCGAGCCGCCTGGACGCATCATCATCGAGGAAGCCAGTTACGGCACCCGCGATGCCGCATGCGATATCCGTGAGACAGTGCAGCAAGCCGTCGGCTGGCGCCGCAATATTTCGATAGCGGCGACCAACGACCTCTGCGGCGATCCGGCGCCCAATCACTTGAAACGGCTCGAGATAAGGTACCGCTGCGGCAATGGTCCGGTATTGAGGGCACGAACCCGCGAAGGTAGCAGCGTCACATTGAGCTGCCGATAACAACAGTTACAAATAATTTGCAAATAAGTTGCAAATAATATGGCGCGATGACCGTAGCGGTGTCGCGCCATATTTATGGGCGGATCGGTTCACAATACCAGTAGATCTCAGTAGATGCGCTTGCCGATTCGCCGCACGGAAATTTTACTGCTGCCGGAAACGATCGCAGCGCGGTTTTGCCAAAACAGCAAGCGGCCACCTCCATTCTGCGTAGTTATTGAGCAACAAGGAAATAGTGTATGTCCATCGTCACCGCCAAGCCAAGCACGCCGCAAGCCTACCGCGCCAGCATCCTGCATTTCACGGCTGACCCCGCGCTCGATGACGATGCGTACCAGTGGCATGAGGACGGGCTGCTGATCGTCGCTGATGGACGGATACAGGCCGCAGGCGACTATGCGCTGCTGCATCCCGGCCTGGCGCCGGAGACGCTCGTGATCGACTATCGCGGCAAGCTGATCGTGCCGGGTTTCATCGACACCCATTTGCATTATTCGCAGAGCGACATCATCGCGTCGCCGGCAGCGGGCTTGCTGCCGTGGCTGGAGCAATACACTTTTCCGGCCGAACGACGCTTTGCCGATCCGCTGCATGCGGCCGAAGTGGCGCGCTTCTTCATTGACCAGCTGCTACGCTGCGGCACCACCAGCGCGATGGTGTATTGCACCGTGCATCCTGAATCGGTGGAGGCGTTTTTTGCCGAGAGCGAGGCGCGCAATCTGCGCATGGTGGCGGGCAAGGTGCTGATGGATCGCAACTGCCCGGAATTCCTGCGCGACACGGCCGAGGGCGGCGCGCGCGACACCGAAGCGCTGATCAAGCGATGGCACAAGCGCGGCCGCCAGCTAGTTGCGATCACGCCGCGCTTCGCACCGACTTCCAGTGACGCGCAGCTACAACTGGCGGGCGAACTGGCGCGCGCCTATCCCGACACCTACATCCAGACCCATGTCGCCGAAACCACCGACGAAGTGGCGTGGGTGCAACAACTGTTTCCCAGTGCGCGCAGCTATCTGGACGTGTACGACCGGGTCGGCCTGCTGCGCTCGCGCGCAATGTTCGGACACGGCATCTGGCTTGACGATCACGACTTCAGACACATGGCCGAAAGCCAGGCGGCGATTGCAGTGTGCCCGACTTCCAACCTGTTCCTCGGTAGCGGCCTGTTCGATTTCGCGCGCGCCGATGCAGCGCAGGTGCTGCTGTCGCTGGCGACCGATGTCGGCGGCGGTACGTCGTTCTCGATGCTGCAGACCATGAACGAGGCGTTCAAGGTGGCGCGCATGGGCGGCACCGATCTGCCCGCGCTGCGCATGTTCTACCTGGCCACGCTGGGCGCGGCGCGCAGCATGCAGCTGGAAGGCACGATCGGCAACTTCGCCGCCGGTTGCGAGGCCGACTTCATCGTGCTCGACCCGCAGGCGACACCGCTGCTGGCACGCCGCAGCGCGCGCACCGACAGCCTGGAAGAGCTGCTGTTCGCGCTGGCGCTGCTGGGTGACGACCGCAGCGTCGCCGCGACCTATGCTGCCGGGTGCAAGGTGCATCAGCGCTGAGTCAAATTAATATACATCGCACTGTATTTTTAAATACGCAATAAAAATATGCGCAAAACTACATATTTATCGATATACCCGTCAATTTTTTGCTATATCGTAGTTAGCTGTTGAATCGGAATTGCCCACCGACTCCGTTCGCCCTGAGTAACGGCGCAGCAGTGCATCGAAGGGCCAGCTGATCCTTCGATACGCGCTACGGGCTACTCAGGACGAACGGAACCTGAGGCAGGCGAAGATTGCAACAGCTAACTATGACATAGCCCAATTTTTACTTTTTTTATACGCGCTTCAGAGACTGCCATGCGTGCCTCTGGGCTGCATTCGCGTCAATTCGCGGACGGCTCGATATTTGCCAGGGTTGCAAGAAAAGCGGTGCGCCACCAATGCACGTCCTGCTCCTTGATCCGGCGCAGCAGTGCCTGATGACGATTACGGCGTTCGTCCAGAGGCATCTGCAGCGCCTGCTGGATCGCCTGCGCGGTGCGTTCGATGTCGTACGGATTGACCAGCAACGCTTCCCGCAGCTGCTCGGCGGCACCGGCAAACCGCGAAAGCACCAGCACGCCCGGGTCGGCAGGGTCTTGCGCGGCGATGAATTCCTTGGCGACCAGGTTCATGCCGTCGCGCAGCGGAGTGACCAGCGCGACGCGGCTGGCGCGGTACAGGCCGGGCAGCCGCTTGCGCGCCACGGTACGGTGGATGTAGCGCACCGGCATCCAGTCCAGTTCGCCGAAGTCGCCGTTGATGGCCCCGCACAGGCTATCCATCTCGTTGCGGATGTCGGCGTAGGCGTCGACGTCCTCGCGGCTGGGCGAGGCAATCTGGATCAGCGTGGCGCGATTGCGGTTTTCCGGATAGCGCACCAGCAGTTCACGGAAGGCACGGATGCGCTGCGGCAGCCCCTTCGAATAGTCCAGCCGGTCGACGCCCAGCAGCAATTGGCGGCGCGAATACTCGTCGCGCATGCGCTGGAACATCCGGCGCCCTTCCATGGCGTCGGCCATGCGGACAAACTCGTCGACGTCGATGCCGATCGGAAAGGCTCCGGCCTGCACCGTGCGGCCGAATGCGCGGTAGCGCCCGTCGGGCAGCGGCTCGGCATGCGCCTCGGACTGCACGTAGTGCGAAAAATTGAGCAGATCGGCGTCGCTCTGGAAACCCAGCAGATCGTAGTCGAACAGTGTGCGCATCAGCCAGTCCTGCTGCGGAATGGCCGCCATGATCGAAGACGGCGGCATCGGAATATGCAGGAAGAATCCGATCCGGTTGCGGCAACCCATCGCGCGCAGCTTGGCCGCCAGCGGGATCAGGTGGTAGTCGTGCACCCAGATCGTGTCGTCAGGTTTCAGCAGCGGCATCAGCTTGCGTGCGAAGAGCGCGTTGACGCGGCGGTAGCCGGCAGCAAAATCGGGTTCGTAATTGCCCAGATCGAGCCGGCAATGGAACACCGGCCACAGCACGCCGTTGGCGTAGCCGGTGTAATACGCGTCGTGATCCTGGCGGCACAAGTCCACCGTGACCAGCGTCACGTTGCCGGCCTGCTGCGTATGCAGTGCGCCGGCGTCCGCTTCGACCACCTTGCCGCTCCAGCCGAACCAGAGCGCGCCTCTTTCCTTCATGCTTTCGGCCAGCGCCACGGCGAGGCCGCCGGCGGCAGGATTGCGTGGATCTGCCACGCGGTTTGAGACGATAACGAGACGGGACATGGCTACTTTCCTGACGTGCCTAGATGGCGCTATCCCAGGGCGCGGACAGGCGCACCGCGCAGTTGATCAGCCCCACCATCGAGTAAGTTTGCGGAAAATTCCCCCACATCTCGCCGCTGACCGGGTGCGTATCTTCGGACAGCAATCCCAGATGGTTGCGGGCTTTCAGCATGGTTTCGAAAATCTCGCGCGCCTGCGCCTTGCGGCCGATCCGCGCCAGCGCATCGATACGCCAGAAGGTGCAGATATTGAATGTGGTTTCCGGCCTGCCAAAATCGTCCGGCGCCTCGTAACGGCGCATGTACGGTCCGTCGCACAGTGAACGTTCGAGCGCGTCCACGGTAGAGATAAAGCGTGGGTCATTGGGGTCGATGAAATTCACTTCAGCCATCAGCAGCACGCTGGCATCCAGATCGTGCCCGCCCAGGCTTTCGGCGAAAGCCTGCCGCTCCTCGCTCCATGCCTCGCGCAGCAAGTGCTCGCGAATGATGTGCGCACGATTCTGCCAATGCACGGCCCGCTCGGGCAGTCCCAGCGTCTGCGCGATCTTCGACAGCCGATCACAGGCGGCCCAACTCATCAACACCGAAGAAGTGTGCACCCGCGAGCGGGAGCGCAGCTCCCACATGCCGGCGTCGGGCTCGTTATAGACGCGAAAAGCCTGCTCGCCGACCGCTTCCAGATAGTGGAAGTCGGTAATGGTGCCGCGGTGGAACAGGCGGGAATCGAGAAACGCCTGGGTCGCACCCAAAATGATATTGCCGTACACATCATGCTGATAATGTTCCTGCGCCTGATTGCCCACCCGCACCGGTGGGTGGTTGCGGTATCCGGGCAGATGATCGAGGATCGACTCCGGCAGCGACGCCTCCAGCCCGATGCCGTACAGCGGCTGGATGTGGCCGCCCTTGGAACGCGCCACCACGTTGCTCAGCCAACGCAGGTAATCTTCCATGGTGGCAACTTCCGCCAGACTATTGAGCGCGCGCACCACGAAGAAGGCGTCGCGCAGCCAGCAGTAGCGATAGTCCCAGTTGCGGCTGCTGCCCGGCGCTTCTGGGATGCTGGTGGTCATGGCCGCGACGATCGCGCCGGTGTCTTCAAACAAAGACATCTTCAGCGTAATGGCGGCGCGGATCACCACGTCTTGCCACTCCAGCGGTACGGCCAGGCGCCGACTCCAGTTGCGCCAATAGCTGGTAGTCTCTTTTTCGAAACTATGCGCGGTATCGTCGATGCCATCGGCCAGCGTCTCGTCCGGACCGAGCATGAAATTGATCGTTTTGTCCAGCACGAAAAACGATTCGGTCAGCAGGTAACTCAGCGAGGCATCGGTATTGAGCCGCAATGCCTGTGCCGAGCCGAGGTAGCGAATGTGGTGGCTACCCTGCGTGACGACCGGCAACTGCCGGCCCCAATCGAAGCGCGGCCGCAGCCGCACGCGGATGCGCACTGCGCTGTCGAGCGGGCGCACCCGGCGTACCAGCATCAGCGGCCGGAAGATGCGGTCGCGACTATTGAAGCGCGGTGCAAAGTCGGTGATCTCGATACCCCGGCCTTTTGCATCGAACAGGCGAGTCCGCAGCACCGCGGTGTTGGGTTCGTATTCCTGCTCGCTGCGTGCAAAATTCTCGATTTCGATGCTCCACAGGCTGCCATTGTCGGAAGCGTCGAGCAGAGCATTAAATACCGGGTCGCCATCGAAGCGCGGCAGACAGCACCAGACTATCCGCCCGATGCTATCGACCAGCGCGCTGAATGCGCAATTCCCGATAACGCCGCAGTCCAGAGAGGATGCGACGGCAACTGTTGGAGCAGCCGGCTCGGCTGAGGGGTTCGTCATGTTCAAGGTCCTTTGGACAAAATGTGCGCGACCTGCGCAAGTTCCGCACGCAATGCCTGCGGTGTGGCAATCCGGAGTCGTGCCACGCTGGCGCCCTGCCCTATCTTCAAAGCCAGTCCACCGGCTTGCTGCACATAGGAAAAGCCGGCCTCGTCGGTGGTGTCGTCGCCGACAAACAGCGGACGCCAGCCGGCGAATGGCGCTTCTGCCAGAAAATCGCGGATTGCGGTGCCCTTGGTGACACCGGCCGGCTTGACTTCGATCACCATTTTTCCGTGCAGCAGCAGCATGCCGGGAGCCTCCCGCACGGCCTGCAGCAGCTCCGATTTGCACAGCTGCTCCAGTTCGGGCGCCTGCCGAAAGTGCAGTGCCAGCGCGCCGCGTTTTTGTTCCACGTGCAAGCGCGGATCGAGCGCTGCCAGATGCAGGGCACGCGCCTGCACCACAGAAAATTCGGCTACCGGCGCGTAATGCAGCGTGCCGGCGCCATCGCGCCGTTCCATGCCGTGCACGCCGGCCACCGGCAGGACCAGCGGTGCAAGCATCGCATCGATCTGCGCGATCGGGCGGCCGGAGACTATCGCCAGCCGACCACCCAGCTGATCATGAATCACGCGCAGAGCATCAACCAATCCGGGCGCGACGGCCACTGCCTCGGGTGTGGCAGCCAATTCAACCAGTGTGCCGTCGAAATCGAGAAAAAGAGCGCAATCACGCCCTTCGAGCAGCTTGAAGGGTGTGCTGGTACGCTCTGCATTTTTCATTTCCGGATGGTCCACATTGGTAGATTGAGAACGCTAATCTTACGGCCTGGATTGTTCAGCAGTGCTGCAACCGGATCAATAAACCAATCAGATTGCGGATCTACCAACGATTGGCAAGAGTCCTGGAGTGGCACCTTATCCTGCCCCTTTATTAAAATAGCATAACTCTTTCCGATCGCCCGCGGGCAGCGCATTGTGCAAAATGGTCGATGTCATCAGCAACAGGGATTCTTCCCCGCCGTAGCGCCCGAACACGTTTTCCTTGCGCAGGTGCTGCTGCGCCACGCTGGCGAAGGTGCGCAATACTTCATCGCCGGCCAGATGCCCGACTTCGTCATTGATACGCTTGAAATGCATCCAGGTCGAGTTGGCGTTACACAACCTTACATTTCAATAAATTCGTTTAAATTCAACAAGATGGAGAAATATACGGAGTGATTTCAGGGACCAAAAAAGGCTGCCGGCGAACTAGTCGCGGACATCCGTATCGAAATTCCTGCATCCATGATGCGTTTTTCCACTTCAGGAGTTTTGCATGACTATCAAAAAAACTATTGCTTCATTGTCTTTTGTATTGGCTGCATCGGTATCCTCCATAGCGCTGGCGCAAGGTTTGGGTATTGGAGCAAATACGCAGGTCGGCATCGGTAACACCCCGGCCGCGGCAACACAGCTGCAAGCAGGCAGCCAAGGCAGCATGGGCGCCAATCTGGGTGCCGGCGTGGATGCGCAAGCAGGTGCCGGTGCGAACACTGGCACCAATCATCGCAGCCAGTCAGCAATTGACAGCAGCAGTAGCAGTAGCAGTAGCGGCAACATCAACGCGCAGGGCGCAGCCAACGCTGCCGGCGCTTCCCTGGGTGGTCTGACGCAGGGACTGGAATCCTCCGGCAAGTCAGCCGTCGGCTCCGGGGTGGATACGGCAACCGCCGCAAAGGCAGTTACGCACGACGCCGCAATCAAGCGCGACAAAGCCGGCAAGAACGGCCACGCAAAAACATCTGCCAAGGCAAAAGTCGATTTGGATGCCAGCGCCAAACTCAAGGCACAGAACGCACGCTGAGTACCTTGCGGAATCGATACACATTCCCGCAATGAGCCGATGCAACGATGCCGCACGGCACTGGCAGAACCCGGCGGGACCACTGGAAAGTCCCGTAGTCCCACCATACCAGTCCATGTATTTTAAATTTCGTATTTAATACCTGCGCAAGAGTAATGATTTTTTCGCATACCCCACTTTTTTAGAAAATTAAGTTGCTACTCGGAAGGCTGCAGGGGTTTTGCTTGGCTCCCACTCTCCCGCAAACGGGAGAGTGGGCTAATACAGAAACCCACCAGTAACCCCGATACGGTAAATGACACGATCAAGGCTGCATCGAAAGATGTACATGGTGCATCAACCAGCACTAGCGATTAAAGTGAAAGGCGTCACAGCATGAAGATTATCTATATACACGGCCACGGCGCGAGCAGCGACTCATTCAACTTCATCCGCTCTGAAGTCGTCGGGCACGAGGAAATGAGTCTGGAATACGATAGCAAGAACGGCTTTGCCGACAATCTTGCGGTAATGGCCGAGCAACTGAAAGATGAAACCGATATTTTCTTCGTCGCGCACAGCCTGGGCGGACTGTATGCGCTGCATCTGGCCGACAAACTGGGCGGCCAAGTGGTCGGTGCGGTCACCATGGCCACCCCATACGGAGGCTCCGAGTCTGCGCTTGCGCTCAATTTGATTTCGCCGCAGCAAATTTATAAAGACATACATCCAATCGCCAGTCCGATCACGCAAGGGCGCAGAATCGACTTGCACTCGCTGCAGAACTGGACCGCAATCGTCACCACCAAAGGCCACAGCAAGTTTATGACGACGGCCAACGATGGGGTTGTGACCGTCGATAGCATGCGCTGCCGCCGTGGCGTGAAGTTCATCGAAGTTGAATCAAACCATCATGAAGTGATTCAATCGCACCACTCGGTTGACATCATTAAGGCAACACTTAAAGAAATAGAAGAATTGAAAATCGCAGCATAACAACCCCGTAATTCACCGGTAGCAACGCAGCCTGACAGCACGCCCGACACCCTACAGGCTGCGCTTGGCGCTATCCTCACCCGCACTCCCGACCAACAAAGTCGAGTCCGTCTGGCACAACACTGATTGCGCCGCAGTAACTTTATAACAACAAATTTCCCGCGAAACAATCATTGCCTGGAGTAAAGTCAAGTAAACTGATGCCATAGAAATTTTGCACAGATGTAATGCGATCACACTACGCATCACTGAGACTTTATGCCAACTACACACCAACCCACACTGAAGCGCCATTGTCGCGGGCTACCGCATATCGCCGGGTGGCTGGTTGTCGCCGTACTGATTACCGTGTCCTGGCTGCACGTCTGCTCGCTGATCGCAGCAGACCGCACCAGAACCATTGCCGATGCCGAGCACAATCTCGCCAACCTCACCAGGGTGACGCAGGAACATGCGGAGCGCACTTTCCGCAGCGCGGACCAGGCGCTGCATTTCGTCATCCATCACTATGAAAAGATCGGTGACAAGCTCGATCTAAAACTACTCACACAACAGGGCGTGATCGATACCGACATCTTCAATCAGGTCGGCATCATCGATGCCGATGGCAAGTACCGGTTGGGCAACCTGCCGTTCGAGAGTCCGATGGACCTGTCGGACCGGGAGCATTTCTGGGTCCATCTGGCGGCAGACACCGGAAAATTATTCATCTCCAAGCCGGTACTGGGACGCGCCTCGGGCAAGTGGTCGATCCAGCTGTCGCGCCGCATCAACCGCAAAGACGGCAGTTTTGGCGGGGTCGCAGTAGTGTCGCTCGACCCCGGCTATTTCACCCGCTTCTACGGCGATCTCGATCTGGGCCATGGTGGCATGGCTGCCATGTTCGGGCTGGATGGCATGATTCGCGCCCGGAGAGCGGGGGAACGGGAAGACTTTGGCATTGACGCCTCTTCCTCCACGCTGATGTCGCGCATCGATCAGGGTCAAAAGAGCGGTGCTGCTACCACCCGCTCGGTGGTGGACGGCGTGGAGCGCATCCTTTTCTTCAGAAAAGTGACGCCCTATCCGATCGCGGTGATAGCCGGCATTACAAGCACCGATGTGTTGTCCGCCCACCTGCAGGCCAGAAACATGCTGCTATGGCAGGCATCCATCGCCAGTCTGCTGATACTGGTTTTGGGCATGGTGTTCTCGTATCATCAGCGCCAGATACGGCGCGATATCCTGCAGCGCAAACGGACTGAACAGCAACTGCGCATCGCTGCCGCTGCTTTCGAGTCGCAGGAAGGCATGTTTGTCACCGATGCCGATAAAGTGATCCAGCGCGTCAACCATGCATTTACACAGATCACCGGCTACAGCGCCGCAGATGCAGTCGGCCAGACACCAAAACTGCTCAGTTCGGGGCGGCACGATGCGGCCTTCTATACCGCGATGGAAGAAAGCATCGCACACAGCGGCTATTGGCAAGGCGAAATCTGGAACCGCCGCAAAGGCGGCGAAGTGTATCCGCAATGGCTCACCATCACCGCGGTAAAAGACCCCGCCGGCGAAGTCAGCCATTACGTCTGCACGCTGAACGACATTACCCTTCGCAAGGCTGCGGAAAACGAGATCAGGCATCTGGCTTATTATGACCCGCTGACCTTGCTGCCCAACCGGCGGCTGCTGCTGGATCGCCTGCATCAGGCATTGGTCGCCAGCGAACGCAGCGGGCATGAGGGTGCTTTGCTGTTCATCGATCTCGACAATTTCAAGATGCTCAATGACACTTTGGGCCATGACAAAGGCGATCTTCTGTTGCAACAGGTGGCGCAGCGTCTCTGCACCTGCGTGCGCGAAGGCGATACCGTGGCGCGCCTGGGCGGCGACGAGTTCGTCGTGATGCTGGAAGACTTAAACACGTCACCGCAAGTGGCCGCATCCCAGGCCAAAGCCATCGGCGAAAAAATTCTTGCGACGCTCAATCAGGTGTATCTGATGGGAGAACATGTGTATCACAGTAGCTCCAGCATCGGTATCAGCCTGTTCAATCATCACCTGGGCGGCGTCGATGAGCTTTTAAAACGGGCCGATCTGGCGATGTATGAAGCCAAGGCAGCCGGCCGCAATACCCTGCGCTTTTTTGACCCGGACATGCAGGCAGTGGTCATGGCGCGTGCCGCCCTGGAGGCCGACCTGCGGCAGGCGCTGCAGGAGCATCAATTTCAGCTTTACTACCAACCACAAGTCGGTGCGGATGGGCGCTTGATCGGCGCCGAAGCGTTGCTGCGCTGGCTACATCCGCAGCGAGGCCTGGTTCTGCCCAACGAATTTATCCCGCTCACCGAAGAAACAGGGCTGATCCTGCCGCTGGGCCAGTGGGTGCTGGAAACTGCCTGTCTCCAGCTCAAAAGCTGGGCTGCCCATGCAGAATTGGCGCAACTGACGCTGGCGGTCAATATCAGCGCACGCCAGCTGCAGCAACCGGATTTTGTGCCGCACGTGCTGGCCACGCTGGAGCGTACCGGCGCCAATCCGGGCCAACTGAAACTGGAACTGACCGAAAGCCAGCTGCTCAAAGACGTGGAAGATAGCATCGACAAGATGCTGCTGCTGAAAGCGCCCGGGATCCATTTTGCGCTGGACGATTTCGGCACCGGCTATTCATCCCTGTCTTACCTGAAACGCCTGCCGTTGGATCAGTTGAAAATCGACCGTTCCTTTGTGTCCAATGTGCTCAAAGACACTGACGATGCCATCATCGTCAGCACCATTGTGGCGCTGGCACACGGCCTGGGTCTGGACGTCATCGCAGAAGGGGTGGAAACCGAGGCACAACGCGACTTCCTGGCCGAGCAGGGCTGCCTTGCGTATCAGGGCAAGCTGTTCGGCAAGCCGATGGCGCTGGCGGAGTTCGAGCAATTGCTGCTCCCGTGCGCAGTGTGATCGCGCAATAGCACTGGCCAGCAGTGCCTGTCATGCCGGCACCGCTGGCAGTCTTTTGTGTCGCCGGGTTACGCCAGCAAGTGCTGCAACACATACGGCAGGATGCCGCCGTGGCTGATGTAATCGACTTCGGTCGGGGTATCGATGCGCAGCAGCAACTGGCATTGCTGGCTGCTGCCATCCTTGCGGCGAATCACCAGCGTCACATCCTGGTGCGGCTGCAATCCGTCTTCCAAGCCCAGAATGTCGAAGCTTTCATCGCCGATGATGCCGAGCGACTGTACGCTGTCGCCGCCCTTGAACTGTAGCGGCAGCACGTTCATGCCGACCAGGTTGGAACGGTGGATGCGTTCGAAGCTGCGGGCAATCACCGCCTTGATGCCGAGTAGCTGCGTGCCTTTCGCCGCCCAGTCGCGCGACGAACCGCTGCCGTATTCCTCGCCGGCAAACACCAGCGTCGGCACGCCATCGGCAATGTATTGCATTGCGGCGTCAAAAATCGGCATCTGTGCGCGGTCCGGCTGGTGCAGTGTGATGCCGCCTTCGGGACGGGAGCCGTCGGCACCCGGCGGGATCAGCAAGTTCCTGATCCGCACATTGGCAAAAGTGCCGCGCACCATCACATGGTGATTGCCGCGCCGTGAGCCGTAGCTGTTGAAGTCCGGCAGCGCCACGCCATGGGCCAGCAGATACTGGCCGGCTGGCGAGCTGGCGGTGATCGAGCCGGCCGGGCTGATGTGGTCGGTGGTCACCGAGTCGCCGAAGATGCCTAAAGCGCGCGCACCGACAATATCTCCGGCCGGTGCCACAGCGGTACCGAATCCCTCAAAAAATGGCGGCTCGGCGATATACGTCGATTGGCTCCAGCTGTACATGTCCCCGCTCGGCGCGGCAATCCCGTTCCAGAGCGGATTATCCTGTGTGAAGTCCGCATACAGGCGTCGATACAAAGCCGGGTCGGTGGCGAATTTCTGTACCGCAGCGATATCCTCCGCGCTCGGCCAGATGTCTTTCAGATACACCGGCGAGCCGTCCTTGCCGTGGCCCAGCGGTTCGCGCTCCAGATCCAGGTTGACGCGCCCGGCCAGTGCGAAGGCCACCACCAGCGGCGGGCTCATCAGGAAGTTGGCCTTGATGTTGGCGTGGATGCGCGCCTCGAAATTGCGGTTGCCGGACAACACTGCCGCGCAAATCAGGTCGCGGTTGATGACGATCTCTTCCAGGCACGGGTCGAGCGGGCCGCTGTTGCCGATGCAGGTGGTGCAACCGTAGGCGACCAGCCCGAATCCGAGTTTTTCCAGATACGACAGCAATCCGGCATTGCGCAGGTATTCGGTCACTACGCGCGAACCTGGCGCCAGCGAAGTCTTGATGTGAGACTGCACCGACAGGCCGCGCTCGACCGCATTTTTGGCCAGCAAACCGGCGGCCAGCAGCACGCCGGGATTGGAGGTATTGGTGCAGGAAGTGATGGCGGCAATCAGGATGTCGCCGTGGCCGAGGTTGACAAAACTGCAGACCGCCGCTTTGGGAGCGGACACGGTCGGCGTCGGATGATCGTCGACCATTTCGACTTCGCTGCGCGGCATCGCCGGCGCCGTACTCTGATCGCCGCCGCCAGCCATCAGCGCAAGGTCCGGATCGAGCGCAAACCGGGTCGGATAGCGCTTGTGCAACTGCTCGGCCGGTTTGCCGAAGCCGCCCTGTTCGATCGGCGCCACGCACAAGGCATCGAACTTTGCGCCCAACTCCGGCAGCGCAATGCGATCCTGCGGCCGCTTGGGCCCAGCCACCGAAGGCGTGATGCCGGACAGGTCCAGCGCCAGCGTGGTGCTGTAATCGATCTCGCCCGGTTGCGGCACACCGTACAATCCCTGCGCCTTGAAGTAGCTCTGGAACGCCGCCACTTCTTCCTTGCTGCGCCCGGTCATCGTCAGATACGCCACCGCGGCATCGTCGATCGGGAAAAATCCTATGGTGGCGCCATACTCGGGCGCCATGTTGCTGATGGTGGCCCGATCCGGCACCGTTAGCGAAGCCACGCCATCGCCGAAGAATTCGACAAACTTGCCGACCACCTTGGCGCTGCGCAGCAATTCTGTCACCCGCAGCACCAGATCGGTTGCCGTCACGCCGGTCGCCAGTTTTCCGCTCAAATGCACGCCAACCACATCCGGCGTGAGCAGATACAGCGGCTGGCCGAGCATCGCGGCCTCGGCCTCGATGCCGCCGACGCCCCAGCCAACCACACCGATGCCGTTGATCATCGTGGTATGCGAATCGGTACCGACCAGCGTATCAGGGTAATACACGCCGTCTTTTTGCCACACGCCGCGTGCCAGATATTCCAGATTAACCTGATGCACGATGCCGATGCCGGGCGGCACCACCTTGAAGGTATCGAATGCCTGCATGCCCCATTTAAGGAATTGATAACGCTCGCTGTTGCGCTGAAATTCGATTTCCATATTGCGCTGGAGCGCATCCGGCACATTGAAGTGATCAACCTGTACCGAGTGATCCACCACCAGATGCACCGGCACCAGCGGCTCGATGATGGTGGGGTCGCAGCCGAGTTTGGCTGCTGCGCCGCGCATCGCAGCCAGATCGCACAGCAACGGCACACCGGTAAAATCTTGCAGCACAATGCGCGCCACTACGAACGGGATTTCCTCCTGGCGCGGCGCGTTTGGCTGCCAAGCGGCGAGTTGCCGCACATGGTCTTCGGTGACGCTCTTGCCGTCGCAATTGCGCAGCACCGCTTCCAGCACGATGCGCAGCGAGACCGGCAAGCGACTGATCTGGCCGATGCCGGCAGCTTCCAGCGCCGGCAAGCTGTAAAAACGGGCCTTGCCCATTTCCGGGATATCAAAGGACTGAAAACTATCGAATAGATTGTGTTGCATCGCATGCTCCTTCGGGGTGATC
>JBDSCZ010000279.1:0-1596 GCA_039920865.1 Burkholderiaceae bacterium
GTTCGCTGCACAAGCCGATTCATACCTCGGTTGCGTTCGGTTACAAGGATGCGCGCGAACTGGCGGCGGTATTCCAGGGCAAGCAGCCCGGTTACCGCTACGGCCGCCAGGGCAATCCGACTGTATCGGCGCTGGAAGACAAGATCACCAGGATGGAAGGCGCGTACGCGACCATCTGCTTTGCCACCGGCATGGCGGCCATCGGCGCATTGTTCCAGGGACTGCTGCGTCAGGGCGATCATGTCGTATCGTCTTCATTCTTGTTCGGCAACACCAACAGCCTGTGGCAGACGGTGAATGCCCAGGGCGTCGCGGTATCGTTTGCCGATGCCACCGATGTCGGGCAGATTGAAGCAGCGCTGACGCCCGCCACCCGTATGGTATTTGTCGAAACCATCGCCAATCCGCGCACCCAGGTCGCCGATCTGAAGCGCATCGGCCGTCTATGTCATGACCGCGGCATTCTGTATGTGGTCGACAACACGATGACCACGCCTTATCTGTTCCAGGCCAAATCGGTCGGGGCCGGACTGGTCGTCAATGCGTTGACAAAATCGATCGGCGGGCATGGCAATGCACTGGGCGGCAGCCTGACCGATACCGGCTTGTTCGACTGGACTGCCTACCCGAATATTGCGACGGGCTACAAGCGTTTCATACCTACTCAGTGGGGCATGGCGCAGGTGCGCGCCAAGGCCTTGCGCGACTTCGGTGCGGCATTGGGCCCGGAAGCTGCGCATCAGATTGCGCTCGGTGCGGAAACCCTGGCACTGCGCCAGGAGCGCGCATGCGCCAACGCACTGGCGATTGCCATCATGCTGGAAACAGATCCGCGGGTCGCCGCGGTGCACTATCCGGGCTTGCCATCGCACCCGCAGCACGCGATGGCTACTGAATTATTTCGTCACTACGGCAGCCTGTTCAGCTTCGAACTGGCAGAAGGTATCGATTGCTTTGACTACCTGAACCGGCTCAAGCTGGGCATCCCGGCCAGCAATCTGGGCGATACCCGCACCCTGGTGATTCCGGTTGCCCATACGATTTTCTTCGAGATGGGCGCCGAACGCCGTGCCAGCATGGGGATCGCCGAGTCGCTGATCCGGGTTTCAGTCGGGATTGAAGATACGGCCGACCTGATTGCAGATTTTTATCAGGCATTAGAGGAGTAACGCAGACATCCGCCACAAAGTGTGTAGGGGCAGGCTTCAAACCCTACGATAATTTCTGCATTTTTAAAGCTATGTCGCAGTTGACTGTTGAATCAAAATACCCCCCGAATCCGTTCGCCCTGAGTAACTGCGCAGCAGTGTATCGAAGGGCTAGCTGATCCTTCGATACGCCCTGCGGGCTACTCAGGACGAACGGAATCCGTGGCAGGCGATGAGTTCAACCGCTAATTGCGACAGAGCTATTTTTAAGGCTATGTCGCAGTTACCTGTTGAAAGTGTCTTTCTTTCCCAAGAGCAGCACGCAAACACATGCCGGGAAGAATGTCTTTGCCGAATCGCTCCAGCATCCTGCGCCATCCCAGGTAGCTTTCAAGGTAGTCGGTTGCCACGCCATGAAAGCGCAGCAGCCATTGCTTGAGCCGACTGT
>JBDSCZ010000280.1:0-21066 GCA_039920865.1 Burkholderiaceae bacterium
GAAAAAAGCGCAGGGGATTGGACGCGAGCATCTGCAAACTCGCCACCAGCAAGCTCGCCATGCCGTCCTGCAAAATATAGCGGGTGCAATCACGCTCGCGCAGATCCTCGTCGTCCACCAGTTCGGCGTCCCATCCACGCACCGCGATCCGCTGGACATCAAACCCCTGCCGCTCCAGCGCGAGAATTTCCCGACGGATGAAGCTATGGCTTACCTTCGGATACTGATTCACCAGATACGCAATTTTCATTCGATTCGACCTATTCATAAAATACCCAAGATGCCTGTCATTGCGCGGCATATCTTGATGGA
This sequence comes from Burkholderiaceae bacterium, assembly GCA_039920865.1. Lineage (GTDB taxonomy): Bacteria > Pseudomonadota > Gammaproteobacteria > Burkholderiales > Burkholderiaceae_D > AVCC01. Next base: position 313 of record JBDSCZ010000280.1, read on the forward strand.
ATGATTCTGGCTGGCGCGCCGACCGCGGTTGCACCATCGGGGACATCGCACAACACCACTGCCATCGCCCCGATCTTGCAGCCGTTGCCTATGCGGATGCCGCCCAATACCTGCGCGTAGGCGCCTAACTCAACGTCATCGCCGAGCACCGGCACCGGACCGTCTTGCTGGCGATTGCCGATTGTTACGCCCTGCCGAAGTGTGCAGTTCGATCCAATCACAGTCTGCGGATGAATGAAGATTCCACCGAAGTGCCATATCCGCAAGCCGGGTCCAATCCGCACCGACTTGGGCAGGCTGACGCCGATGCCGGTCTCTACCAAACGAAACAGCAGCCAATAACCGATCGTCAACAAGCGCTTGAGCAGGCCGTCCGGTCGCTGGTCAACACGACGACCGAAACGGTAAGTCCACACCGCCCAAATTGACTGCTCCCGCAAGAAGGGTCGCGCCAGGCCATACCGCTGCAGGTCGGCAGACCAATCTGGATCATGTGCCATGTGCATTACCTCGCTTTTGCTGTTTTTGCTGCTTCTCTTTGACCGATTTGGCTTTCGCATCAGCCGCCACAACCGCACACGCGGAACCTGCGATAAACCAGAAATACCAATTGAAAACCAGATAGGAAGTCATATTGTCCGAGGCGGAGACAATCAGATATTGAACGACCAGAGAAATCACTATCACGCCGCCCAATTTATTAATCTTCAGCATCTTCCATAGGACGCCCAGCAAGCGGCCAAACAACCACAGATACGCGAGCAAGCCGAGCGCACCCAATTCAAACAGCCACTGGACATAAACGCTATGGGCATTAAAGTGGACTTTCCCGGCAAGGGGGAAAAACGTTGTGACATAGTATTGAAACGAATCGACACCGTAACCCAGCAGGTAATGCGCCGGACGCATCCATTGCAAGCCGGACTCCCAGAGATACACGCGCCAGGCGAACGAGTTCAATTTTGCATACTGGATCACTTCATTGCCTGCGCCCAGATCAAGCACGCGATCACGCACGCTCGGTACCAGCAAGGCTAGCAATGGAATCAACACCAGGTACACCAGGTAGCGGCGCTGAAAAAACAAGCCGTATGCGGCGAACAGCGAGAAGCATGCGATCCAGGCACTTCTGGTTTGGGTCAACACCAGGGCAGCAAGCATCAGAAACGTATACGCGGTCAATACCAGCCTGTTTTGAGTTGACAATGTGTAGGTGTCGCTTTTGAGTACATACAAACCCAGCGAGACGATTAGGGTCAAATAGAATGCATAGATATTTGGATGGGAGAAGGTACTCATCAACCTTGAACCGTGCGGCCCGACGATGCCACCATGAATCGCCATATCCGCCAGAGCGTAAAGGGTCGGCAGCACCGAGGACCACAATACGATACGTACGCAGCGCTTGAAATCGTCCGGGGTACGGACAACATAAAATGCACTTACGAAAATAGCAAAATAGGAGATCAGCGCCAGGAAGACGCGGATCGCATCGCCCTTTACCGGGGCAATGACGACGCCGATCACGGCCAGGATCAGAAATGGGAACCACATCGAGAGCATCTTCTTGGGCAGGTTGCCCGGCTTTTCGATCACCAGCAGCAAAGCAATCAACACCACAAATACATTGATCAGACCGCCCACACCGATTTGCATTGACCCCAAAGAAATCCGCGTTGACTCAAGGATCAGGTCGCCGGAAGATCTGAATAAAATGATCAGCAACAGCAGCAGCATCCGACTGTATAGAAACAGAAAGCCCAGCAGCAGTAGCGCAGGCAATGCCATCGAACGGGCAATATTGTCATCCATCGCGCCGACATAGGCCGGCAACAACAATCCCGCCAGCAGTGCAATGAGGGCGATAGCCGCCACAGCGAATAGCTTGGGTGATAGGAATAAGTATTTTTCCATTGGAATACGGCCTTCAGGCACGACGCATTGCATGCATTTTCAGCATCAGGAATCTTCTTGATGCGCGCAGCATGAGGTGGGCAGAATCTTTCAAGTCAGGCAGGGACATGCCGCAACGCAAGCGCTTCGAGCCGCTCGCAACCGCGTCGGAAACACTGCCCGCATTGGCAAATACGCTCATGAAGAAACGAAATGCGCGGCGCCGGTACGGGCGCGGCAGCGCCGCATAGTCACGCGCATATTTTTTCAGAATGCGCCGGTGCCCTTGTATCACCGAGCGCGGATTGGTTGAAATCCGATTCTTGTCGGTTGCGCTGAGCAGATAGCGCACTGCGTATTCGCGCAGGCAATGCACCGATGCGCGCCGGGTCAACCGGATGAACAAATCCCAGTCCTGGCAACTGCGAAAGGATTCATCCAGTGCACAGACCTCGATGAGCAAGGACTTGCGCACGACAATATTGGAAAATGAGCCGATAAAGTTCGAAACCAGCATTTCTTCAAAGCACATGCCATCGATTTCTGGATTGATGCGCAAGGTTTCCGCACCGTCATCGTCGACACAAGAAATCCAAGTGTAGCTCAGCCCGCATTTCGGCCCAAGCTGTTGCAAGGCGGCAATTTGCTTTTCCAGCTTGTCCGACTCCCAGTGGTCGTCGCTGTCGAGGAAGGCGACGAACTCACCTTGCGCGATCCGGATACCGGTATTGCGTGCAACTGCCCCGCCCTGGTTCGAGTCGTGCGCGAGGTAGTGGATGCGGGAGTCGGCAATGCTTAAAACCTGTGCCCGGGTATCGTCGCTCGACGCATCGTCGACGACAATGATTTCAAAGTCGGCGAAGGTCTGGCTCAGTACGCTGCGCAGGCATTGCGCGATGCAATACCCGCGGTTATACGAGGGAATGATGACGCTGACGACAGGCACGGCAGGTGGGGTAAAAAACATGCGCGATCCTTTTCCAGTGGTTTCAGTATGAGCCTCGACGCTACTCATGCGAACAGCCCAGATGGCTTGAGCATCAAAATAGGCTGTTTTTTTAGCCCGCGCAGCAACCAGGAACGGATCGTGCGCGATTCGGCAGGATGCACGCCATGGCGCACGGCATACGAACAGAAACGTGCGGCCATTGTTGTCTTTGCCCGATCCGAAATCACCTTGCGGAAAGCCAATTCGCGCTCGAGATCAACGCCAGCCGGCACAATCTTCGCCAGGACCTTGCGCAGCACTGCATATTCTGCGGAAAAATCGGTCTGTCCCTCGATTTCAAACAAGCGCTCACCATGGTTGCAAAACGGAGCGGGATCGAACTTGGGCACGCCATGCAAAATAGAGACGGATTCGGCGAGATAGCGGGAAATATTCAGCGCCATCTGCATCTGCGCCAGGTATTTGGTGGCACCGACGTTGGCACCGTGCCATCGGTACTGGATCAGGGCGCGATTGATGTTGATGCAAGGTGCAACCAGAGCCAGTTGTCCAAACAGGAAATAATCTTCTGCCAGTCCCGGGACATGCAGCTGTCGTTCGATCGGCATCGCACCGATGAAGTCTTCGCCATAGCGGACGCCTGGCCCACCAACTCTACCCAGACGGCGCATCGCATCGAATCGCATCGCGGCCGCCGGATGGCAGATCGGTGTGCGGAACAATGCCCCTGCGGCAACCCCGTGGCGACCGGTTGGCATGTCGATCTTGCCGATCGTCTTGCCATGCGCATCAATGACGTCGCCCAGAGATCCGGCCACGACTAATGCGCTGTCGGCCTCAAATGTGCGTAGCAACACTTCCATACGGTCCGGCAACGAGACATCGTCGGCATCCTGGCGCAATACAAATTCGCAATCACACAGATCCAGACCGCAGTTGAGCAAACCGGACAGTCCCTGCGCTTCAGGGAAAGAGCGAACAATGATGCGTGCATCGCGTTCGGCGTAATTTTGCGCCAGTTCAACGCTGCCATCGGTCGAGCCGTGGTCCAGAACGATCAGGCGCCAATCCCTGAAAGTCTGGTGCACGATACTGTCCAATGCTTCTGCAAGAAAAGCGATACCGTTTTTTACCGGTAGCAATACGTCAAAAGTGGCCATTTATCCCTCTACTTTCTTCTGAAATCCTAAAAACGATCGCAAACTGATGAGTTGCGGGCGCAGCAGCAATAAACTTGCCACGCCATACGTTGCAGCACCAATGGCGACCAGTATCAGAAACGCCAACAAGGGGTTATGGATAGAAGCCGCTACGATTTCATCCATCGCAATCACCACGCCGGCCATGAAAACCGATGCCGCAACGGCGGGTGCGATACAGCGCATCAGTGCTCCCAAAGAAATACCGATCAGGCGCACGCTAAAATACAAAGCCGGTAACGCATTGAGAATGTTGGCCGCCAGATATGCGGCTGCCACACCTTCGATACCCCATTGGGCGCCTACCACAAACGCGCCCACCTGCAACACCGCTCCCAACAAACCCAGTCGCAGCATCAGACCGGTACTGCCGCGCGACATCAGTACCGTGCCGGTAGTGCTGACCAGGGACTGGATGAAGCCGACCGGTGCCAGCCAGGCAAGAATAACCACCGATGCTTGCCATTTGTCACCCAGCAACAGGTGTACAAATGGCTCCCTCAGGGCAAACAAGCCCGCCATCAGCGGTGCAGTCAGGAAGGCGATGAAGCTGACTGCCTTCAAGTACAAACGCGCCACATCGGCGACATCATCCTGCTTGCGGCTCATGACTGGGTACAGCACACGCGACACGACAAAAGTCATGTTTTGCAACGGGAACAGCATCACCCGATACGCCATCGAATAGACCCCCAACACCGCCGTGCCGAGAATTCTGCCGATAACCATGCTGTCGGAGTTACGGGAAAAATACAGCACGATATTGAACAGGGACAAATTGCCGCTGAAGCGGGCGATCGATTTGAACGCCTGTGCGCTCCAATGCAACCCAGGACGAAATGCCGAACGCAGCACTATGAGGGTGGTCGATACCAGCGTCGCAGCAATAATCTGAAATACCAGGCTAAGAACACCGGCCCCGCGCCAGGCCAATAGCAGTGCGATCGCCAGGCCGGCGAGTGAGGCAGCAATTTCTGCGGTTGCCACCACCGAGAACTTCGATTCGCGTTCCAGCAACGCCTGGTGTAACACGCCCAAACCGGCCATTGGAAAGACCAGCGCCAGCAGATACAGCACGTTGGCGAGCCCCGGCTCATGAAAAATTTGCGCCATCAACGGAGCAGTGGCAACAATCAGAACCCCGATTGCCAGACCAAGGCCGACATTGGTCCAGTGGACCGTGCTCGCCATTACAGGAGAAACATCTTTGGCCTGGATGACGGCAGCAGCCGTTCCCATATCCCGAAAAAGATAGGCGAGATTGGTCACGATAGCCGCTAATGCCATCAGCCCGTATGCTTCAGGCGCCAGCAGTCGCGCCAGAACGGTCATGCTGACCAATTGCGACACTACCCTGGTCGCTTGCGACAGCGCGACCCATCGTGCATTTGAAATTGTTGACAACGTATATCCTTATTAAGCTGTGATGGCGAAAACAGCCGGTGGTGGGTCGGCACGACAGTGCCGTACTCACCCTGCTTTCTTCTGCGTATGCCCTATTAACTGAAGTTGCGCAGGTCCATGGCGGGTAAGAAAACTGCCCACGAAAAACACGAAAAGCACGAACAGGGTTCAGTCCACAGTCGTTTTATAAAAATGACCAGTATTGCCGTTTTTATGGCAATTCACGCATATATTTGTTGCGGTAAAAAATATACTGGGTCTGAGCATGACATTTTCCGGTATCTTAAAAGCTGTTTTGGCGGACGGCATTACCGTCCTGTTTTCGTGTCCCTCATGCCATTCGTGATCTTGTGCGTATCAGCGCTTATTTACACAATTTCCGTTTGACGCTGGAAAGTCTTGTGTGCAATTGCGGAGGAACCCACATTTCATAAAGCTGTCTGGGTGCGGGAAAGCGCCTTAATTCGATTAACAGGAAGAATATTTTTGTATATTCAGGACGCAACTTGATCGCCTTGCATACTGCGAGATACCCGCGAAAAATATTGTAAAAACGTCTGACTAGCTCACGCAGGATCGGTGCCAGTCGCACCCTGTTCTGTTTGCAGTAGGATGCGATCGATTCCAGCGTGCGCAGATAACCAAGCGCATTGCGTTGCGATTTCGGCAGCGTCATCGTCGATCCCGCACGGATTCGCCGTTTGAAGAACGATGTATCAACGCAGCGCGACACACCGGCAGAGCAACTCAGGCGCATGATTATTTCTTCGTCCTCATGCACGATATCCATGAACGTGAGGCCGTTGTCATCCCATAGGGATTTTTTTGACAGATACAGGCAGGGACTGGCGAAATACACATCCTGCCGAAGCATGGCGCCTGTCGCATCGACACCTGAAGGATATTCTCTGTCGATTTTTCTGTCATACGCCGGCATATATTCCGATCTGCAGCCATCATCCAGAAACGACTCGCCTGAAAAATAAATGATGTCGATAGCGGGTTTCTGGCTGATTAATGCGTGCATCGACTCGACAAAATCGACGCTGAGTAAATCATCCGAATCAAAAAAATATACATAGTCGCCACTTGCCTGCGATAAGGCGAAATTCCTGGCGCATCCTTGCCCGTTATTCTCGGTGTGAAAAATCTTTACCCCGGCGATATCCCAATATTGGTCGATCAACATCCCAGTGCCATCGGTACTGCCGTCATTCACAATGATAATTTCATGGAATTTGCAAGTTTGATTCAGCAAGGAATCGATCGCCGCGGCGACGTAAACTTCTACGTTGTAGGCCGGTACGATGGCAGTGATCCTGGTTTTATTTTGCATTTTTATATTCGTGGCTACCAATAAAACTGTTCATGGAATTCTGTAGTCGCAATGCATCGCCCGCTTTCTTTCTGCTGACTGTCCTCATCGCATGCCCTTGCTTCCTGTGTGACCGGCGATGGCAAGCGGCTTTTTAGTAGCGTGCATTCCGAGAAAAAAACGTGCAAGTAGCGGTGATTTTTTCAGCAGTTCATGCATTAGATAGCACACCAGCAAGGCCACCACGATGCGTGGCAGGGCCTGCGATATGCCGAATTTTTTAGCCATCATCAGTTGCACAAATTGGTGCAGGAACATGATCGTCATCGAGGCAGCGCCAAGTGCCGCAAGGCTGCGCCCGACAATATTTGGCTGCAGGCGCCAGGCAAGCACCGCCAGTACTGCGACACATGCCAGCGCGCTGACGAACGTGACAACAGGAAATCCGTAATCAATAGCTTTTATGTCGAAAACATTGTGGTAACCGAACACATTGAGCGCCACTGCAGTCAGCGCGACGACCAGCAACACCGGCATGAACCAGAACCTGAAAATATCTCTGGGAATTTCTAGCGAGCGGGCCCAATAGCCGATGAAGTAAAACGGCGCGGCTATGAGTACGGTATTGGCGCTCCAGGGTATCCCGATCTGACGCAACAGCCCGGCATTCAGATAGGCGCACACCAGCATCAAGCCGCAAATCAGCGCGCAGTGCAGCATCGAATATCTGCGCAACAGAAAGTGCATAAACTGCTGCGTCAGAAAATAGCTTGTCACGAACCAGAACACCGCAGCAAAGCCGGTCAAGAGTTGTCCGCCTAGAAATATCGGCTGGACCAGATCAGTAAACATCCATGCGCTGGTCCATGCCTGATCAGGAAATGACACAAGCAATTCCAACGGCCACAAAATTACCAAAAAGCACAGATACGGCACCAGCAAGCTCAGCGTCTTCGCCTTCAAATATGTGCGTTGCGGAACGTCCGTGTTATGCAGCCAGCCACCGAGCAAGAAAAACAAGGGCATGTGGAACATGAAAATATTTTTCACCAGCAACTGGTTATACGTAATGTGCCCCGCCACCACCGAAATGATGCCCAAGCCCTTCAATACGTCTATCCAAATCTGCCGCTTCATCGGCAGTGAACCATTGCAATGGCGTTGCCCAATCTCGGCTCAGTCAGGCAGCGATCAGGACGGCTAAAACAATCAGCTTTGGTGCAATCAAAATTCATTAAGCACCGTACCGACCACGACAATGTTGGCTTGGCTCATCGAGGCCACCAAATTATTCACCGCCCGAATCCGGCTGACGTCTTTGCGCGCGACCACCAGCGCTGCACCGGTGCGGGTTGCGACACTTTGGGCATCGGCGCATACATCGGTGGCAGGCGTGTCAATCAAGATCACGTCATACCTGCGCGCCATCTCATTCAACAATTGCTGGAACATCGGCCGCTCAAGCAGTTCCTGCGGATTGGGCGGAATGACACCGGCCGTCAGTACGGAAAGGTCGATCATCGAAGGAATGCGCGTAACTGCGTCGATGTTGCTGCGACCGGAAAGAATTGCCGACAAGCCGCACCGGTTAGGCAGGCCGAACAACGCGTGCTGGCGCGGGTTGCGCATGTCAGCGTCGATCAGCAGCGTTCGCTCTCCGAGTTGTGAAAACACTACCGCCAGATTGGCAGCGAGAAAACTACGTCCTTCATTGCGTTCCGGGCTGGTAATTGCAAGTGCGGTGTGCTCTTCTGCGCTGTCAAACCAACGCAGCATGAGCTGGCTGCGTAGCGCGCGCAGCGCTTCAACCTGTGTACTAAAGGGATCGTAGGCTGCAATCAGTTCATGGCTGGCCTGACTTTGGCCTTTCAATAAATAGGGGAAATCGAACTGGCGCGACAGCCCCAGTTCGACATCGGCCTGCGTCAATAAGCCCAGACCTACCGCTGTCTCGCCAAAGCTCTGACCATGCTCGCGTTGCAGTCGCGAAATTTTTTCTGCATTATCGGCGCTGAGACGTCCGGCATCGACCAGGATTGCGCCTATGGAGCGATGCGACACTTTGGTGGCTTCCTTGCCGGCGAATTCTGGAGCGCTGCTGGCTTTGCCGAGTAAGTTGTTATCCATCATTTTTTTCCTCCAAAGGTGTTTTATTTGCTGTTTTTTTGCTGCATGTTGCGGCTAGTTGCTGCATCAGACATTAGCCGGCAATCGATGGCTCAATCGGCGGATCGCGCTGCGTAAGCGAGTGCTGGTTCGATTGTTGACGCGCCACTGCATTTGATTTCTTGATTACGCCAAGTACCGCAAGCCCGTTCGCTCCAACTAAATCTGCAGCGGAACGCACGCGCCTGTCGAGCAGTTCAAGAATCACTGCGCTACCGACACCCAGCAAGGTACCGACCGCGATTGCGATCAAGGTATTGAGCAAGAGATTCGGGCCGAACGGCTTCAGTGGGGCCAATGCTGGAGTAAGCACCGCGATATCGGATTGGTTCGACTGTCCTTCCAGATTGGTCAGCGTCAGGCGTTGCGAGATCGTCTCGTAGGCGCGCTGCGCACTATCCATTTCTTTGCTGAGTACGGACAATTCATCACGCTTGCGATTAAGCTGCAAGACTTTGCGTTTTTGTGCACCCAGTGCGCCACGAATCTCGGCTTCACGCTGTTGCATGATGGCCGCATTACTGCTGACCACATTTGCTGCGGCACTGATTTGTGTATTCATATCTGCGCGCAGCTTGTCTACTTCTGCCTTGGCGCTCTGGTATTGCGGATGGTTTTTGTCCAGCCTTTGCGCAATTTCGGAGAATTTCGATTCGGCAGCTCCCAATCCCATCTTGAGACTCTGGATCAACGAATTGTTCGCCACATCGGGCGAGTCGGCAGCATTACTACCCTGCGCCTGGTGCTGACGTGATGTCGCTTCTACCGTCTGTCCTTGCGCGGCCACCAATTGACTTGAGAGCGCGTTGAGGCGGATTGACTCAACATCCAGGCTATTATCGGCGTTGACAATGCCGTTGTCCTGCTGATACTTGGAGAGCTTTTTTTGCGCCAGTTCAAAGTTGTCGTGCAAAACCTTGACCTGATCATTAAAATAAACCGAAGTTTTCTTGGATGGATTGACTTTCAGTTGGACGCTCATTTGTTGATATGCGTTACCGAAAGCATTTGCAATTTTTGCTGCCAATTGCGGATTTTCGCTCGTGAAAGCTATAGTTAGCACACTGCTTTCACTCGAAGGGGCGACTTTCAGATTGCCCCGTAAACCGGCAGCCACCCAGTCACGGATGTTGCCATCGCTAGCTGCCGATGCCATGAAACTTTTTTTTACGTCCTCGCCTTCGGCCAGTTTGAGTGCATCGACTACTTTCAATGCGACGCTCATGCTGTTGACGATTTCGACCTGCGTGGACATATAGCCGGGTAATAATTGCGACGGCATGGCGGTCCCTGTCACAGGATCGGTACCCTTGTAATTCAGTACTAGCGATGTCGTTGCCTTATAGGTCTTGTGTGTTAGCAGGGTCATGGTAACGGTCGCCGTCACCGTCACGAGGAGCGCGAGCAGGATGATCTTGTAGTGCGCACGCAAGATCAGCAAGAACTGGGATAAATTCATTGGCGGGTCCTTAAATCATGATGACTGGTTATGGACGTGTCCATCAGAACCAGCTTTCTTTAACGTAAATCACGTCATCAATTTCAACGATATCTTCGAGGTCGGCTTTAAATTCCTTCACCTTGCCGTCTGCATCGCGTCGTTTGACGCGAATACCACGCTCGGTACCACGCGCAGTCAGTCCGCCACCGACCGACAACACCTGCTGTACCGTCATGTTGCGCTCCAGACGATAAGGACCGGGCTTTTGGACTTCACCGTAGACATAGAATCTGGGTGCCCGCTCGACGTACACAACATCGTCGGTCATTAGGTCCAAATCCTTTTTCAGGTTGCCGGAGCGCACCATATCAAGCAGGTCGACCACCTCTTTTTGGCTCTGTCCATTGCGTTTGCGAATCAGGTAAACCTTATCGCCGCCGTCCGCTGCCACGCCTCCGGCAAGAGCTAGAATATCGATCAGGCTGTGCTTGCCATCAATCGGATAGCGTCCTGGTTTGGCAACCTGACCGAGCACCGAGACCAGTTGGCTCTGGCGCGATGTGACCAGAATATTGACCTGTGGCTTGAGGACGAAGCCGCCGCTCATAAGCAAGCCAGCAATCTCTTTTTCGGCAGCTGACGTGGCAAGACCGCCGACCTTGACCTCGCCCACCAGCGGGAAGGTGATGCTGCCGGTCTGGCTTACTCTGGTCTCCAGCGACAGATCAGCATTGCCATACACGGAAATTTTCAATACGTCGTTCGGGCCGAGCAGAACATCTGCAGCGTTGGCACCTAAACCCCAGCCGCTGAGTGACAATACCAATAAGCCCATCATGATTTTTTTCATTTTTTATTCATCCTATGTTTAGTCGAGTTTTAGTCGAGATTCAGATTTGGCCGATGGCCGCAAACACCGCCGGATCGCGCTACTTGCGACCTGTCATGCCGTGTTCAGTTTGGATCGCCGCATCCGAAGCGGCCAAACCGATTGCTGGAGTTGCGGCCAGATTTTTTTTGTGGAGATATTCGACCTTGGCCGAGGCGCGCAAACGTCCAAGTTCTGCCTCGCCGATCTCCTCGCGCTTTTTATTCTGCAGAAATGATGCGATTTGCGGCCCAGCCGCTTCCGCAGTAACAGGACTGGGTTTTACTTCATAAATAAAGTCCACCATGGTGTACTCGCCTGATTTGATGATAAATAATTGGTTCTTGCCCATTGCCTGAAGCTTCGTTACCATTTCCGGCGCAAGATCCGCAGTGCTGCGCGACACTTGGGTGCGTTCATACGGAACGTGATTCTTGTCTAGCCAGGTAGCGACTTGCTCAATCGATTTGGCAGAATCAAGGCTCGCCTTGAGTTGTGCGCTGAAGTCCTTGGTGGCAACCACTAATTCCTTCATATAGAACAGCTTGCGCTGGGTGAATAACTCAGGGTGCGTCTTAAAGTACACGTCGATATCGACGTTGGACGGTGCCCCAATCGCGGCGAACTTATGTTGCAGATAGGCCTGGGCCAGGATTTCTGTCTTGGCCCGATCAATTGCCTGGATCACTTGCGGATCACGGTCGAGCTTATTGCGTACCGCCGCCTCCTGCAATAACTGGCGGTCGATCAACATTTCCAGCAATTGTTTATTGTCTGCTTCTTTCTTTGCTGTCGATTGCCCTGCGGCAGGTGCCATATTGGCGGCCGGTTGCAGCATCGCGATTTCGACATCGTTGACCTTGGCCAACGGTAACGGCTGCGCAACTTTGGTCGTCGGGCTCGCCTGTGTATCGGTATTGCAGCCAGACAAGCTCGCTACCGCAACCAATGCAAGAGTCCCCAACAGTGCCAGCTTGTTTAAGGCTGGACAGTTGGTCGTCCTGGTTTTAAACCGTTGGTTAATTTTGCGGATAATCAAAATCTGGATCCTTTAAGATTTTCTTTGGATCAGCCCAGTAATAAAAGTCATGGGAAGAACACTGATCGACTCGGCGACATATAGTTACAACGTGACCAGACACACCACACAATCCAGTTTCATAACCCAAACGGCCGTTGCCGACGGCGACCTTGATAGACTACGCACCCAAGTGCGAGCAAAATAATGGCCCAACTCTTCGGCACTGAAGATGACGTAACTATTGCGCCGTAACGCAGTTCTGTACCGCTGAATCCGAAAGGCGCGGTTTGCAATGGGTATGTCTGGCGAGCATGAGACGAGAATGATCCCGCGCTAACCTGACGGCTGGACAAGATTGCCCTATCTCCAGCTTGACCCAACATGCCGGAGAGCGTTCCAGATGCCTGATGCGAAACGGGCCTGGAATACTGATCGTGGATGCCCGTACTGGCTCCGAACAGCTTACTGTTGTCCTTGATTTTGAAAAAAATGTTATTCAAAGCGCGGGGTGAATAGAGACTTACATCGACTCTCGGGGCGTCAGCTACATTTATGACAGGCACGCTGGCGCTGACCCAGGTGGAAATGCTGATGATCAGCGCAGCCAACAATAATCGCTGTTTTTTCATTGCAACCCCTTTCAGTTTGTTTTAAAAATCCTGTAGTTACCGAGTCGGCAACGCTGGATTTTTGAATTTTGTGCATAGCAGCTGGTGAGCATGCTTCAGATTAATAGGCATTTTCTCGGGCTAACACCACCTTCACGGTGCGCAAGATGATCCACAGATCAAGCGATAGCGACCAACTGCGCAGATAATCCAAATCGTATTCAATCCGCGCCGCCATCTTGTCCAAAGTATCTGTCTCGCCGCGAAATCCATTCACTTGCGCCCAGCCGGTAATGCCGGGTTTAACCTTATGGCGCAGCATGTAGCCCTTGATCAAGCCGCGATACTGCTCGTTGTGCGCGACTGCATGCGGCCGCGGACCGACGATACTCATGCGTCCCTGCAATACATTGATGAACTGCGGCAATTCGTCGAGCGAACTGCGGCGTAGAAAAGCGCCTAGTTTAGTTACACGCTGGTCGTTTTTTTGGGCCTGGGTCACACTCGCGCCATCCTCGCACACGGCCATCGATCGAAATTTGTAGACGATGATTTCTTCACCGTTCAAGCCATAGCGGCGTTGCTTGAAGATTACCGGGCCGGGCGAGGTCAACTTGACTGCCAGCGCGATCGACAACATAACAGGCGCCAACAATATTTGGATAAACGTGGCAAGTACGATGTCACTCAAACGCTTGACCAAACTATTGATGCCGGTAAATGGCGTCTCGCAGATTGCAACTACCGGCACGCCGCCTACCTCATCAAAGCGTGCCTGCATCAGATCGAAGATGTAAATATCCGGCAGGAAGTAAATTGAAGCGGTAGTGTCTTGCAACTCATCAAGCAGTTGACGCACGCGCGGCTGTGCTGCCATCGGCTGGCTGATAAAGATCACATTGACATTGTTCTCACGCACATAGTCAGCAATGTCTGCCATGCGTCCGAGCAGCGGCATATCGAGTTCCGATGGAAGACGGGTTTCGGCGCGGTCGTCAAAAAAACCTTTCAGATCCATGAACAGGTGCGGATATTCGGCAATGCGATTGGCTAGTTTCAACCCGACCTCGTTGGCGCCGACAATTACCACCGAACGCACTTGATCACCCTTGCTCAAGTCGGACGCTATTTTGCGCAATGCAAGATGGCTCGCCAGCAGTGTGAACGGCGTAATGACGAACCAGGACACGATGACGCTATCGGAATACTTATAAGAAAATCCGGTCGCATAGCCGATAAAAATCAGGATTGCAACGAAAATCCCCCAGCCAAAGAAAATGTCGCCCGCGAACGCCAGCACCCGGCCGCGGCGCCAGTTGCGATAGGAATCTATCTGATCGTGAACATACGACGAAATGAAAAAAGCAATAATCGCCAGCACCAGGTAGTTGCCGGAAAACGCTTCGTTCTGTATCAGCGTCAAAAAATACAGCGTGCTCAGGATGACCAGAGGATCAAGCAAACGCTTGAAAAACGATAACACTGGAATGTCGCTGAAGGTCATGGTCTGCCCAAGCTCAGAATTCATAACGTGAACTGAGCATCACGCCGGAGTTTGGGGTTCTATCACCGTCACTGGAATCTCTAATTTTGCGCTGAGCCAAGACTGCCAGTTGAAGGTGGTCGGTAGGACGGTACACAAGCTTGAGCGATGCGGTATTAAATGTATCCTTGCCACCCGATTCAGCACCTCTATAGTCGCTGGTCTCGCGCTTGAGTTGGCCACCGAGCTGGACCTTGCTGGTCAAGTCCCAGGTGGACCCTACGCTTATGCCCTGATTGAGCGCATAACTGGCGGTCAGATTATCTGGCGAGCCAATTGCATCCTGACTGATCGCGCCGATCTCGCGCCAGCCGCTTAGAGTTACTCCAATTTTTCCGGTCGGTTTCCAGTGCGCGATCAGGCGCGCGTTCGGGCCATTAAAATCACGTGTCGCGTCAGAATCGTGCTTGCGTTGAACATAACCGCCTAGAAATTCCAGCTGTGTTTTTTCTGTAAGCAGCCAATTGACCTTGCCCTTTATCTCATTCTGATCGTAACTATTGGCCAAATTCAGTGCATTCGGAAGATCGCCGCGGATGTGCCGCAACTGCACGCCGAACGTACTTTTGCTCGGTGCCAGGTAGTCCAGGCCGAGTTCAGTCGTAAGCTCGTTGCGGTCGCCAGCCGAATTAATATCGTAACTGAGTTGGTCGCGCGACAATCCACCGCGCAAGCGCCACCTCGGATGAAGTAGCCACGAGCCATCGAAAAACTCCCGGCGTTGCGTGCGCAGATTGGGCTTGTCGTTGTCGATATTCGCGGTGTCGAAGTTCACATATGGCGACAGAACCTGCACATAGCTTGCACCTAAATTGCCTTCTACATGATCGCCGACATGCCAGTTCCAATTACCAAGGAGATCCTTGTTGTTGAGCGTGCCCAGTCTGTCTGAAGTGATATGGGCCAGATTGAGTTTGGCGGACAACACCTGCTGACTGATACGCTTTTTGATGGCCAGTCCGGCTTCAGCACGGTGGGAAGTGTCGGACAGATCAGAGTCGGATAGATTTTGGTTTTTTTTATTTGCATCCGAGATGCCCGATACGTTGTCGTCGTAGGAAAACGAATAGCCTACGTATGGGCGAAATACAGCATCATCTGCAGCAAACGCGGGTATGCAAGTCACCACCCCCAGTCCCAGAACAAAATGCAAGTTCCGCTGCCAATGCAGCGGCAGTAGCGACGGATACGGGAGCGCAGGTGACTTGAATTTCATTTGTACCGGTTTCATTTTTTTTAAACGCATGTGACTCTTCCATTAATTTCAATGCAATAAATTATTGCTCTCTTGTCGAGCATATAAAAAATACGACGCTTCCTCGCTGCCAATCCATTGGGATAGCCCGATGCCAGGAAAAAGAATGCCCTGCGTCAGCCCTGAAACGGCGGGTATTGCGGCGGAGAATGATCTATAAAAATCAGATTCTGGCTTGATGATGAATTTGGTGCTGCCTACGGCGGCTTTTGCTATCCGTGCATGCCATGGATGCGGCGTCTGCATCGGAATTTGTCATACATTGAACCGGAATGGATGCTGGGTCTGTGCGTTGACACACATTAGAATTTCCGCACTCAGCTAAATATATTTGAAATTGCCGTTGGGCTTGCACCAAGCAGGTGATAACCAATATTCCGGTGAATTTACTACATACGGAATCGATTGAATCTCTAAAAGATGCTTAGTCTTCCTGAATGATTTTTACGCACACGCTTCCCTTAAATAATTGCTTGCAGACTAAATATTCCTGGCGGTAAGAGACCTTGCAATTAAATTTGGTTCAATACTGATACATCTTGATACTCTTTAGCATCGCTTTAATTTCCGTGAAGCATATTTATATGAATTTGGCTAAATATTTCGCAAGAAATTAACATCAAAGTATTGATTAAACGCAAGGCGTGATTGATCGAAATGGGATTTTTCTCAGATGACCGAATATGCGCAAATTTGCGTGCTGGCTTATGCGTACAAGAATACCGTCAGCGCCTGTGACAATTGCCGGGAAGAATGTTGGTGATCCAGGCAGCAGTGTCGCTAGAGCGGCAACGTGAGTTAGGCTCGGCGATCCAGGATATGTAGCGCTTCTTCGCGCATCCCTACGGTGGTGCGATGGCCCGGCGCCAGATTGAGTTCTGCGGCCAGACGTGACTGTACCTGCGTATGCAATGGTACGTCGATGCCATCCATGCGCGTAATAAGCCGCACCTCATTGCTTATCGGCAATAGCGTTGTTTAGTGACCTCGATGCGGTTGTGACTGGTCGACAGGTAATCGCGCCCGACAGCGCGTGCCCCGACTGCGGCCGCGATAAGCCGGCAATCATCCGCAGCAGCGTACCCTTGCCGCTGCCGGAAGGTCCGACCAGAGCCAGCAAATGCGCGCACGCGCATTCGATGCTGGCAGCGATTGGAATTGGTGCGCGCTGCGCCTCCGCGAACACACGTTTAGGATCCTGGCAAGCCATGCCGCCTCCCGAAACGCCGTGACAGCCCGTTTGCCAATGAACCTATCCGTTAATGGAGTCTGTTGAGGAATCTGTTGCGTTCGGAGAAGCCTGGAGTAAATCGCGCTGCTGTTCCAGGCGCCCTTCCAGGCGCGCCTTATCCTGCATTAACAGCTGGTTTTCCAGCTGCAATGCTTCGGCACGATTTTCCAGAACCAGCAAGCGGGCCTGCAGCTGCGGGGTCTGATGCTGCAATACGGCCAGTTCCGAGCGGGCTTCAGTCATGACCTGCGAGACGGTTGCTAACTGCGCGCGCAGTTCGGAGCGCACCACCGACTGCATGGCAATCTCCTGGTCGAGTTGCTGGCGCTCTGCCGCGACCACCTGATGCGTTTGGCGCAAGGTGCCGAGATCGGTTTCCAGTTGCGCACTGCGGGCACTGACTTGCTCCAGCTGCGTTTCGCGTTGCGCCAGGGTTTTTTGCTGACTGATCAGACTGCGCCGCAGTTCGCCTAATTCCTGCTCAAGTTGATTGCAGCGCTGCTGCGCTTCCTGGCGTTCGGTGGCGCGCTGGGTGGCGACCGCTTCCTGATAATGCGCAAATTGCGTGCGCGACTGGCTCAATTGCAGGCTCAGATTGTCGATTTCCTTTTGACGGTCGGCCAGGCGCTGCGTCAATCCGGCGCGCTCCGCCTCGGCTGTGGCGTATGCCAACTGCAGTGCGTGATGCGACGTTTCCAGCTGTTCGCGGCGGCCTTTTTCCTGAGCCAAATCCGATTCCAATGCCTTGCACTTGTCAGTCAAATCCGCTGCTGCTGCGTTCGTCGCCTCAACTTGTTGCCGGCACTTGGCAGCAACCGCTTCAGCAGCGGCTTGCGCGGCTTGCACCTGGTTCTGCGCCTCCTGCTGCAATTGCACATGCAATCCTTTGACCACTTCCAGCAACCCTGCCGGAAGACCTTCCTGCTGCGCCAAGACCTGCTCCCGATGCGCGCTTTTCCAGCGTTTGAGTATCGGCGCTATCGTGCTTTTACTGCCGGTTCCGCCTAGCGCGGCGCGCACCGTATCGACCGTAGGATTTTTTCCGTTAGCGGCCAACTCAGAAGCGGCCTGCTCCACTTCTGCCGGTGTAATTCCTGCGCGTGCCATAAGATTTCTCCACTCAAGTTTAATTACGTAATACGTATTACGTAATATTACATTAATTATTGATTTTTAAATTTTAAAAAATATCTATTTTTAACGCACTATAATGTTTATTATCGTGCGTTATAGATTTAATGCTCTTTGGAAAATGCATGGTGCGCGATGTACAAATAATCGAAGAATTCACGGACGCAAAAAACCAATTCCGAAATGAAAAAACGCGCCCTAAAGCGCGCTTTAAAATCCGGGCCGATACCAGTTACCAGTTACGCGATTTGGCTTGGCTCAGTTCGCAGTGATTTTCGGAGACTTCGCATGGCAAGAACATCCTTCTCCCTCTGCTGCTTGCGCCAGATTGCGCATGATGCCGCACTCGCTAGTCTTCTGGTTGGCATCGCAGGTATCGCGCAGCGTGTGCAACTGCTGTTCAAGTTGGCGCAGCGATTCAACTTGTGAATGAATGCGCTCGATCTGGCCATCGATCAATAGATTGATCCGATCGCATGCCAGTTCCGGCTTGGCCTGAAAGCTGCGCAAGGTGCGCACTTCCGGCAAACCCATGCCGAGCGAACGGCAATGGCGAATGAAATTGAGCTGTACCAGATGGGTGTCCGAGTAACTGCGATATCCATTGGCTTCGCGCGGGGGCGCCTCGATAAGCCCTTCCCGCTCATAAAAACGCACCGTTTCCACATCGCAATCGCTGCGTTGCGCCAATTCGCCTATTCTCATGATGTATTTCTCCAAAAAAGCCTTGACCCTGTAGCGGCTACAGGCTTTTTAATGATGACATCATTCCTCGAGATACGCACATGACGCAGTACAGCCATTCCGAACACGCGCCCCATTCCCATAAAACAACAAAAGATCCGCACCACGGTTCAGACCATGCGGCAATCGATGCCTGTTGTTCTTCTGCTACAGAAGCCGGCAAAGACGCATCCATTGCCAGCCAGCCGCTTCTGCCCGAAGGCAGCAGCCGGATACGCTACCGCATCGACAACATGGATTGTCCTACCGAGGAGCGCTTGATTCGCAACCAGCTGGAAGCGATGCCTGGAATCATCCGGCTCGACTTCAACCTGTTGCAGCGGGAGCTTACCGTGCATCACCGGCTGGACAATACGCAGCCGGTTTTTGCAGCGCTGGTCGCGCTGGATATGGCTCCCAGCCTGCTTGCAAAGGGCATCCCCACTGCGGCGTTGGCACCGGCCCTGGGCACAAGACTGAAAGTGTTGCTGGCCGTTAGCGGCTTGACGGCGGCCGGTGCCGAAGCATTGGCCTGGATTACCGGACAGGAAACATCTTGGCCAGTGATCGCGCTGGCTACCATATCAATCCTGAGCGCTGGTATGCCCACGCTCAAGAAAGGCTGGATCGCGCTCCGGCATCTGACACTAAATATCTATTTCCTGATGTCGCTGGCGGTTGCCGGCGCGGTCATCATCGGCAAATGGCCGGAAGCGGCCATGGTGGTGTTTCTGTTTGCATTGGCAGAAGCAATTGAGGCGCTGTCGCTGGAGCGTGCCCGCAACGCCATCCAATCGCTGACCGCACTGGCGCCGGAAACCGCCGAGGTTCAGGTCGCCGATGGCTGGCAAGAACAGGCTGTAGACAAGGTTGCCGTCGGCAGCCGCATCCGGGTGCGTACCGGAGCGCGGGTGCCGCTGGATGCCCAGGTCGCATCCGGCCGCGCTGCGCTGGATCAGGCGCCGATCACCGGCGAAAGCCTGCCGGTTGACAAGCAAACCGGCGATGCGCTGTTCGCGGGCAGCATTGTCACCGATGGCGTGCTGGAGGCAATTACTACCGCTACCGCCGGTCACAGCACGTTGGCGCGCATTGCCGCTGCGATTCAAGACTCGCAATCGCAACGCGCACCGACCCAGCGTTTTGTCGATCAATTTGCACATTACTACACGCCCGCCGTGGTGGCGCTAGCCGTTCTGGTGGCGCTGCTTGGCCCGCTGTTGTTCGCCGGAACCTGGGGCGCGTGGCTCTATCAGGCACTGGTGTTGCTGGTAATCGCTTGCCCGTGCGCGCTAGTGGTATCGACCCCAGTCACGGTCGTGAGCGCACTGGCGGCGGCAGCCAGGCACGGCATCCTGATCAAGGGCGGTGTCTACCTTGAAGGCGGTCGGCTGTTAACCGTTGTGGCGCTGGACAAGACCGGAACGCTGACCCAGGGCAAACCGGTGTTAACCGATGCGTTCGCATTAGGCAACATGCGGTTGGAACAGGCACTTCTGATTGCAGCCAGCCTGGACGAGCACAGCAGTCATCCAGTTGCACAAGCGTTGGTGAGTGGGTGGCGCATCCGACAACCGGACGCAGCACTGCTGCCGGTGACAGACTTTGGCGTACTCAACGGCCGTGGCGTCGCCGGCCGCATAGAGAATCAGTTATGGCATCTGGGCAATCATCGGCTGGTTGAGGAGCTTGGCGTTTGTTCGCCGATGCTTGAAGCACAACTGGCTGTTCTGGAAAATATCGGCAAAACTGCCATCGTGCTGTGCGCAGCCAGCGGCCCAGTGGCGGTGTTTGCGGTAGCCGATACGGTCAGACCAGAAAGTCTGGCAGCGGTGGCGGCGCTCAAGGCACTGCAGGTCGAGCCGGTGATGCTGACCGGCGACAATCCGGCTACCGCACGCGCAATTGCCGACCAACTCGGCATTCAGGATGCGCGCGGTAACCTGATGCCGCAAGATAAGCAGGCTGCCGTTGCGGAACTGGGTCAACGGTACCGCGCAGTCGGCA
>JBDSCZ010000281.1:0-18594 GCA_039920865.1 Burkholderiaceae bacterium
GTTTTCATTTGTCCAATTTCCTATTTAAATTAAAAATTTTACGCTGCAGGGCAAGATGCTACACCATCTGTCAAATCACGCCGATGTATCGCTGGCAATGCACCAATTCCCGCTATAAAGTCTCAATCCGCTCCAGCAGCGGATCCAGCAGCAAAGTGTCAAGCAGCCTCGAAAAAATGCGCCAACTATCCGGACTGTAGTCAGCCATCGGACCAGCTCTTACCACGTCGTTTTCATCATGCACATGCAGGGGAAAAGTTGCGCAGCTTACGTGCATGGGCGCAGTATCCATGCGCAATTCTGCATCGCCCCAACTCCAGTTGATCGAATATTCCTGGTTGCTGAAATAACGCACTTCCATCATCAAGCCGGTATCAAAGGAAAGCGTCAGGGCATCCTGTGCCATGCGTACCGGTTCGACCATGCGTTCGGCGTAATGTTCCTCAAGGTTTTCCTTGAATATCAGATGCATGCACACCACAGGTTCTGCTTGCACGATCAGCGCATCGCCAAATTGTTCCATCATCTCGGCACGTACCTGCATGCGGGTTTGATCGAGAATCAAGGCGCTCAGATAATGCTCGTAAGCAGGATGCTCGCTGAGCTTTCCATTCTTGATTTTTTCCAATAATGCTGCCTCACTGTCAACGGCATATTGCCGCAAGACTTCCTTACGTGATTCGCGCAGCAAATAGGCCGTTTTTGCATACAGTGCCTGCAGATCTTCCGCATTCGCAGCCTCTATCGACTCGTCCTGTTTCATCAATCAGCCTTATCATGCGACATCGTTGAATCGTGTGCTGCATCGCCACTCTTATTGAGCATATCCGGCGTTATCAGCTCAAAGCGCACAATTTTTCCGCCCTCTTTGTTAACGAAAGCCTCGGCATCCTGCATGCTGGAAAACGATCCGAAGGTTGGCCCCATAGAACCCAGTTTTTTGCTTCCAACCACATAAACGGCGCTTTTAGCATCGATCCAATTTCCAGTCGGATTCTCCCATGGAGTCTTGCCCATATCCTGCACAAACACGGCGGTGACCGAACGTTTTTGTTCAGGCACCAGCAACATCGAGAACAGCTCCATCAGATCACAGAAAAATTCTGGCTTGCCTTCTGCATAATGGATCTGCGCCTTGGGGCCCGGATAATCTTTGAGGATCATCCCGTCCAACTCACAGGCGGTTTCGCTGGTTGGCTCCAGCGCTACCGCCTTCGGCGTAACCTGATTGCACGCAGTAAGTAATATGCATAACGCCAAAGTTCCCACCAAATTGCGTCGTACCACCATAAATTTTTGCCCACACGTTATTTTCAATTTCATTTAAATCTCCAGTGTGTAACTGCGAACGGCAATACGATCCAGCCCAGCATGATGCCAACCAGTATTGCTGGATTGGTCAGACTCTCCGGCATCACTGTCGCCAGGCCGTACATGCTCTGCACTTGATCGGAGCTAAAAATATTCAACAAGCGGAAAACATCGGCGGGATTAAGCATCAGCAATCCGGCGAAAAGCGTACTACTAAGCGTTCCCTGGCTGACGACCAATGCGCCCATCAGCAGCAGATCAAAGATCAGCACGAAAAAGAACCACAACATGATTGCCGCACCGCTGGCGCGCATCCGATCCTGAGCAATGACAGACACCAATAACGATAGACTCAAGAAAGCCATGCCCATCAGAATCGCGCTCAAGACGAAGCCGGTATAATGATACAGGTCGTTTGCCCCTAACTGCGAAGCCAGCGGCAGCAAACCGGCGCCGAATCCGATGACCGTAGCACTAGCCAGCGCAGCAGACAGTCCCAGATATTTTCCCATCAAAATTTCAAAACGGGTAATTGGCATCGACAACAGCAACTCCAGCGAACCGCGCTCTTTCTCGCCGACGATGGTGTCGTAACCCATAATCAATGCAATCAGCGGCACCAGATAAATGACCAGGCTGACCAGGCTGGCAATAGTGACATCAATGCCGCGGAAGCCGACTGAACCCAGTTGCGCTGAGCCGAGATAGGCAATTGCCAGTGCAAACAAAGCAAATATCACGGCAACCGCTACCACCCACAAATTGCGCAGCCGGTCCCGGAACTCCTTGGTGGCAATGACGCGTACCTGAGCCCATTCAATGCGCTTGGACATGCTGATCTCCATAACCGAGAAATAGATCTTCCAGCGACGGTTCATGCACGACGATATCGAGCACTGCATCGGACATCGCCATGATCCTGGCAAGTACATTTACCTTGCTTGCCGCCGGGCAGGAAATTCGCGCGCAATCATTATCGAGCTGCCACTCCAAACTAGTCACAGCACCAAGCGCGGCGCGTATGTGCGCCTCGTAACCGTCACGCAACGTAACCTCGATGATAGAAGGCAGCACCATGTGGGAGCGCAATTCCGTAAGCGTTCCCTGTGCGACGATTTGGCCGGAGTTCAGAATCACCAGGCGGTCAACGCGGCTTTGAATCTCCGCCAGTATGTGCGAGGTAATGATAATGGTCGCTCCTTGTGACTGCACATCGCGCAGAATGCGGTAAAACTCATGAATCCCTTCCGGGTCCAGCCCATTGGTCGGCTCATCTAGAAAAATCAGATCAGGGTTACCCAACAGCACCTGGCCAAAACCCAATCGCTGCCGCATGCCTTTGGAATAACCGCGTACCCGCCGCCCGGCAGCATCTGCCAGTCCAACGCGCGCCAGAATTGCTTCACATGTACTGCGCGGCACTTGCTTTAAATCGGCGAACAGTCGCAACACTTCCAAGCCAGTCAGGTTATCGTAGGTAACAAAACTTTCAGGCAGGTAACCAATACGCCGCCGCACCTGCCGAAAATCGCGACCACTGATCAATGTATCGTAAATTTTGATTTCACCGCTGGTAGCAGGAATCAGCCCCAACATCAATTTGAAAAGTGTGCTTTTGCCGGCGCCATTGTGGCCGATCAGGCCGAACATTTCACCTTTCGCAACCGACAGACTAATATCGTTGACGGCATGTATGTCACCAAAATGTTTGGTGACTTTATTCAGCTGCAGGGGGTTGTTTGTCACTCCACCGTCTCCAATCCTGATTCAAAGGGCGCATGCGCGGATGCTTGTCCACGATGCTGGGGGCACGCAACACCGGGAACTGTCTGGCCACGAAGCGCAATGTCTGCATCGACGGGCTCGACAACAATAGTTTGATCAATGGGTATTGCCAGTTGAGCCGATCCACCACGTCGTTGGCTTCATAGGCAACATCCCCCAGGCCGTCGCCATTTTGATCCCATCCGCTGTAATTGCTCCAGTAATTACCCTGTGTAAGTCCCCACACGACATCGCGCGCGGCGACGTACTTGATCTGCGATTGATTGTCGATGAAGTCATTGCCATTGACCTTGTTGTTATAGGAGCCAGCCGACAAATGGACTCCGATCCGGTTACCGATCACCAGATTATTTTTCAGCGTGTTGTACTCGGCGTCATAGATGAAAAAGCCGCGTCCATTGCCTGCCACGATGTTATTTTCAATCACGGAATCCTGCATCGTGCGCAGCATGATGCCGTGATCGGTATTACCCCAAGTAATGTTGTTGCGCACAGTTAAACGACGCACTTCCATCAGCGCCAGTCCGCCTTGATTGAGATAAGACTCGTTGTTCTCCCAGACGCTGTCGTCGGTCGTCATGAAGTGCGTGCCATAGCGCAGGTGATGAATTTTATTGCCGCGAAACAGTGCATTTTTCGAAACATCCACGTATAGACCATCACGACTGTAACTGATGTTGTTGTCGATGATTTTGGCACCGATGGTGTTGTATACCTGAATGCCGTTTCCCCTTAGCACTGACAGCAAATCACGTTTTCCGGTAATTACGTTATGTTCAATACGCGAGTCTTTGGACTTTTCCAACCAAACGCCGAACAAGTTGTAGATTAGGTCGCAGTCCTGCACCGTGGCACGGTCTGAACCGGGTTGGATATAAATACCGGCATTCTGATCAGTCAGATTAACGCCGCTGTCGCGCACGATCAAACCTTTGATTGTCACGTCCGAAGCGCGCACGCGGATCACGTCGCCGGCATTTCCGCCACGGATGGTCGGCCGGCCGATGCCCTGCAAGGTAAGCGGCTTATCGATCACCAGATGTTCGCTGTATTCGCCGTGCGCCACTTGCACGGTGTCCCCCGGTTTGGCCGCAGCAATCGCCGCAGCTATCGATTGCCCCGACTGCACCTGCAGCACAGCACCCCATGCAGTATCGCCTGTCAGTCCAAACCAGGCGGTCAGTGTGGTGATTGTGAGCAGTAGCTTTAGCGCACCCTTCATTACTTGTCGGGTCACGGGTTTTTGGCCGCCATTTGCACGGTTTTTTCAGACAGATTGCGACGCACGCTGTCCAGTGGAATGAAATAGCCCTTGGCATCGATAGGTGTCAGCGGCAAGTTCAATTTTTCGCGCGTTTTGCGCTCCTTCGCCAGCGGTGGACACGCATGATCGTCGTAATACAACACCATGCAGTCCAGACATTGCATGCATTCGGTCTGATCTATTTTTCCGGCTGCGTCAATTGCGTGTGA
Source organism: Burkholderiaceae bacterium (assembly GCA_039920865.1). Classification (GTDB taxonomy): domain Bacteria; phylum Pseudomonadota; class Gammaproteobacteria; order Burkholderiales; family Burkholderiaceae_D; genus AVCC01. The sequence goes on from JBDSCZ010000281.1 coordinate 4,570, forward strand.
ACCGCAACCGGTGGCGCAGGCATGACAAGTCTGACATTCGGTCTTGCGCTTCAAACCGAACAGGCGCAATTTGCTCGGAATCGCCAGACCAGCGCCGAGCGGACAGATGTATTTGCAATACGGCCGCTCGCTCAGAAATGACAAGCCGAGAATGCCACCAATAAACAGCCAGAATGGCCAAGTACGGTTCCACACGCCGACTAAAAATGTAGTCTTGAACGGTTCGATTTCAGCTAGAAGCTCTGCCGTTTCCATCGAATAAAATGACACACCCAGCAGAACGAAAAAGACACCGTATTTGATCCATTTCAGTTTGTTGTGCAACTTCATTGGCAACAGCCGCTGGAATTTTTTCAGACCAATCAGCTTGCCGGCGCTGTGAGCCAGTTGTTGTAGCGCACCAAATGGGCATAACCAGCCGCAAAACACACCACGGCCCCATACCAGCACGGTGATGATGATGAACCACCAAAAAATAAATATGAACGGGTCTGACAGGAACAGTTCCCACTTCCACTGGTGAATTAGCGAATGGAACCAGGTCAACACCTGCGTGATACTGGGCTGCGCCTTCAGATAAAAGCCCAGAAAGAGAACACTGGCGATCCATAACAAATGACGCGGCCGAGAAATCCATGGCTTGTGATTGCGGCTGGAAATGCGCACCAGTTTGTCGCGTTGCGAATACATCAGTGCGGTAAATCCCAGTATCAGCACAAACAACGCGATTTCCAGCTTCCGTCCTTGCCAGATGGATTCCCATACCGCTTGCGGGCGTTCAATCTTGGGACGGCCGCCTTCCAGATATTGCGCCGGCAACCACAGTTCCTGATCGAAATGAATGAAAGTTTTAATGCCAGTCTTTGCATCGGTCTTGTTGGCAAGAAAGGTCAGCTGCCACGGCCAAGCCGGATTGAAGTCGGCAGAACGGACAATAAAGATGCCGGATTCCTTGTAGCGCGGAGCATCGGCTGGCTCTAAATGGTAGAAATTCAGGTAATCGGTATCGCGAAAAGTAAAGGTTTCCGGATCCTGGCGCACCTGAATCCGGTCATAAATTCCGCCGCGCACATATCCTGATCCCTTGAACGAGCTCTGGCCGTTGGCGATAATGAAAATGGCGTGCTCGTCCGGCTTCAAGTCTTCCATCAGGCGCCGATAGCCATGTTCACCCAGCAAACTGGTGCCGATTGCCGGCACGTTCAGGTAGCCGAAATACAGATCCATATAAGGCTGATCGAGGTTGCTGACGCCGACATCCTTGGCCGACACCAGCATATGCTGAACGCTGCCCTCTTTCAGCAAATCTTCCCAATTCAATTTGGCATTGAATGCAGCAAATCGGGCCGGCGGTCTAGGTACGCTCTTGATGAGCCCTACCTGCCGGCCAATTGCATACGCGCTACGAGAAATCACCTGATTTTCGGCAATTGCGGTAACAGTCGCGCCACTGATGGCATCCAGACTTTGCGCGCCATTGTCATTCTGGCCCTGCCCGATGACCAGCTTGGAATCGGCCGACTTGCCGACATATTGATGAATGAATTTGAGAAGCTCAGACTCGGGAATACCCGCAAGCAAGATTGGTTCAGAGTGTTTCAGCACGCGCACACCGGTAATGATGCCCTTCGTATCCATGCCGATCAGGGTAACGACAGGCTTGCCGGAGTAGGCCGGAATATCGACCACGTCAGTCGACAAGAAAACATAGCCGACCAGGCGCTTATGCTGGTCCTTGTCATCGACTTTACTCTTGTTCTGATGCTTGCCTTTGTCGCCCTGGCTATCCGCACTCTCCGCATAAGCCTCTACGTAGCTAGGCCGCCCTTTGCGCTTGGAAAAGTGCGTGGCAGCAGGCATAACATCGCGACAAGCTGCGTAGGCACAAAGATCCGGCCCGGTCTTGAGTCCTTCCGGTAACTCGGCGTCATATACGGTGGCTTGGGCGTGCGTTGCGAACAGTAAGCTGGCAAGTCCTACCGACAATGCGAGAATAAATTGCAGAAAACAGCTACGATCAAAGATGTGTTTCATAGAACCTACCGAATTTTAAACATTGAGTGATGCGTGCATTAATAATGCTTGCATCCAACTGTGAGCGTCGATACAGCAAAGTGCCCTCGAGCTTTAGCCCATTGCCACGACATTAAATCCCTTGCAAATCCACCTCACCACCATAAAGTCTGGAGTATTTTAGATTGCACAATGAATACATGCGGCTAACCGAGCATTTTAATGCATACACGCAATAGTAATGCATCTATCAAGAGCGTGATTCGACGTGAATTTGCATTATTTCGTGCTGCGGCCGATCAGAATCGGTAGGAAATTGCAGAGATTTGGACTGGAATTTGATCTGTCGCAATACTATAGTCAACAGTTTGTTATGTTAGCAAAATTATACGTAACAGGTGCAAAGTGTAATAACAACCAAAAATAAAAAACGATAAGTACCGCGCTCTGTTACCAGCGCGCGGTACTGCAGCGTTACGCTTCTACCAGGAAGCGGCTGCGCATTTCGAGATGCAATGCGTGGCAGAAGTGGGTGCAATAAATCCAGAACACACCGACATGATCAGCCTTAAAAGTGACCGATTGAGTTTGTTGCGGATTCACAATAAAGCAGATGTTGTAGGTCGGAAGCGCGAAACCGTGGGTTAAATCCTCAACCTTGTCATGATTGGTCAGGGTGATGGTAACTTCATCGCCTTTCTTGACCTTGATGACAGGCATACTATAGTTTGGCGCCTGCGACATCATACGCACATGGACCTTATTGCCCTTGCGTTCAATGCCCGTGTTTTCCGGTGTAACCGCATTCGGGAAATCGGCAAGGTTGTAGATCTGGCGCGTCTTAACGAGGTCGCGCCGCACAATAATGCCGTCATGCGGTTCCGAATACGCGGTGTGATCCGCAAGGAGTTTCATTTTTTCGCCACTGATGTCGAACAACTGCTCTGTCTCAGGATGCAAGGGTCCGACTGGCAGAAAACGATCCTTGGAAAATTTATTCCCGGAATTCATGAACTTGCCATCGCATTCTTTGGTTTCACCCATCGACGAATAGAGATGACCGGGCTGGTAATGCACGTCGATTTTATCGATGATGGGATTTACCGATTTATCCCCCTTGTACTGTGCAATCGCTTTGTCAACATTCCACTTTGTAGTCTGGCTATCCAGAAACAGCGAAGTGTATGCATTGCCTTTGCCATCGAAGCAGGTATGGAGTGGACCAAGGCCTACTTCAGGCTCAGCGACGACTGCATCACGTTCAGTTTTCAGCTCGCCGTTGAACCATTTTTGCACCAGTGATTGGTCAATGACTGTGGCGGTTGGGGACAGCTTGCCGGAACAAACGAAGTACTTTCCGTCTGGACTGGCATTGACGCCATGCGGGTTTTTACCCACTGGAACATAACAAGTCACCGAGGTCTTTGGGTCCGGATTGGCGGCTTTGCGGCCATCCACGACCGGCACCTTGGACGTACCGATTGTCGTAAACTTGCCATCCTTGACCAGCTTTTCGACCCGCGCTATATCAAAAAATACACAGGCATCGCGTTCGGCCGACATCATTTCGGTCAAGGTTGCGCCATTTTCAGTGTTGTACTGATTCGCAGCAGCAAACTTACCATCATAGGATGTCGCCACCAGATCCAGATTGCCATCCACACGACATTGCCAACGCACTTCCATCGTGCTGGCATCCACACAGGTTAGCATGCAACCCCATTTACTTGGGTCTTCTAAATCGCGGCCATCATTTGGTAGCGGAATATGAAATTCGGAACCGCAGAAAACGCGGGTCGTGTAATTGATTGCTGCATCAACAGGATCACGCTTGTCCGGGAAGTTGCCGTGAAAACCCATCACGTTAGGCAACTGGGTGATCTTGTCGCACTCCATCGTATCCATGCGAACACGCGCTAAACGAGAATGAATCTTGTCATTTACAAACAGCCAGCGACCATCATAGGTGCCATCTTTGTAGCTGCCGTGTACATGGTGCGTATCGCCAGTGGTGTATAGGAGGGATCCATCGGGCTTAGTGCCGATGATCGCCCTTGATTCGTTGGTAATGCCCCAGCCCAACATGCAATCGGTATTGAATATTGGAATCCGCTTCAAGGTTCGACCTGAAGGCAGGCCCAATATCCGCATCTCTCCGCCGTGCCCTGAGCTGAGGAAAGAGTAGTACTCATCCAATTGGCCAGGGGCTACTTCAATACCACCAGCGGAAACGTGTTTAACAGCACCCGCTGGTTTCGCCGCAGTGACTTCTTCTTTGCAGCCGCTCAAGCCAAGCGACACGCCTGCGCCAGCCAATCCCAGCAATGCGCTGCGACCCAGAAATTTGCGCCGATTTCCAATCTTCGGTGTATCTTCAACGACCATTTTTTTCTCAACGTTATCCATCTGCGCTTCTTCCTTTGTGCTGGCTATTACATTAGTTGAACTTCGGGCTTAACAAACTCTTTGCTTTCCCAATACCTACCCGCGCATTATCAACTCTAAAAACAACAAAAAGAATGATATATATCAAGTTGAAAATCCTGCATTACCTTACGCATTCGGATCTTTCGGAGACGACCTTACCATTGCATCGACATAAAAACATCTTTTATTTCAAGCGCTTACCATGGCCGTCCGTCACGCTGACCTTGATCGGGATACCCGCCTGAATACTTTGAGAAACTGTACAAAATTCTTCGAATTGCCCCAGCACACGATCAAGATGATTGATACTGGCGCCATCCTGAGCGAACTGAATCATTACGTCTATTCCCATTATGCGCAGCCGGTTGTTGGCATTACGGTCGATAGTGCAAGTCGCCCTGGTGGTGATGCCACCGGCATCCTGCCCGTATTTTTTTAGCGAAAACAGCAAGCTTGCAGAGAGGCAATTGGCAGCTGCAGCCAATAACATGTGGGCCGGCGCCGGGCCAAGTCCGTCGCCCATCGGCGCCGGTTCGTCCACCAGCAAACCTGGAATCGCGTCGCCGAAGTCGACCAGGAATTGGTAATTTTCTTTCTGCGTGATTGTGATGCTGAGTGTTTCACTCATTTTCCTTCTCCTTGTTTGGCAACTATTGCCGACCATACTTAAATTTTTGAAACAGCTTGAATATTACTCCTTTGCGCACTAAGATAGTGACTAATTACTTACTTGAAGATCAAAATGCCAAATGCAGAGCGCCTGAAATCCAGGCTGTCGTCGGAAGAACGGCAGGCCGATATTGTCCAGATTCTATTGAATCTGACAGCCAGCAATAGCCCTGCCGACATCACCACGATGGACATTGCCAAGGCAATCGGCCTCACGCAAGGCGCGGTATTTCGCCACTTTCCAACCAAAGATGCGATCTGGCTGGCGGTGCTGGAATGGGTGCAACAAAACTTGCTGGGCAAGATTGACGATGCGGCCCGCTCAACACCCGATCCGCTCAAGGCCCTGCGTGCCGTTTTCAGGGCGCATGTACGGTTCGTTGCAGCTTATCCAGGGGTCCCGCGCATCATCTTTCATGAGTTGCAAAAGCCGGGCGACTCGGTTTGCAAGCAACGGGTTCGAATGATTCTGCAAAGTCATAAAAAAACGGCAATGGATCTGCTGCAAGCAGCAAAACTGCAAGGGCAAGTCGCCGCCGATCTCCGTCCCGAATACGCCAGCACGCTGTTCCTGGGCGCAATCCAGGGACTCGTACTGCAATCAATGGCGTCCGGTTCAACCGCAGATCCGGGCAATTTATCCGAAGGCGTGCTGGAAGTGTTTTTAACTGGCGTAGAAAGTAAACAAGCATGAAGCGCCCTCTCGTTTCAAAAAAAATTGTATTGATCGCACTGGCTGGTTGCGTCGTGGCCGGAGCCGGCTGGCTGGCACTGCAGCACGGACCGTTGGCACCGAACCGGGTCACCGCTGCCACAGCAGACATCGCCGACCTGCAAACGTCAATCTTTGGCATCGGTACCGTCGAGGCGCGGCGCAGTTATGCGATTGGCCCCACTGCCGCCAGCAGAGTCAAGCGGGTGCTGGTGGATGTCGGCGATAGTGTGCAAGCCGGCCAGTTATTGGCCGAGATGGACCCGGTGGACCTCGATGAGCGCGCCACTGCGGCTCAGGCTGCGTTGCGCAGAGCGCACTACGCGGTCGAGGGCGCTGCTGCGCAACTACGCGACAGCGCAGCACGCAACAAAGTTGCTGCCAGCAATGCCGCGCGTTATATAGCATTGGGCAAGCAGGCATTCCTGAGCCTGTCTGCAGTCGAGGCCAAGCAACAGGAAGCGTTATCGGCGCTAGCCGGGGTGTCCGCTGCACGCGCCGCCCAAGATGCAGCCAGACAGGAACTCGGACGCCTCGCCGCAGAACAGGCGGCAATCGGCAAGCAGCGCAGCAATCTTTTGCTGCGTGCACCGGTGGCCGGCATCGTGACCGCGCGCGACGTAGAACCGGGCTCCACTCTGGTCGCTGGCCAAAGCGCGTTGCGCATGATCGACCCCGCCAGTATCTGGGTTAAAACCCGGATCGACCAGGCCCGTTCCGGCCCGCTAAAAGCTGGTTTGACTGCCAGCGTCTTGCTGCGCTCGCACCCGCACGGCGCCTTCGATGGAACCATCGCACGGATCGAACCCAATAGCGACAGCGTGACCGAGGAACGTTTGGTCAGCGTTACATTCAACCAAATTCCGCCGGCAATCACGCTGGGCGAACTGGCCGAAATCACGATTACTTACCCTGTGATTGCTTCCGCACTGACGATACCGAATGCGGCATTACACAACATCGGTTTACAGGATTGCGTTTGGCAATTGCGTGAAGGCAGGCTCCGGTTCCAGCCGATCCGCACTGGCGAGCGCGCTCTGAATGGCAAGGTGCAAGTCTTGTCCGGGCTGGCAAAGGGCGACCGTGTGATCGTCCATAGCGAGCGCGAACTGCGCGCGGACGACCAGGTCAGCATCGTCGATTCGCTCGCAAAAGGCGTCAAATGATCAGTCTGGCCGGACGCGATATCCTGCATTCATGGGCCAAGTATGTGTATACCGGGATTGGCTTGGGCCTGTTGATCGGCGTCACGCTCTCGATGGCGGGCATCTACCGCGGCATGGTCGACGATGCGCAGGCGCTATTGAAAAACAGCGGCGCCGACATCTGGGTAGTGCAAAAAGATACGCTGGGCCCGTATGCCGAACCATCGAGCGTGCGCGATGATGCCTATCGCACGATTCTAGGCTTGTCGGGTGTGACCCAGGCAGCCAATGTCACCTACCTGACCATGCAGGTGCAGCAGGCCGGACAGGATGTACGGGTGATGGTGGTCGGCTTCGAACCCGACCAACCGGGGCAGCCGCTCTATCTCAGCCAGGGCAGGCTCATTACACGCAGCCACTATGAAGCGGTAGCCGATGTGAAGACCGGCTTCAAACTCGGTGACCGCATCAAGATCCGACGGCACGAATACACGGTAGTCGGCCTGACCCGGCGCATGGTCTCGTCGGGCGGCGATCCGATGCTGTTCATTCCGTTGACAGATGCACAGGAAGCGCAGTTTCAGAAGGATAACGATGCCATCCTGAACGAACGTGCGCGCAGCGCCGCCAATCCGGCCTTCAACCGGCCCGGGGTGCCGGGTTTGCTCGACGCGGTCCAGGGCTTGCAGACCACCAGTCATAGCGTCAATGCGATTCTGGTGCGGGTTGCTGATAATTGGCGCGCTGGCGAAGTCGCAGCCGAGATACAACGCTGGAAACATCTGCAGGCATATACGCAGCCGCAAATGGAAGAAATTTTGGTAGCCAAGCTGATTGCGACCTCTGCCAAACAGATCGGCTTGTTTCTGGTCATTCTGGCCGTGGTCAGTGCCGCCATCGTGTCTTTCATCATCTACACCATGACGATGGGCAAGATCCGGGAGCTGGCGGTGCTCAAGCTGATCGGCACCACCAATCGCACCATCGCCGGCATGATCTTGCAGCAAGCGCTGGGATTGGGCGTGATCGGTTTCGTCATCGGCAAGATCGTCGCCACGCTGTGGGCGCCCTACTTTCCCAAATACGTGTTGCTGCTGAACTCGGACGCGATTCTGGGATTTCTGGCGGTGATGGCGGTATGTGCGCTGGCCAGCATCATGGCGATACGCGCCGCGCTCAAAGTCGATCCGGCTACCGCGATTGGAGGATGAAATTGAAAGATGAAATACGCACCCCTGCCATAGAATTGCGCGGATTGCGCAAACGCTATGGCGAGGGCGATGCCGCAGTCGAGGCACTCAAGGGTGTCGACATGACCGTGTATCCGGGTGAAGTCGTGGGTTTGATCGGCCCCAGCGGGTCGGGCAAGAGCACCCTGCTCAAATGCCTGGGCGCAGTGATCGAGCCGACCGGGGGTTCCATGTCGCTCAACGGCAAACGCATCTTCGACCAGGACCGATGGCTGATCAAGGATTTGCGCGCGCTGCGGCGCGACAGCATCGGCTTTGTATTCCAGGCGCCGTACCTGATTCCGTTTCTGGATGTCACCGACAACGTCGCCTTGTTGCCGATGCTGGCCGGCAAACCCAACGGCGTCGCCCGCGCCAGGGCACTGGAACTATTGCAGGCGCTGGATGTTGCGCACCGCGCCAAGGCCAACCCGTCCGAGCTTTCCGGCGGCGAGCAGCAACGGGTGGCGATTGCCCGCGCACTGGCCAATCGCCCGCCGGTGATTCTGGCCGACGAGCCGACCGCGCCGCTCGATAGCGAACGCGCACTCAACGTGATGCGCATCCTGGACCAGATGGCGCAGCAGTATCAGACCGCGATCGTGGTCGTCACGCACGACGAAAAAATCATCCCGACGTTCAAGCGGATTTACCACATACGCGACGGCAAGACTTATGAAGAGGCTGGCGAAGGCAGGAATTTCTAAGCTTTGGATACGTAAAATAGGTTTACATAGCATTAGTGCAGGCACGGAGAACCTCACTACTTTTCCGTCCGCTCCACCACATAAATTATACAAATTTATATAACGTTTTTTAATAATATGTATTAAAATTAATTGTATCGAATTTGATAGCCACATTGAAGCGCTCCATATGGATACAAGCACTCTAAACATTGCGCAAATGCGTGAAGCCGCCGGGGAAGCAACTGCGATGTTGCGGGTGCTGGCCAATGAAGACAGACTGTTGCTACTGTGCCAACTGACCCAGGGCGAAGCATGCGTAAGCGAGCTCGAAGAGTTGCTTGGGATTCGTCAGCCGACCCTGTCGCAGCAGCTAAGCGTGTTGCGCAATGAAGGCATCGTTTCTACCCGGCGCGAAGGCAAGAAGATCTATTATCAACTCGCCGAAGGACGCGCTCTGGCTCTGCTAAACACGCTGTACGGCCTGTATTGCCCGACCGATCGCAACGTCCGAAAATAGCACATTGAATATACTGCATATTGTATTTTTACTTACCGCACTATTTATATGCGCAGAGCCAATATTATTTTAAAATTACGTGGGAGTATAGGTTTATACAGTGCGACAAGACGCATCAAAATTGTTTCTCAAACCCTTTTATCTTTACAACAACCGGGAGTCTGCAATGAATCAAAATGTTGGCGGTATCGATCGCAGTATCCGCATCATCGCCGGGCTGCTGATCTTGAGCCTGTTCTTTGTACTGGGCGAAAGCACGCGCATGTGGGCGCTAATCGGCCTGGTGCCATTGCTGACCGGCTTGATCGGATGGTGTCCGGCTTATCTTCCTTTCGGCATTCGTACCTGCAAGCTGCGGAGAGACTGATGAAGAATCGCTGCAAGCAATCGAAGCCTGGATCGCTCGTCTCAATTGCGTCGGCAACCCTGCGCCGGAGTGCGCTTGCAGCGATGCCTTTACTGGCCGCATCACTTGTACTTGGCGCTTGGCCGGTCGCAGCACAGCCGGCCAAGCGTTCAACTACAACCGTGCCGGAAACTGCACCGGCCGCTGCCTACGCTGTCGCCTACCGCGAAGTTCCTGAGACGATCAGCGCCGAAGGCGTGGTCGAAGCGATGCGGCAATCGACGCTGGCAGCACAGATCTCCGGCCAGATTGTCGAACTCAGGGTCAAGGTCGGCGACAGCGTCAAGGCCGGGCAGGTGCTGGCGCGCATCGACCCGCGCGCCGCAGAACAGGCGCTGTCGGGCAGCCAGAGCCAGGTCGCAGAAGCACGGGCCAGCCTGAACAATGCTTCACGCAGCTTCGAGCGCAGCAAGAAACTGTTTGCCCAAAAATTTATCAGCCAGGCCGGACTGGATCAGGCTCAGGCCGACTTCAACGTTTCCCAAGCCCGTGTTGCGGCGTTGCAGGCTGGCGCAGGTCAGGCCTCGACTGCCAAGACATTCACTATCATTACCGCGCCATATGCCGGGGTGATTGCAGAAATTCCAGTCGAAGTAGGCAGCATGGCGACGCCCGGTTTGCCTCTGCTGACGCTGTTCGATCCAACTGCGATGCGCGTGACCGCCACGCTGTCGCAATCGAGCTTGCGCACAATTCAGTTGCAAACGCCGGCCCGGGTCGAATTCCCCGCCTTAAAGCAAGCGGTCACCGCCAACAAGATCACCCTGATACCGCTGGCCGATAGCCGCACCCATACCGCCAAGCTGCGACTCGATCTGGGCCAGGTTACCGGATTGCTGCCTGGGCAGTTTGCGCGCGCGTATTTCGTCACCGGCACCGCACGCAAGCTAGTCGTGCCCGAGCAGGCGGTGCTGCGCCGCAGCGAAGTGACTGCAGTCTATGTGCTGGGCAACGCGCAGAGCCAGCCGCAACTGCGCCAGATTCGGGTTGGCGAAGCGTCCGGCACCGGTTTTATTGAAGTATTGGCCGGACTGCGGACCGGTGAACGCGTGGCCCAGGATCCGGTCAGGGCCGGACTGATTTCCAACCCGGAGGCAAAGGCAGAGTAAGAACCATTTGGCATGCATATTAGCTACGGATTAGCGACGAATTAGCGACGAACTAGCTACCAATTAATCACGATTTGCAATTATAAAAACGTCTAATACCAGGAGAACAAAAATGGCTCACATAGTTATTTTAGGTGCAGGTTTGGGTGGCATGCCGATGGCTTATGAAATGAAACCGCTGCTGGGAGCAGGTGACCGGATCACGGTCGTGTCGAATACCAACACCTTTCAGTTCGTTCCCTCCAATCCCTGGCTTGCGGTCAATTGGCGCAAACCGGACGACATCGAATTTGAAGTGGAATCCCATTTGCAGCGTCACGGCATTGCTTTCGACGGGCGCGGCGCAAAGCGTTTGCATCCTGAAAATAATCAGGTCGAACTGGGTGATGGCGCGATGCTGGATTACGATTATCTGGTGATTGCAACCGGCCCCAAACTGGCCTTTGACGAGATCGAGGGGCTGGGACCGGACGGCTTCACGCAGTCTATTTGCAAAACCAGCCATGCCACAACAGCAGCTGCAGCCTGGAATAAATTTATTGAAGAACCCGGCCCGATCGTGGTCGGCGCGGTACAGGGCGCATCCTGTTTCGGCCCCGCTTACGAATTTGCGTTTGTGATGGAAACCGATCTGCGCCGGCGCAAGATCCGCGACCGGGTGCCAATGACCTACGTCACTTCCGAACCGTATATCGGTCATCTGGGACTAGGCGGCGTGGGCGACTCGAAAGGCATGCTGGAGTCCGCGATGCGCGAACGCAACATCAAGTGGATCTGCAATGCCAAGGTCACGCGGGTCGAAGACGGCAAGATGATGGTAGCCGAGCATGACGAAAACGGCGCTGTCAAAAAAGAACATGTGCTGCCATTTTCTTACTCGATGATGTTGCCTGCATTTAAAGGTATCGATGCGGTGTTCGGCATCGAAGGATTGACCAATCCGCGCGGCTTCGTCCTGATCGATGCCTATCAGCGCAACCCCAAATACACCAACATCTACGCAGTCGGCGTGTGCGTGGCGATACCGCCGGTGGAAGCTACGCCGGTGCCGACCGGCACGCCCAAGACCGGCTACATGATCGAATCGATGGTGACGGCAACTGCCCATAACATCAAGTCCGCTTTATCGGGCCAGGCACCGACCGCCAAAGCTACCTGGAACGCGATCTGTCTGGCCGATTTCGGCGACAGCGGGATCGCGTTTGTCGCGATGCCGCAGATCCCGCCGCGCAACGTCAACTGGTTCGCCGAAGGCAAATGGGTGCATCTGGCCAAGATCGCATTCGAAAAATACTTCATCCGAAAGATGAAAAAAGGTACCTCCGAGCCAATTTACGAAAAATACGTATTGAAAGCGATGGGCATCATGAAACTCAAGGATAAATAATAATATGGGCATCGCCGGTCGTCTTTCGAAGTTCTTCCTGCATTCGCAACTAACGCCGTTAATTGCGTTAGTGGCGATGCTGCTCGGCCTGTTCGCGGTGCTGGTCACGCCGCGCGAAGAGGAACCGCAAATCAATGTGACGATGGCCAATGTGCTGATCCCGTTCCCCGGCGCATCCGCTAAAGACGTCGAAACCCTAGTGGCGACGCCGGCGGAACAGGTGCTCTCGCAAATCCAGGGTCTGGAGCACGTATTTTCGGTTTCCAAACCCGGCATGGCGATCATCACCGCCCAATTCAAGGTCGGCGTCCCGCGCACTGAAGCGCTGGTGCGCTTGTATGACACCATCCACTCGAACCGCGACTGGCTGCCGCGCGAACTCAACGTCGGCGAACCGCTGGTAAAACCGATGGGCATCGACGATGTTCCTGTTGTGTCGCTGACGCTCTGGACCAAGGATATTGAGCGCGGTGCCTACGAGCTGGAGCGGGTCGCACATGCGATGGAGGTCGAGCTGAAACGGGTGCCCGGCACGCGCGAAGTCAGCACCATCGGCGGCCCTGGCCGTGCAGTGCGGGTACTCCTCGATATCGACAAACTCAACGCCTATCATCTGGCGGTAAGCGACATCCGGCAAGCCTTGCTGGGCGTCAATGCCGCATTGCCGGCCGGTCAGTTGATCGCCGACAACACTACGCTGGAAGTACAGACGGGTAATTTTCTGGCGAATGCCAAAGAGGTCGGCGCATTGATCGTCGGCGTCACGGCAGGTAATCCGGTCAATCTGTCGGACGTGGCGCGGATTGTCGATGGACCGGTGCAGCCGTCGCACTATGTCTGGTTCGGCACCGGCAAAGCCAATGCTGCCAATGGCGCCAATGCAGAAAAAAACGTCCAGGCCGGCAGCGAATATCCGGCGGTGACAATCACGATCACCAAGAAGCCGGGTGAAAATGCAGTGCAGGTCGCGCAGCAACTGACCCAGCGCGTCGCTGAATTGCGCAATACCGTGATTCCGGCTGGCGTGGAAGTCAGCGTCACGCGCAACTACGGCGAAACCGCCAACGACAAGGCGATGAAGCTGATCCAGAAGCTGATTTTTGCCACCACCGCGGTGGTGGTGCTGGTGTTTTTCCTGCTTGGCAGTCGCGAAGCGGCAATCGTCGGCATCGCAGTGATCCTGACGCTGGCAGCGACCTTATTCGCGTCCTGGGCTTGGGGCTTCACGCTGAACCGGGTATCGCTGTTTGCGCTGATTTTTTCGATCGGGATTCTGGTCGACGATGCGATTGTGGTGGTTGAAAATATCCACCGACACCGCGAACTGCATCCCGATATATCCTTGGCCGAGATCATTCCGACAGCGGTCGATGAAGTCGGCGGACCGACCATCCTCGCCACCTTTACCGTGATCGCAGCGTTGCTGCCGATGGCCTTCGTCACCGGCCTGATGGGGCCGTACATGAGCCCGATCCCGATCAACGCCAGCATGGGCATGGTGATCTCGCTGGCGATTGCATTCACCGTCACGCCCTGGCTGGCGCACCGGCTGTCGCGTCAACATGTCGCCAGCGGCGGCGCGCATTCGAGCACCGACAGCAAGCTGCAGCGCTGGTTCAGCGCCCTGCTGCTGCCTTTTTTGGCTGCAAAAAAAGCCACGCGCAACCGGCGTTTGCTGTGGGCCGGCGTATTGCTGGCGATCCTGATTTCAGTCAGCCTGGC
>JBDSCZ010000282.1:0-10956 GCA_039920865.1 Burkholderiaceae bacterium
TCCCGCGAAGGCGGGAAACCATACATCGCACGCTGAATCACCGGTGTATGGATCCCCGCCTTCGCGGGGACGACGGGTTTTTTTGAACGTGTAACGCTGTTTCTGAGGTATGTAGCTAATCAGGTTATAAATTGAATAAATAGTTAACTGTTCAGCGCCCTATAGGGCCGTATCAGTTGTAGTCATTAGGCCGTTCGCCCTGAGTCCCTGAGTAGCTCCTTCGATACGTTTCGCTCAAGGCGAACGAACTTTTGTTGATCCTTTATTCAACCCTTCATTGAGGTCTGAATATTTACAATAAATTAGGTTGAGAAAATGGCTGGGGCGCGGTGGAATCCGGACAGTTTGACTCAAATCAGATTTTGTTAAGTGCACGCTTGGATTTCTTGCCTTCTTTCCTATACTTTAACTTTGCTTGACGATGCCACTCGTTGGGTTGGATCAACCCGTGGCTTCCGCAGGTTGGGCTAACAAACCAGACAAGGAGAACACCATGGCACACAAGGGCAAGATTCAGCTTACGGCCATCATCGTTGCCCCTCCCGATCAAGTGGAGGAAGGCGACCGCATTTTTCGGAGCCACGCGCCTTGGATGGAGGCTACGCACCACCGAACCGGGGCGAATGCTCTCCTGAACTATAACGTGTCCAAGGCACCGGAGCTCTCGAATCCGATGGATCTCAACTCTGCCCCGACGGGAAACACGTGTTTCGTCCTGACTGAGATCTATGAAACCAAAGCTGGTGTAGCCGACCACTTCCAGCAGTCCGCGGCGAGTTGGAAAGACTTCCCCGCCTTGGGCAAGTGGATGGAGAAGTGCAAAGCAACGGTAGTGTCCGCAGCTCCCATCATTAATTCGCTCTGGTGAACGAGCCCGAAGGTTGGGCTAACGCGCTAACAGCCCAATATTTTTTGACTACGAGCTACGAGCTACGAGCTTAGCGTTATGCAACAGCGTGTTAGATCTTCAGTGGAATTTCCCAAGGAGTAGGCTATGTCTAAATCAATCTTTGCAATAGCTTCGATGGCTGCCGCCCTGACCATCACGTTCACGCAGACGACACTTGCCGCCGATACGGCGATGCCGGCGGCAGGTGCGAAAGCAGGCGCAACTTCTGCCGCCGACAAGAAGATGATCGCAAGCGCGATGCGCGCGGCGCCGAAGAAAGTGAGTGCGGCGGCAACCATAGTCGCGATGAACGCGGACGGCACGATGCGCACCTTGCGCGAGGGAAGCAACGGATTTACCTGCATGCCGGACAATCCGGCGACCCCCGGTCCAGACCCGATGTGCCTGGACAAGGCCGCAATGGAGTGGGCCGGCGCATGGATAGGCCACAAGCCACCGGCCAGCGAAAAAATCGGCTTCATGTACATGCTGTCAGGTGGCACCGACGCCAGCAACACCGACCCCTATGCGGCGAAACCCGGCGCCGACAATCACTGGGTCAAGACCGGACCGCACGTGATGATTGTGGGCGCCGATGCCAGTTTTTACGACATGTATCCAAAGAACGCCGATCCTGACACCTCGGTCCCCTACGTGATGTGGCCGGGAACACCGTACCAGCACCTGATGATCCCGATCAAGTAAGCGCTTGCTGCCACCGGATGCCGGATGCCGTGCCCGGGCGAAGAAACCATCAGCCTCCCGCGGCACCCGCTACGCGATCAAGAGCGGCAAAATATTGGCAGCGCCGACCTATGAGGATGTCGCAGGATGTCGCGACCGTTCCGGTGCCGATCGAATCCGGCATGGTACAAGTGGGGCGCGCTGGGATTGATGTGGCTATGTCTTAACCCTAAGTTTTAGCCCTATGTCTTAGCCCTATGTCTTAGCCAATACCGCCAAAGCCACGTTTACTGAAGGTTTTAGCCGGCGCATATACACCATTATGTATTTTTATATACCGCAATATATACATGCGGCACACATATTGTTTTTACCTATACCCCGCCTAAATAACATCGCAGAAGGTTACCAGCCGGGGGTCGTCGACCGCTTCCAGGATCTGTCGGACCCGTTCCTGCCACAGCTGGGAAAATTCGCGTTTCTCCTGTTCTTCGGCCGTGCCGCCCAGTATTTTCTGCATCAGCGGCATTACCGTCGGCGATGACGCCACGATGTCGGGGTGATAACTGACCGTAACGCTTGCTCCGGTATCGGTTCTCTGAAACCGGATATCGCCCTCCAGTGCAACCTCGAAAAAGAGCAGGTTGCGGCGATCAAACCGGCCGGCCAGACCCTTGAAGCCGCTGTCGCTGGTGGCGCCGGTAATCAGGCTCGCCACATTCGCGATCACGCCGGCGACGCCGCTTTGCAGCGGATTGGGAAACGCAACCTTGATGCCGCCGCGTTGCGGCAGGCCGTCGCCATACAAACTGGCCAGCGCCTTCAACGTCATCAGGTAGGCACCGGCTACCGTCGGGCAGGAATGGCCGGCCAGCTTGACCGCATCGGCATACGAATATTCGATCACGCCGTTTGTCGCGGCTCCCAGCAATTCGGCAAGCGGATCGTAGACAGTGATTTTTCTGGCCGCATCAAAAAAGGATGGATATTGCATCGATGGCTCCTGGGCATTCATTGTGAAATACATGTTGGAAACGCGCGTTTTATTCTGTTTTGATAACGATCCCGGTGCGTCACGCGACACGCTGCAGGCATAGCTGCGGCCGGCTCGGGCTGCACAACTGCGCTGGCCGTGCCGGACTGCGCTGGACGATCTGTTCCAGGCCCGACATCACCGCCAGATTGGCAATTTCCATCGCGGCCAGCGCTTCCAGCGCCTGCGCATGGTCGCCCGCGTAATAGCAGGTCATCGCCCGGCGCGCATGTTTATGGACCGCTTGGTGCGGCGCTTCGATCTGGCGGTAGCCGGCAAGTTTCGAGAAATGCGATTGGCCTTCTCCGGCGTAATACCAGGCGCCGAGGCGGCACTCGGTATGATCCGGCAATTCTTCCGGCGCGACCTGCGACAAGCCCATGAAAACTTTATAGACTTCCAGCTTGATGGTCAGTTCTTCGATGTTGGCCAGCTCGATATTGCTCAGCACAGCCGACGATTCAATCGCCACCTCCATCTTGTGCGACAGTTCCAGCAAGCGCTGCATGCCATGCATTGCGGCTTCGCTCTCGCTGCTGAAACGGCTGGCGTCCCGGGCGCCGGCTTCCATCACGGCTTTGGCTGCGCCCGATTCATCCTCAACGGCGCCTACCAGCGTGGAAATTTCGGCGGTGGCGGTGGCGGTGGTGGTGCGTCCGGCCAGCTTGCGCACTTCATCGGCAACTACCGCAAAACCTCTGCCATGTACCCCTGCCCTGGCCGCTTCAATGGCGGCATTGATGGCCAGCAAATTGGTCTGGGCGGCGATTTCCCGGATCGTCTGGACGATGCCGCTGATCTGCCCGGCCCGCAAGTTCAAGCCGTCCACATTGAGCGAGGCCTGCTTGATGCGGTCGAACATCTGCAGCAGGTTTCCGGAAATTTTCTGCAAGGCCTGGCGATTCGCATCCGAC
This sequence comes from Burkholderiaceae bacterium, assembly GCA_039920865.1. Taxonomy (GTDB): domain Bacteria; phylum Pseudomonadota; class Gammaproteobacteria; order Burkholderiales; family Burkholderiaceae_D; genus AVCC01. The sequence continues at coordinate 3,521 of JBDSCZ010000282.1, forward strand.
TCCGATGCCGCCTGCAAGGCCGACTGTTTTTCTTCGTTCAGCGTCGATGCCAGGCCCTGGAACGATTGACGAATGCCCTGCAGCGATACGCCAAAATTCGACCGGCTGGCAAATACGCCATCCGCCACATTTTGCCGGACCTGCGCCTGCTCCAGCCGCGCCTGCATCTGCCGGTTCTGCGCCAGCAGCGTCGTGTTCTGCAGCTGCGCCGCAATCAATGCACGCTTTTGCTTGCCGTTGAACAGGGTATTAAGCATCGAGATCAGCCTTTTTCTTCCCTGACAATCCAGGAATTTATACAGCACTTAAACAGTGCTCTTTATGAAGTCATAAAATCATGCGGCATTGGGAATTGTCGCAACGGGAAAATAGCATTCCATCGGCATTCGATCCGCATTGCCGGAAAGCTGGCGGAACCAGCGACGGCGCATCTGCACTGCAAATACAAAGAGCGAACCATGCGATGAATCGCCCTCGCCCTCGGCAATGACGTTTTGGCTTGCCAGCAGCCTGCCGGTTCAGCAAACGATGGTTAGTTGGTTTGCTGCCGTCAAAACCGGGGCAATTTAATTGCCGCCGCAACCGCCGCAGCAACTGCCATTTTCGCCATGCACGGACTTCTCGGTACTGATCGCGTAACCGGCCTGTGCCAGTACGTTTTGCAACTCTTGCGAAGAAGTGATCTCGTTGTCAAACTGAACTTTAACTTCGCTATTTTCGCCTCCCAGCGTTATTTCACCTACACCTCTAACACCTTTTAGCGCGCGGATTACGCTGTCAGCGCAATCCTGGTTGGGAGTGGTTCCGGTCAGTTTCAGAGTTTCGGATTGCATCGTTTTTCCTTTTACAAATGTACTGGGATGATTAAAGAAATATTTAAAGAAATATATTTTTTACTGCTTTAATCGCTATTGTACATAACAATCATAATGAATACATCTTTAAATTTCATCGCGCCACAAAAAATCCAACAGCACATCTGCAAGCGCTTAGCCGCGCCCTAACAAATTTCGCATGTAAATATATACAACCTACTGTATTTTTATAGCGCCTTAATATATTTGCGCAACTTATCGTATTTTGATGCATACCCGGCATAAATAGGTTAAATTACAAGGAACGGCAGAGGCCGGCCAAGTCGCAGAATGATTTTTTACCACTTTTCCAGTATGCTTTTGACATCGTATTTTTTTGAACATGCCCATGAAAACAGATACGCCACGCGGAGTTAACTTAAATCCAGAAAATCACCGCATCGTCCTGGTGCTGCAAGGCGGAGGTGCGCTCGGCGCCTACCAGGCAGGTGTATTTCATGCACTCGATGAGCATGACCTGATGCCAGACTGGGTGGTAGGAACATCGATCGGCGCCATCAATGCGGCCATTATTGCCGGCAATGACAAGGCCACGCGCCTGCCGCGCCTACGGGAATTCTGGGATCGCGTATCGCACAAAGATGGCGTCGATATGCAAAAAATTCCGGACCAGGCGCGCCGCATCAACATCAATTTGTCCACGCTCGACACCGTAATGCGTGGTGTGCCAGGTTTTTTCTCGCCGCGCATGTTCAATCCTTTTGCCGCCGGTTCGGCAGTAGAGCCAGAACAGGCCAGTTTTTACGACACCAGCGAATTACATAAAACACTCCAGGATTTGGTGGATTTCGATTATCTCAATGCTGGTGGCACAACACGCCTGACGGTCAATGCGATGCAGGTCAAAAGCGGCCAACTGGCAAGTTTTGACAGTGCCAGACAAACCATAGGTGTCGAACACATCATGGCGAGCGGTGCTTTGCCGCCGGGTTTTCCTCCGGTGCGGGTGGATGGCGAGTTGTACTGGGACGGTGGACTGTACTCCAACACTCCGCTCGATTCGGTTCTGGATGACAAGTCATATGTCGACACATTGTGTTTCATGGTCGATTTATGGAGCCCCAGCGGGCCGGAGCCACGCACTTTCGATGAGGTGCAAACGCGTCAAAAAGATGTAATGTTTGCATCGCGTACCAAGCGCCACCTCGATACCTACGTACAGAACCACAAGTTGCAACAAACCTTGCGCGACTTGCACAAGAAATTGCCGTCCAAACTCAAAAGCGAGATACCAGCGGATGTGCTGGCCACCTTGGGCGCCGACCATACCCTGCACATTGTGCAGCTATCTTATGCAGGCCGGGACTGGGGCATGGCGTCGAAAGACATCAACTTCTCCAAAGGCTCGATAGAGTGGCGCTGGGACCAGGGCTATCAGGATACAAAACGGGCGATCGAACAGGCAGGATGGCTTGCATTCATATCGGAAGACACCGCTTTGGTGGTGCATGAAATTGCGCCCGATATTTTTGAAAAAATTGTCGAAAAATGATATTTTTGATATTTAACAGCGCAATAAGCAGTCATTGCGATTAAAAAGACAAGAAAATTTTATTCAGCATTGCGAAAAAGTCTATTATCTTCAATTAATGCACAAGCGCAAGAAAATCAGGCTACCCTGTGATTTCTGACACGCATTATTCATATTGTTTCCGTAGTAAGGTTGCTCCCAAAGGGTGACTGGAAAGTCCGAAGCTGTGCCGCATGGAAGTAGCAAGAAATCCTGATGTCGATCAAGAAACTTCGCAATCCCACTCCAGAAAGGTAACTTCATCATGAAAATATCCCGTCGCATTCCAACGTATCTGCTGGCTTTTACCCTGGTCGCTCTCGCAGGCTGCGCATCAACTTCAAAACATGAAGGAACCGGCGAATATATTGACGACACAGTTATCACGACCAAAGTGAAAGCGGCAATTTTCAATGAACCGACCTTGAAAGCGACTGAAATCAATGTCGAGACTTTCAAAGGACAAGTTCAGTTAAGCGGATTTGTGTCTTCGTCGGCAGACATCAACAAGGCGGTACAAATTACACGCGGCGTGAAGGGGGTAACCTCGGTTAAGAATGATATGCGCGTCAAGTAATAATCTGCTAGCCTATGGGGCGGCCGGCATTGACTCGATTCGAGGCAATGCCGGCTTCATTTTAAAACCGGCGAATACTTGAATTGGGACTCTTCATGAGTTCCATGCGCCAGATAACATTTGCAGATTTTCTGTCTATTCAAATGAAACCGATATGTAATGAATCCATCAAACACCAAATTGACAGTCCCCGTTGATCAGACGGCAGCAGAAATCCCTGCGCCCGAAAATGCAGAAAAAATCCCACCAGTAGCTCCAGCCGAATACCCGCAATTGCCCAATCGTGTGGATGCGCGCGGACTGTCCCTTGCCATACTGGCTACGCTGGCGCTCGTGTTTGCGCTGCAGTGGGCACAGAAATTTTTTATTCCATTGTTGTTCGGCATCTTCATTGCGTACACGCTCAATCCGTTCGTCGCCTGGTTAAGCCGGTTGAAAATCCCCCGTTTTCTGGCCACCTGCATCGTAATGCTGACGGTATTGTCGGCAACTGCCTTGGCGGCCGATACATTGCAAAGCGAGTTTCAATCGATATTGAATGAATTGCCCGCGGCGACCAAAAAAATATCGCGGGCGCTGAAAAAAGCCCAGGGCACGCAGCCCAGCGCGATGCAACAAATGCAAGCGGCAGCAACCGAATTTGAGAAAGCCACCAACCAGGCGACCGGCGCATGGCCATATGCCAAAAGAATGAACGTGCCCGAGCAATCGACATTCAGGGTCAGCGACTGGCTCTGGGCCGGTTCACTCAATGCTGCCGAATTCATCGGCCAGACCGCAATGGTGGTGTTCCTGGTATTTTTTCTCTTGTTATCCGGCGACACGTTCAAGCGCAAACTGGTCAAGTTATCCGGGCCATCGATGGCGCGCAAAAAGATTGCCGTACACATACTTGATAACATCAATACCTCGGTGCAGAACTACATGTCGATGCTGCTGGTAACCAATCTGCTGTTGGCAGTAGTAACCTGGATTGCATTGCGCTGGATCGGCCTGGAAAATGCCGGGGCATGGGCAGTCGCAGCGGGTTTCTTGCATATCATCCCGTATTTTGGGCCATTGCTCATCACAGCCGCGACCGGATTGAGCGCGTACATGCAATTTGATTCGCTCTCGATGGTGCTGCTGGTATCGGGCACATCGCTGGCAATCGCCACCGTGATCGGCACTTTCGTGACGACCTGGATGACCGGAAGAATCGCAAAAATGAATACCGCGGCAGTCTTTATCGGATTGCTGTTCTGGGGCTGGCTGTGGGGCATCTGGGGACTGTTGCTAGGCATCCCGATCATCGTCATAGTAAAAGTCATTTCCGAGCATATTGAAGGCCTGCACCCGATTGCAGAACTGCTCGGAGAATAACTTTGTTTTTTCACGAAAACCGGGTAGCAACTTCAGCTTCTTGATTGCCTCCGACTCTTATTTCTGCGCCCCTTGTTGCGCCTGCGCGCGAATCGCAGACAACGTCAACGTCGGAGTGATCACTTCCGGCGACAGGCGGATTTCTATCACTGCCGGCAAGCCGCAGGCGCGCGCCTGCTCGAACGCGGGGATGAAATCGGCGGTTTTTTCAACCACTGCGCCAAAGGCCCCGAAAGAGCGGGCGAAAGCGGCAAAATCCGGATTGGTCAGCGCGGTGCCGTGTACCCGAGCCGGATATTCGCGCTCCTGATGCATCCGAATGGTGCCGTAGATGCCATTATTGACGACGATGAAAATCACCGGCAACTGGTAATGCATCGCGGTGGCCAGCTCGGAACTGCTCATCATGAAGCAGCCGTCGCCGGCAAACGCCAGCACGCAGCGCTGCGGATACAACGACTTGGCGGCAATTGCAGCCGGCACGCCGTAGCCCATCGCACCGGAAGTCGGCGCCAGTTGCGATTTGAAATGGCGAAAGCGGTGAAAACGATGGACCCAGGTTGAATAATTGCCCGCACCGTTGCAAATGATTGCATCGGCCGGCAAATGCTCGCGCAGATACAGCATGATCTCGCCCATCTGTACCGGGCCATCGACCTGTGGCGGCGTGCTCCAGGCCAGGTAATCGGCGTGGGCCGAATCTAACCCGGTTGCGCCCTCGGCCTGCCAGGCAAGCGTTACAGGCGGAGTTAGTTCTGCCAACGCTGCGGCGATTTCCGGCATGCCGGAATTGATCGCCAGGGTCGCTGCATACACGCTGCCCAGCTCTTCGGCACCGGCATGGACATGCACCAGTTGCTGCTTCGGCACCGGAATCTCGAACAGGCTGTAACCGCTGGTAGTCATCTCGCCCAGCCGCGGGCCGATTGCCAGCACCAGATCGGCATCCCTGACGCGCTGCGCCAGCTTCGGGTTGATGCCGATGCCGACATCGCCGGCATACAACGGATGCGTATTGTCGAACAGATCCTGAAAACGGAACGCGCATGCGACCGGCAACTGCCAGCGTTCAGCGAAGCGGCGCAGATCGGTGCAGGCTTGCGGCGTCCAGCCGCTGCCGCCGAGAATCGCCAGCGGCCGTTTGGCCTGCGCCAGCAAGCCCGACAATTGCCGCAATGCGGCCGGAGCCGGTGCGGCGGCGATGCGCGCAAACCGGGGCGCGGCAGGCGCACTGACCTGATCGCGCAACATGTCTTCCGGCAGCGCCAGCACCACCGGGCCGGGCCGGCCAGAGACCGCGGTGTGAAAGGCGCGGCTCAGGTATTCCGGAATTCGCCTGGCGTCGTCAATCTGCGCGGTCCATTTGCTCATCTGGCCGAACATGCGACGGTAGTCGATTTCCTGAAATGCTTCGCGGTCCATGCAATCGCGCGCAACCTGGCCGATGAATAGGATCAGCGGGGTCGAGTCCTGGTACGCGGTGTGAATGCCGATCGAAGCATTGGTCGCGCCGGGCCCGCGCGTGACCATCGCAATGCCGGGTTTGCCGGTCAGCTTGCCATAGGCTTCGGCCATATTGGACGCACCGCTTTCGTGGCGGCACACCCGCAGCGCAATCTGCTCGCGCACGTCGTACAAGGCATTGAGCACGTCCAGATAGCTTTCGCCCGGCACGCAAAACACCTGTTCTACGCCGTGCACAATCAGGCTGTCGACCAAGATTTTTCCGCCGCTACCAGTGTGAATCGGATCAGTATGCATTTTCATCTCGAAAGCGTTGCAATAAATAGGGATCGTAAAAGGGAGAAGTAAATTTACCCTGCGTGACGGCGAAAATCAGGCCCGACAAAGTATTCTTCGCATGGTTCGAGCTTGAGTATAGGCACAAGCCATACATATTCAAAACCAAAAAAACCCATGACATCATTACCTATGCTCATGCGAATATCTTGCGTCACGGCGAAAAGCAATGTTTACGGAAGGCACGCAAAATGCCGATCGCAGTGTGTCTGGACAGGCTTCGACCCATAAGTGCATATGTATTTAATTAAATATACTAGTATTTGTATATTTAATGTCCGCAATAAATATATGCGGAAAACACCGGCAGATTCAACTACGAAGTGCAACGCGGAGTGGATTTTAGGGACAGAGAGGTCGCCTATATCCGCACCACGCGCTTGAATGGGGTAAGGCGTGCACTCAAGATTGCCAATCTGAACACTGACACCGTGCAAGACATCGCAGCCCGCTGGGTTTTTTGGCATTTGAGCCACTTCTCCACAAATTACAAGCTAATGTTCGGTGAATTACCTCGACGACCCTATGCTGCTAGCAGTCTATCGGACTTGAATAAGGTGAATATTGCTCAGTTCGATATTTGTTGGCGCTAATGCATTTTTTGGGTTCTGATAATCATGTAGCCGATCAGTTCATGAAAGTGTCACCCGGTTTAGAGCCACGTCCGATATTCTTGTGCCTGACCATAATCCGACGCATGATGGCGCTCGCATCAGTTGGTCGGATTTTTTTCGGCAATTGCGCCACTCTTTGTATGCTGGTTCAATTGAAACACAAGGGTAGTATCGCTGGCGAATTCGCAGACTTTGCCGTCAACGCACAAGGAAATCGGCGCCGCCGCACCATCGCGCCCGCGCACCGTGAGCGCGTCGCGCGTCAGCCGCAGATCGAGTGAATGGCCGCGGTAGCGGATGCGCAGGTCAAGGCGCTCCATCTCCTGCGGCAATTCCGGATTGAGCCACAGAACATCTCCTCTTACTTCGATGCCCGTCGATACGCGCTGCACCAGATCGACAGATCCCGCCATCGCGCCGAGGTGTACGCCCTCCGCCGTGGTGCCCTGCTGGACGTCGCTTACGTCGCTCTGTAGCGCCTGCGCAAAGAAGTCCATCGCGCGCGGCCGGTCCGAACGCGCCAGCACCCAGCCAGACACCACACGGGATAGCGTGGATCCGTGGGTCGAGCGGACGGCATAGTAGGCGATGTTGCGCGGAATGGTCTCGTATTCGAACGGATAGCCCAGACGTTCAAACAGTTCGCCGAGTTCTTCGGAGGAAAACAGGTAGAACAACATCAGCACGTCGGCCTGTTT
>JBDSCZ010000283.1:0-2311 GCA_039920865.1 Burkholderiaceae bacterium
GCATCTGGAAATCCTGTCGGAAATAGCCGAAATGTTTTCCGATGATGTCGTTCGCGCGGCTCTTTCCACTGACACCGACCAGGCATCGGTACACCAGCGCATCGTCTCCTGGGAACCACAACTCCAAAAAGTTGCCCCCCCAGCTGCCGCTGCCCGCTGACGCCGCCAGTTTTTCCGAACCAACCCCACACCCACCATGCCATTATCTTCGCCGCTCCCTATCCAGCAACTGTACGACGACAACCGTGAAGCGCTGGAACTGGGATGGTTTGCAGGATTCTCCGGTAGCGATCGGCTGATATTCGGCGACGCCGCCTCGGCGGCCGACCAGGTTGGCCATCTGAACCTGATTCATCCGGGGCGAATTCAGGTGTTTGGGCATCAGGAAATCGAGTATTTCCAAAAGCTCAGGGCGCAATCTCGCGGTCATCTCACGCAGGAACTGATGGCGGGCGAACCACCGGCACTGATCATTGCACAAGGACTGGAAACCCCGCCCGACATCATGGCGGCCTGCGATGAGAAAAACATCCCGCTGTTTTCCACCCCGTTGCCAGCCGCGCAGGTGATTGATTATCTGCGCGTCTACCTATCCAAAAAGCTGGCGCAGAGCATCACAATGCACGGCGTATTCATGGATGTGCTCGGAGTCGGCGTGCTTATTACCGGCGAATCGGGACTCGGAAAAAGCGAACTGGGACTGGAGCTAATCTCGCGCAGCCACGGCCTGGTAGCTGACGATGCTGTCGAATTTTCGCGCATTGCGCCGAACATGATCGAGGGCCGTTGTCCCAAGCTGCTGCAAAACCTGCTGGAAGTACGCGGCCTGGGCTTGCTCGACATCAAGACGATCTTCGGCGAAACTGCAGTGCGGCGCAAGATGCGGCTCAAACTGATCGTGCACCTGGTACGCCGCAGCGTGCTGGAAGAGCATATGGACCGGCTGCCATTTGAATCGCAGACCGAGGACGTGCTGGGACTGCCGGTGCGCAAGGTCATCATTCCGGTGGCGGCAGGACGCAACATCGCAGTCCTGCTGGAGGCCGCAGTGCGCAACACGATCCTGCAATTGCGTGGCATCGACACGCTGGAAGAATTCATGGAACGCCAGCGCAAGGCGATGACCGAAGATTGACAATTTTAACGCCAGAACATCATAATTTCATGCGCATCATTATCATTACCGGCATTTCCGGATCCGGCAAATCGGTCGCACTGAACACGCTGGAAGACGCCGGCGTGTATTGCGTCGACAACCTGCCGCCGCCGCTGCTGCATGACCTGATCACAACCCTAGATGCCGATGGCGTCGATACTGCAGCGATTGCCATCGATGCCCGCAGCGCCAGGTCATTCGCGGCGCTGCCAGCCGACATCGTACGGCTGAAAAACGCAGGGCACGACGTCAAAGTCCTGTTCCTGACTGCCAAAACCGAGTCGCTGATCACGCGCTTCTCAGAAACCCGCCGCAGCCATCCGTTGTCGCATCGCACCGACTCCGAATCGGGTTCGCAGCAAAGCCGCACCCTGGAAGAATGCATCCGTGAAGAGCGCGAAACGCTGGTAGCTTTCGAAGGTTACAGTCATGTGATCGACACGTCCGGCATGAGTGCCAGCAAATTGCGCTCGTGGATATCGGAACTGATCGCAATCAAGGGTTCGTCGCTGACGCTGCTGTTCGAATCGTTTGCCTTTAAATTCGGCGTCCCGCTGGATGCCGACCTGGTATTTGACGTGCGCACTTTGCCGAACCCGTTTTACGACATCAATCTGCGCCCGCTCACGGGCCAGGATGCGCCGGTGATTGCCTTCCTCGACGCAGAACCGGACGCGGCCGAACTGTTCAACGATATTCGCAATTTCGTCGAAAAATGGCTGCCGGCCTTCAAGAAAAACAATCGCAGCTACCTGACGGTGGCGATCGGCTGTACCGGCGGCCAGCACCGTTCGGTGTATATCGCGGAACGACTGGCACACTATTTCCAAACTGCTGAGCACGTGGTACTGCGCCACCGAGAGTTTCAGCCACGGATAGAAAAAGTGACAGTATAGTCAAAAATACTGCAATTACCGCAAGCAAACAAAACGTGATGAAAAATACAGCCTGCTGTACGTCTTTCGCGCCGGGGCGTCTGCAGAGATGGAACGTCGCCGCTCAGTCGTTTAGCGATGGCGTTGCGTCCGCATCGAACAACGCCAGCAGCAATTTCTTGACCGGCGCCGGTAGCGGTGCGCCGGCTAGTTGACTCTGCGCATACCAGACATGGCTATTTTGCCCGACCAGCGTCAAACGGCGCACCAGACTGACCCG
>JBDSCZ010000284.1:0-2623 GCA_039920865.1 Burkholderiaceae bacterium
ACGCGAAGAACCTGAAAGCGATGAAATTCGCGTTCGACGCGGTGGTATGGCTGCCGGAAGTACATGACGGCAATATCGTGGTGATCGCCTTCAAGCGCGCGCCGGTGCTGGACTTTTCCATCCTGTATGAGCGTGCAGCAGCGATCAAGGCGGCGACCAAACTGCCGGCAAAATCCTGGGTGGATGGCTTGAAAGTCTGGATGACCGAGGAATAAAACTGTACTACTGGGGGAAGCCCTCTCCCCCGGCCCCCCGCGCCCTTCTCCCGCCAGCGGGAGAGGGGCGTAAAGTGAGTCGTCACGCGACTTTCACATTAACCGGTCTGGAAACTTGCCGATGCAAACCTCGAAAAAACTTGACCTACAGCACATCTTCACCTGGCTGCTGGCCGATGGCATCGTTGACAAACCCCACGTCAAGGCCAACTACAACCAGGCCCAGGCGATCTTAAGGAATGCCATCGGCGAGATGCATCCGCTGACTGCGGTGGCCCAATGCAAGCTCATCTCGGCGCAGCCGCCGCACCGGCTGGTAACCCTGGACTGGCTGACCGAATGGGTGGCCGGCAAGGTCAAGCTGCCGTTTTTCCGCATCGATCCGCTGCAGATCGACTTCACCCGGGTCGCCGACGTGATGTCGGCCACCTACGCGGCGCGCTTCAACATCCTGCCGGTGGAACTGACGCCGCTCGAACTGGTGATTGCCACCGCCGAGCCATTCGTACTCGACTGGGAGCCGGAGATCGCCAAGATCTCGCGCCGCAGCGTCAAGCTGGTGATCGCCAACCCGCTCGACATCGCCCAGTACATCAGCCAGTTTTTTAGCCTGGCCAAATCGATCAAGGGCGCGCGCAAGTCGAACGGCCAGGATCTGGCGCTGCGCAACAACTTCGAACAATTGGTCGAACTTGGCAAGCAGAACAAGCAGGTCGATGCCAACGACCAGCACATCATCCATATCGTCGACTGGCTATGGCAATACGCGTTCGAACAGCGCGCCTCCGACATCCATCTGGAACCCAAGCGTGACTTCAGCCTGGTGCGCTTCCGCATCGACGGCATCCTGCATCAGGTATATCAGGTGCCGCCGGTGGTGATGATTGCGATGACCGCCCGCATCAAGCTGCTGGGCCGGATGGACGTGATCGAAAAACGCCGCCCGCAGGACGGCCGCATCAAGACCCTGACCGCCGCCGGCCAGGAGATCGAATTGCGGCTGTCGACACTGCCGACCGCCTTCGGCGAGAAGCTGGTGATGCGGATATTCGATCCGGAAGTGGTGGTCAAGACGCTGCCCGAACTCGGCTTCCCGGCCGACGATGCGGCGCGCTGGGATGCGCTGACGCAGCGCCCGCACGGCATCATCCTGGTCACCGGCCCGACCGGCTCCGGCAAGACCACCACGCTGTACACCACCCTCAAGGCGCTGGCAACCTCGCAGGTCAATGTTTGCACGGTGGAAGACCCGATCGAAATGGTCGAGGCGTCGTTCAACCAGATGCAGGTACAGCACGGCATCGACCTGTCGTTTGCCGACGGCGTACGGGCGCTGATGCGGCAGGACCCGGACATCATCATGGTGGGCGAGATCCGCGATCTGGCGACCGCCGAGATGGCGATCCAGGCCGCGCTGACCGGCCATCTGGTGCTGTCTACGCTGCACACCAACGACGCGCCGTCGGCGGTGATGCGGCTGCTGGAACTGGGCGTGCCGTATTACCTGCTGGAGACCACGCTGATCGGCATCATGGCGCAGCGACTGGTGCGCACGCTGTGCATCCATTGCAAATCAGCCGATGGACAGATGGACAAGGAACTCTGGAGCACGCTGTCGGCAGGCAGCAACCTGGCACAACCGGCGACCGTATACCGCGCAGTCGGCTGCCCGGAATGCCGCCAGACCGGCTACCGCGGCCGTACCGGATTGTATGAATTGCTGACCGTCACGCAGCCATTTTCCAAACTGATCCGGGAGCAGACCGACATTCACCAGTTGCGCCAGCAAGCCAGCGCAGACGGCATGAATCCGCTGCACATCGCTGGCGCAGTCAAGATCATCGAGGGTGTGACCACCGCCGAAGAAGTGCTGAAGGTGACTTCTTCGATCACGTAAGAACCTGCATGACAGCTATTGCGACGCCCATTCTACCCTCGATATTATTTAAAAAATGAAGAGTATGTATAAAAATAGTGCATTTCCCGCACTATTTTATTGCGGATATAAAAAATACACACATTAGTATATTTTAGAAGCAGCAGCGCTGCCAGGCAGGTTGCCACCAACACCAAAAATTTTAACTTCGGCCGATGGCTTGCTGAGCCAGCGCATCGGCTGCAGCATTCTTGGCGCGCGGAATCCACGTCAGCTTGACCGCCTTGAGTTGTGCAAGCAACAGTTTTGCCCGCTCGCAGTGGCTCTGCAAGTCATGCGTACCGGCACTGCCTACCGCCATCACTGCATTGATGACAAGCTGGCTGTCGCCATACACCACCAGCTGTTCTGGCTGGATTTGAACCGCCGCTTCCAGAACCGCAATCAGAGCCAGATACTCGGCCTGATTATTATCGCCGTGCCCGGCAGCAGAGCTGATTTCAAGCGTCTTTCCATCAGGACTCTTGAGCAG
>JBDSCZ010000285.1:0-21730 GCA_039920865.1 Burkholderiaceae bacterium
TTTGGTTCGAGCTTAGTTCAATTGCCCCAACATCGTTTCCGCGTTGGAAACTTCAAACTTGTTGCCTGCTTCAATATTCAACCGCTTGACGACGCCATTCTCAACCAGCATCGAATAGCGCTGCGAACGCGTACCCATACCAAATTTCGCGAAGTCCGCATCCAGTCCGAGCGCCTTGCTAAACGCCGCATTGCCATCGGCCATCATGCGCACGATACCGCTTGCTTTCTGATCTCGGCCCCAGGCACCCATCACGAAGGCATCATTGACCGCGATACACCAAATTTCATCGACGCCCTTGGCCTTGATATCAGCCGCATGCGCGACATAGCCCGGCACATGCTGCGCCGAACAGGTCGGTGTGTAAGCACCCGGCAGCCCGAAAATAACGAGTTTCTTGCCTTTGACCAGATCACTGACATTAAAGGAATTCGGACCCAGCGAACATCCTGCAGATTCAACCTCCATGAATTCCGCAAGCGTACCTTGGGGTAATTTTTCGCCGATTTTAATTGTCATGTTAATTTTCTTTCGCATCTGAAAATATTATTGTTAACAAAACGCCGCACCAGCTTTGGCGCGACGTACGGCTTACAGTATGCCCTAGTCGATTTTTTCCTGCTGAAACGCGGCCGATCTGCATTACAGCAGCAAAACCGGAGATCCTCAGTCGGCCTGCTTGCGCAAAAATGCCGGAATGTCATAGGTTTCCATGCCGTTTTTTTCCAGAGCTCGCACGGTTTCCGAGGCTGATTCGCGACGCCATACTGCCGGCGCTTTGAGTCCATCAAACGAATGTGCCGGTGTAGCCATACCTTGTTGCAAGGCACCCGCCATTGATGGCGTCATCATTGGTTCGTTGTGGGTGCCAGTACGCAGCATGGTATTTTGCACCAGTTGCATCGACTTCTTGGCCCGGCCGAGGCCAGTCGCCACGACGGTTACGCGAATGTCATCACCCATGCTGTCGTCATAGGCGATTCCTTGGGCAATAGAAGCGTCGGGTGCAGCAAACGCACGTACCGCCGCCATGACTTCCTTGATCTCCTTACCCTTTAGACTGCGGCTTGCGGTCACATTAACCAGAACACCGCGGGCACCGGACAGATCGATGCCATCGAGCAGAGGTGAAGCAACCGCCTGTTCGGCGGCAATACGCGCGCGATCAACGCCAGATGCGGTGGCGGTACCCATCATGGCTTTGCCCTGCTCGCCCATGATGGTTTTGACGTCGTTGAAATCGACATTGATGTGTCCTGGGACATTAATGATCTCGGCAATCCCGGCCACTGCATTGTTGAGCACGTCATCGGCATGCTGCAACCACTCCATCATGGTGTCGTCTTCGTAGATCTCTTCCAGTTTTTCATTCAGAATGATGATCAGAGAGTCAACGTGTTGCGACAGCGCTTCCAGCCCTTCGTCGGCAATATCCATGCACTTCTGGCCTTCGTACGAGAACGGCTTGGACACCACTGCGACTGTCAGTGCGCCGAGCGACTTGGCGATTTCTGCCACTACCGGCGCTGCGCCGGTGCCGGTGCCGCCACCCATGCCGGCGGCGATGAAGACCATATGCGCACCGCGCAATGCATCTTCGATGCGCGCCCGCGAGTCCTCGGCCAACTGGCGGCCGATCTCAGGCTTCATACCTGCACCCAAACCGGTTGCGCCGATCTGAATCACGTTATGCGCTTTCGATTGCAGCAACGCCTGGGCGTCGGTATTGGCGGCGATGAATTCAACCCCGGAAACACCTTTGTTAATCATATGCTGAACAGCATTGCCGCCTGCGCCACCGACTCCAACCACCTTGATCACTGTACCTTGCGTAGCATGATCGACCATATCGAACTCCATGATGTCCTCCTATCAGTTTGCGATGTTCAGTCACTAGAAGTCATTAAACATGATTGCTAGCGGCTGAAAAAACCATTACATAAAAAATTACTTAGCCGAACCTGCTCACATCAAAAATTCCCAATAAACCAGTCTTTCATGCGCCGCCATACTTCTTTGGCAGAGCCTTCCTGCTGCGTAACCACATGGCCACGGTAATACTGTTTCTTAGCCTCCAGCAACAAGCCGAGCACCGTCGAATAGCGCGGGCTGCGCACCACATCGGCAAGCTGGCCGTTGTAGCCCGGTACGCCCAAGCGTGCCGGCTTGAGGAAAATATCTTCGGCCAATTCGATCATCCCGGGCATCAGCCCTGAACCGCCGGTGATCACAATCCCGCTTGACAGTACTTCTTCAAAGCCAGACTCGCGCACCACCTGATGCACCAGGGCGAACAGCTCCTCGACGCGCGGCTCTATCACCGCCGCCAGTGCCTGACGCGACAGCGTGCGTGGATTCCGATCGCCCAAGCCGGGAACCTCTAGCGTTTCTCCCGGGTCAGCCAGTACCTGCTTGGCGACGCCATACCGCAGCTTGATTTCTTCCGCATCCTGTGTCGGTGTGCGCAGTGCCATTGCGATATCACTGGTAATCTGATCACCGGCAATCGGTATCACCGATGTATGACGGATAGCCCCTTCGGAAAATATCGCGACATCGGTGGTGCCAGCGCCGATGTCGATCAGCACCACTCCCAATTCTTTCTCATCCGGCGTCAGCACTGCGTCGGCAGAAGCCATCGGCTGCAATATCAGGTCGGAGACTTCGAGGCCGCAACGTCGTACGCATTTAACGATGTTTTGTACCGCCGATACTGCACCGGTGACAATATGCACCCGTACTTCAAGGCGTATGCCGCTCATGCCGATCGGTTCACGCACATCCTCCTGGTTGTCGACAATGAACTCCTGCGGAACCGTATGCAGCAATTGCTGGTCGGTTGGTATGTTGACCGCTTTGGCCGTTTCAATCACGCGCGACACATCGGTGGCGGTAACTTCCTTATCCTTGATCGCCACCATGCCGCTGGAATTGAAGCTGCGGATATGACTCCCCGCGATCCCCGCATATACATGCCTGATTTTGCAGTCAGCCATCAATTCCGCCTCTTCCAAAGCGCGCTGGATCGACTCGACCGTCGCCTCGATATTGACGACCACTCCCTTTTTTAGCCCTTTCGACTCATGCTGACCGAGACCGATGACTTCATGGCGCCCATCCGCCATCACCTCAGCCACCACAGCAACCACTTTGGATGTGCCAATGTCGAGGCCAACAATCAAATTTTTTGCGTCTTTTGTCATCGTGTTCCGCTTACTTTCGTTTGCTTTCCAATCCAGGTGCAATGGCACTCAATTTGAGTGCCAGCCCATTCGGATAACGCATATCCACACTTTCAATCCTGTTCGGCAGCAGCGCGGCCAATTGCGGATAAATGTCTATAAATCGATCGACGCGTGCGCGCATCATGTCTTTATTTTGTTCCCGCCCCAGCTCTACGGCTATTCCGTTATTGAGCTTTACGGTCCACGCATAGCGGTTCGACAGTTGTATCGATTCCGGTACCAGCCGTATCGGCGCAAACCACTGTTTGAACTCTTCAAAACGCGCGACCACTTCCTTTTCAGCACCATCCGGCCCGTTAAATTCAGGCAATCCACCATTTTCTTCGGCCTCGGCAAGGTTGGCCGTAAATACATCGCCCTTGACTGAGACCAACCGACCGTTTTCGCCCCAGGTTCCTAGCGGCTCGTGCTCTTCTACTGTCACGATCAGTTTGTTCGGCCACTCCCTACGTACTGTCGCTTTACGTACCCAAGGCACGCCTTCGAAAGCCATGCGTACCGCATCCAGATTTGATGAGAAAAAATTCCCTTTGATACGTGGGATCGCAGCCCCTTTTACCGTCAACCTATTCACGTGTTGCAATTGCATGGCATCGGCACCCACTACCCTGATCGCTTTCAACATGAACATCGGCCGCTGCGTCAGCCAGAAAGTACCTGCCGAGAACAATAGCAATATGAACACTACGAACAGGGTGCTGGCTATTGCATTGAGTGTCTTGATCTCTTGCCACATGATCTCTGCAGTTCCCTCTTTTGCCGTCGTTCAGCGCACAATCCAGTCGATCGATGGCGTCATATCGAGCGCCGCCGAACGCAATATTTCCACGCACAAATCCTCGTACCCCAGCCCGATGACTTTCGCCGACATCGGCACCAAAGAGTGTCCTGTCATGCCGGGCGACGTATTCATTTCCAGCAGAAACGGTTGGTTGTCCGAAGCCCGCACCATTACATCTGCCCTGCTCCAGCCACGGCAACCGAGTGCGCGGTAACTTGCCAGCGCCAACTCCTGTATCGCACGCTCCTGTTTTTCCGGCAGACCGCAGGGACAAAGATATTGGGTATCGTTGGAAAAATACTTGTTTTGGTAATCGTAATTTGCATCAGGCGCAATGATGCGGATGAGCGGCAACGCTTTCGCCTGTTCGCCATAGCCCAGAATAGGACAGGTCAATTCCATCCCTGCAACAAACTCCTCTGCCATGACTGCGCTATCGTATTTGGCGGCCAGTGTAAAAGCCGCAGGCAATTGCCCAAGTTGCGTTACCTTGGTCAAACCGAGAGTGGAACCTTCATGTGCAGGTTTGACGATCAGCGGCAAACCCAGCGCTGCGACGACGGCATCCCAGTTGCTCTGCGCTGTCAGCATTTCAAACTTCGGTGTCGCCAGTGCGCTTGCCATCCAGATACGCTTGGTCATGCCTTTATCCATGGCAATTGACGAAGCCAGGACACCCGGCCCTGTGTATGGAATGCCAAGCTGCTCCAAAGCACCTTGCAAGGTGCCATCCTCGCCATAACGGCCATGCAGTGCAATGAATACGCGATCGAATTTTTCAGCTGCCAGTTCCGCAAGGCTGCGCTTGGCTGGATCGAATGCATGGGCATCGACTCCCTTACTCAGCAGCGCCTGAAGCACACCAGCGCCCGACATCAACGATACTTCGCGCTCAGCTGAACGGCCGCCAAACAAGACACCGACCCGACCGAATTCCTTATTCATGTCACGCTCACCCATGACGTACTCCTTGCACCAGTTTGGCGGGAATGCCGCCGATGGAGCCGGCTCCCATCATGATCACGACATCGCCATCCTTGGCAAAATCCATAATAGTTTCCTGCATTTCATTGATATCTTCGACAAATACTGGCTCCACCTTGCCTGCGACGCGCATGGCGCGCGCCAGCGCACGGCCATCGGCTGCAATAATCGGCTGTTCTCCTGCGGCGTAGACCTCAGCCAATACCAAAGCATCCGCAGTAGACATTACGCGCACGAAATCCTCGAACAAATCACGCGTGCGTGTGAATCGATGCGGCTGAAAAGCAAGAACCAGCCTGCGCCCTGGATAGGCGCCGCGGGCAGCTGCGAGTGTTGCAGTCATTTCAGCCGGATGGTGGCCATAGTCATCCACCAATGCAAAACTGCCAGCAGATTTGCCATCGACATCGGGCAAGGCGATTTCACCGTAACGCGTGAAACGACGGCCTACTCCGCCAAATTCCCTCAACGCTTTTTGCGTCGCGCTATCGGCCACATCCAGTTCGCGGGCAATCACGATGGCGGCACAGGCATTTTGAATATTGTGCATGCCGGGCTGGTTCAGGATCACCGACATTGGTGCATAGCCTTCCTGCAGCACCGTAAATTGCATCTGCTCGCCAATTGCTTTGGCATCGACTGCACGCAGTTGGGCATCTTCATGGAAGCCGTAAGTTACGATCGGCTTGGAAATGAATGGCATGATTTCGCGTACATGCGGGTCGTCAAGACACAACACCGCGACGCCATAAAAAGGCAGATGATGGGTAAACTGAATAAAAGCTTGTTTGAGTTTTGCAAAATCGTGACCGTATGTCTCCATATGATCAGCGTCAATATTGGTAATGACTTCAATCACCGGTAACAAATTGAGAAAGGACGCATCCGACTCGTCTGCCTCGACCACAATAAAGTCGCCAGAACCCAATTTGGCATTGGCGCCAGCGCTATTCAAGCGACCGCCAATGACGAAAGTCGGATCAAGCCCACCTTCGGCCAGCACACTGGCGACCAGGCTGGTAGTGGTAGTCTTGCCGTGCGTGCCGGCAATCGCAATGCCGCGTTTCAGGCGCATTAACTCCGCTAGCATCATGGCCCGAGGCACGATCGGAATATTTTTTTGCCGTGCCGCCAACACTTCCGGATTATCTGCTTTTACCGCAGTTGAAGTAACGATGGCATCTGCGTTGTTGGTGTTTCCAGCGGCATGCCCCAAGGTTACATGCGCACCCAAATCGGCCAAACGCTGTGTCGCGGCATTCGTACTAAGATCGGAGCCGGAAATCACATATCCGAGATTGAGCAGAACCTCGGCAATACCGCTCATACCTGAACCGCCGATGCCTACAAAATGAATATGTTTTACTTTATGTTTCATACTTTGTTCGCCAATTCTTCCAGTACATCTGCAATCATTTCATTCGCATCCCGCCTGCCGATTGCGTAAGCAGCCAGCGCCATCGCCAGACATTCGTCGCGAGTCAATGTCTGCAACAAAATAGATAATTTTTCAGCCGTCATTTCGCTTTGCGGCTGATGGATTGCCGCGTGCTGTAGCGCCATCCACTGCGCGTTGGCATGCTGGTGCGATGTCGTCGATACGATCAATGGCACCAGTACACTTGCCACTCCTGCTGCGGTTAACTCGGACACGGTAATTGCGCCGGCGCGACAAATCACCAGATCGGCTTCGGCATAGCGACGCGACATGTCATCGATAAAATCCACTACCTCAGCCTGTACTTGTGCGGCAGCATAAGCGGCCCTTAATGCATCAATATGTTGTTTGCCCGACTGATGCGTGACTATCGGCCTTAAGTCCATCGGAATGAGTGCCAATGCTGCAGGCAGGCAATCGTTCAAGGCTTTTGCACCCAGGCTGCCACCAACAACAAGGACGCTCAACGGCCCGAGCCGGGGCGCATAGCGCTGTGCGGGAACCGGCAACGCGATGATTGCCTGACGCACCGGGTTGCCGGTCACCAAAGCCTTGCCGGCTGCCCTGCCAAAATCCGCAGGAAAACCGAACAGCACCCGTTTTGCCAGTGGCACCAGCGCCTTGTTCGATAACAGCAAGGCGGCATCTGCGTTCACCAAAGCCAGTGGAATCCGGCGCACAGCCGCAATTACGCCACCCGGCACCGTCACATACCCGCCCATGCCGAGCACTACATCCGGCTTGCGACGGGCAAGGATGCGGTAGCAGGATGTAAAACTTGCAAGCAGCCTGAATGCACCGCGCAAGCTATGCATCAGCCCCTTGCCACGCATTCCGGCAAAATCGATGCTGTCCATATCGATGCCATGCCGGGGTACGATCTCCTGCTCCATCCCATGTGAAGTGCCTAGCCAGGATACTTGCCAGCCACGCGCGCGCATGGTCTGCGCGATAGCCAGACCGGGGAAAATATGACCTCCGGTGCCTGCCGCCATGATAAGCAATCGCTTCGAGCGCATCATATGCGGCCTCCGCGCATCAAAATTCTGTTTTCGTAATCGATTCGCAGCAGAATTGCCAGTCCGACACAATTGATCAGGACACCTGAACCACCATAGCTCATCAGCGGCAGGGTCAGGCCTTTGGTAGGAAGCAAGCCGAGATTAACGCCCATATTGATGAAGGTCTGGACACCTATCCAGATGCCGACACCTTTTGCAACCAAACCGGCAAACATTAAATCCAGGGCAATAGCCTGGCGACCAATTTCAAAGGACCGTTTGATGATCCAGTAGAACATCATTACTACCACCAATACACCAGCAAAACCCAGTTCTTCGCCAATCACCGCTAATAAGAAATCAGTATGCGCTTCTGGTAGGTAATGCAATTTCTCAACGCTACCGCCGAGACCAACGCCAAACAATTCGCCACGTCCAAAGGCAATCAGAGAATGCGACAGCTGATATGCCTTGCCTAATGCATTTTCTTCATCCCACGGATTCAAATAGGCAAAAATTCTCTCGCGCCGCCATGGCGACATGATGATTACCAGGCTAAAAATCCCCACCAGCGTGGCACCTATACCGCTGAACCAGACGCCATTGATGCCACCCAAAAACAAAATTCCCATCGCGATGCAAACGATGACACCAAACGCGCCCAGATCCGGTTCCAACAACAATAACAAACCGACAATCGCCACCGCCCCTGCCATCGGCAGGAATCCTTTTGTCAATTTATGCATGAATTGCTGTTTGCGCACCGTGTAATCAGCTGCATACAGCACTACAAACAGCTTCATCAACTCGGAAGGCTGCAAATTAAAAACCTTGAACGATAGCCAACGCTTTGCGCCATTCACACCTTTGCCCACGCCAGGCACCAGCACCAGCAAGAGCAGCACCAAAGTGATTACGAACAAATAGGGAGCCCAGCGCTGCCAGGTACTGATCGGCACCCGAAACACCATAAAACCGCAAAACAGGGAGGCCGTCACGAAAATCGACTGTCTGATCAAAAAATGGCTGTTCTTGTAACTCGCATACTTGGGCGAATCAGGCAAGGAAATTGAAGCGGAATACACCATAACCATGCCGAACAGCATCAGCAATACCACCACCCAGATCAATGGCTGATCGTATTCCATCATTTTGGAACGCTGCGGCAAACCCTTCATCGGCTCTTTGTCTGATGAAAATCCAAACCATGACATGATGATCGGCAGGGTGGATTTCATGCAATCACCTCACCGCGTGACAGGCCGATTTCCCGTACGGCATCGACAAACACCTGGGCCCGGTGTGCATAATTGGAAAACATATCGAGACTGGCACAGGCCGGGGAGAGTATCACTGAATCGCCTGGCCGGGCGGATCCTGCAGCACACTGGACCGCTGCTTCCAGGCTGGCGCAATCATGGAGTTCAACCCCGGTTGCACTCAAGGCGACACGTATTGCAGATGCATCCTTACCAATTAGGAACACCGCGCGGACATACTCTGCGACTGGTTCCGCCATGCTCGAAAAATCCTGGCCCTTGCCGTCCCCGCCGGCAATCAATACCAGCCGATGACTTCCCTGCTGCAATCCCAGTCCATGCAAAGCTGCCACGGTTGCACCGACATTGGTGCCCTTGCTGTCGTCGTAGTATTTGACCGCACTAATAGTGGCAATCAGTTCGACCCGGTGCGGCTCGCCCTGATATTCACGCAAACCATGCAGGAGTGAAGCAAGCGGCAATCCGATCGCACGGCACAAGGCCAGTGCGGCGAGTGCATTGAGCGCGTTGTGCTGACCTCGAATATTGAGCGCGTCTGTCGGCATTAAGCGACTGACCACCGCAGGCAATGCGATACTGTTGTTTTTCTTGCTGCGCTTCTCTTCTTGCTCGGCGGCAACCGCAACTGACAGCCATTGCATACTGTGGTCATCCAGTAATCCGAAATCGCTCGCTTGGGTTGGCGTACTGGCACCAAAAGTTACTAAAGGTGCTTGTGAACATGACAGATTCATTACCACTGCATCGTCACGATTCAACACGCGCACGGTATCGGTGCCAAATATCCGCGCTTTATCGGCAACATAAGCCGCCATGCTGCCATGCCAGTCCAGATGATCTTGCGTGATATTCAGCACGGTTGCGACGTCAGCCTGCAGGCTGTAAGTCGTGTGTAACTGGAAGCTCGACAATTCCAGCACCCATACCTGCGGCAGTGCTTCCTTGTCGATGGCATCGCGCAATACATCCAGGGCAGACGGACTGATATTCCCGGCCATGCAGACCGACCAGTCGGAACGCTTGCAAAGCAGGCCAACCAGACTGGTTACCGTGGTTTTACCGTTGGTGCCGGTGATCGCAATCAGTTTCGGCGCATAGCTTCTATCCTGATGCAGTTGCGCCAACCCTTGGGCGAAAAATTCGATCTCACCCCAGACCGGGATCTCCCGGGCTTGCGCTGCAGCCAAGATCATCGACAATTCACCATGTGGCGACAGACCCGGACTAACGGCAACAATATCGATATCGGCTAAAAGTTCGGCACCGAAAGCCGCACCCCCGATGAATTCAGCTCCCGGCAGTATTGCTTGCAGGCTGACCAGCCGTTGCGGCGCAGCGCGGGTATCGGCAACGCGCAGCAATGCACCGCAACGATGCAGCCATTGCGCCATCGCAAGGCCGGATTCGCCTAGCCCCAGAACAAGAACATGTTTACCTTCGTAATTCATCAGCGCAGCTTTAAAGTGGATAAGCCGAACAACACCAGCATCATTGAAATGATCCAGAACCGCACTACGACCTGGGTTTCTTTCCAGCCCTTTTGTTCATAATGATGATGCAGCGGCGCCATCAAGAGAATGCGGCGACCAGTTCCATAGCGCAGCTTGGAAAATTTAAAATACGCAACCTGCAGCATCACAGACAATGTTTCCACAACGAAAATCCCGCCCATGATGAAGAGTACGATTTCCTGTCTGACGATGACGGCAATCGTACCCAGCGCCGCACCCAGCGCGAGAGCCCCGACATCGCCCATGAACACTTGCGCCGGGTGCGCGTTATACCAGAGAAATGCCAGTCCGGCACCCGCCATCGCGCCACAGAATATAAGCAATTCACCCGCGCCGGGGATATGCGGAATGAACAGATACTTGGAATAGCTTGCACTACCGGTCAAATAGGCAAATATCCCCAACGCTGTGCCCACCATTACAGTGGGCATGATGGCCAACCCGTCTAGCCCATCGGTCAGATTAACCGCATTACTGGTTCCTACGATGACGAAATACGTCAAGGCTATAAATCCCCACACGCCTAGCGGATAACTAATGGTCTTGAAAAACGGCACGATCAAATCTGCCTTCGGAGGCAAGTCCAGGTTAAACCCGGACTGCACCCATGCCACGAACAAAGCCCAAACTTGACTGTTGGTTGGCGCCGACACTGAAAACGCCAGATACAGCGCAGAGACGATGCCGATCAGCGATTGCCAAAAATATTTTTCTTTCGAGGACATCCCTTTGGGATCCTTGTAGACCACCTTGCGATAATCATCAACCCAGCCGATCGCGCCGAAGCCGAGCGTCACTACCAGCACGATCCAAATAAAACGATTGCTCAAGTCGGCCCACAACAAGGTGGACACCGCAATCGCAATCAGAATTAGCACGCCGCCCATGGTCGGCGTGCCATTCTTGATCAAGTGCGTCTGCGGGCCGTCTGTGCGCACAGCTTGTCCCACCTTCAGCCGTGCCAGCATGCGTATCACCGGAGGGCCGGCAATCAAGCCGATCGCCAATGAGGTCATCGTCGCGAACATGGCGCGAAATGTAATAAAATTGAATACGCGCAGAAAACTTATGTCCTGCTTATATAATTCTGCTAGCCAGAGCAACATGTCAATGGCTCTCCTTTATATGTTCTTGCACAAAATGGCGAACCGTTCGTTCCATTTTCATGAAACGCGAACCTTTCACCAACACCGTTGCGGCGGGAACCAGAATGGCTTCCAGCGCACCGTTCAAAGCATCAATACTGTCAAAGTGTTCTGCCCCTGCACCGAAGGCAATCGCCGTATAGCTAGCCAGCGCTCCGAAAGTCATTACGCTCTCGATTCCGCATCCGCGGGCATATTCCCCGATCTCTTCGTGAAACTGCCGGCCTTCATTACCAACCTCTCCCATATCGCCTAATACCAGCACTCTGGGCGAAGTCGCTTGGGCAAGTACATCGATAGCTGCTCGTACCGAATCGGGATTCGCATTATAGGTATCGTCGATGATGATTGCGCCGCCGCGTGCAATTTTGCGCTGGAGACGACCACTCACAGGTGCAAATCTGGTCAAGCCACGCACAATTGCTTCGGTGCTAATGCCGATTGCAAAAGTACATGCTATCGCCGCCAGTGCATTGCGCACATTGTGGGCACCTGCAGCAGCAAGCAAAATATTAAATCGCTGCTGGCCTGCCGTGACAGACAAATTGTTACCGAATGTGTTGGCATGGTAAGTGCAAGTTACATCGGCATCGGCAGAAAATCCAAATGTCATGATCTTCCTTTCACCAACGGTCTCAGCATATGCACGCCAGAGCGCCGTATATGGGTCGTCTGCAGGGAACACGGCAATACCATTGGCTGGCAAAGCAGAAATTACCGCGCCATTTTCCTTTGCAACAGCCTCCACGCTTTCCATGAATTCCTGATGCTCGCGCTGCGCATTGTTTACCAGGCCGAGCGTCGGTTGCGCAATCGATGCCAGCAGGGCTATCTCGCCTGGGTGATTCATGCCCAGTTCAATCACGGCTGCGTTATGCGCAGCCGTGATGCGTAACAGTGTCAGCGGTACGCCGATATCATTATTGAAGTTGCCACGCGTAGCCAGATAATGTTCTTCGCCAAACTGTGCCGCCAGGATCGAAGCAATCATTTCCTTGACCGTGGTTTTGCCGTTGCTGCCGGTGACACCGATTACCGGCAGGCGGAACTGGCGTCGCCAGTGGCGGGCGATTTCGCCTAACGCAATACGGGTATCCGGCACGATTAGTGCGGGGATTGCCGTAGCTTCAGGCAAGCGCTCCGTGACTATCGCAGTTACGCCTTTTGCGACCACCTGCGCAATGAAGTCATGCGCATCGAAATGCTCGCCCCGCAAAGCAACGAATAGATTGCCGGCACCGGCATTGCGGCTATCTGTCGTGACACCGTCAAAAATCGCATCGTCTTGGACGCGTGCATTGGAAAGCCACGGTTGCAACTCGAGCAACGATGATTTCATCAGGCGCCTCCCTTCATCGTGGCGCGCGTAGCCAAAGCCAAGGCCGCATGATCCGCATCGGAAAATGCCAATTTCTTGCCCATGACTTCCTGGTATGTCTCATGCCCCTTACCAGCCAGCAGGACCACATCTTGATTTGCTGCATGCTTTACTGCCCATAAAATGGCGGCAGCCCGATCCCCGTTTACATGGCACGGCGTTTTTTCGGTAGTCAGGCCGGCAATGATTTGCGCGATGATTGCAGCGGGATTCTCGCTACGTGGGTTGTCGCTGGTGACAACCACCTGATCCGCCAAAGCCGAAACTGCACCCATTTGCGCTCGCTTGCCTTGATCCCGGTCGCCGCCGCAACCGAACAGGCACCATAACTGGCCGTGACGCTGCTGCGCCACCTGGCGCAGCGTCAATAGGGTTTTTTCGAGTGCGTCCGGCGTATGGGCATAATCAATAATAATCAACGGAGCCTCGTTGCCGCCGAGTTGCTGCATGCGACCCGGTACCGCGGTAAGCATTTCAATGGTTTGCACCGCAGTGCGCCAGGTAGCGCCTTTGGCAAGTAACGCGCCTAGAACACCCAGGATGTTGCTGACATTGAACAAGCCTACCATTTGCGTTTTGATAAGCCCGCTGCCAAAAGACGATTCGACCTGAAACACGGTGCCCGCGTGGCTGGTGCGTATATTGAACGCACTTAATGTTGAAACACCCTCCAGCGCTGCGCCGGAGACTGTATACCCAATAAGTGACTCCAGCGCCCTGCCTTGCAGACGCTGCGCCAACCGCAAGCCCATCAAATCGTCCAGATTGACGATTGCGTGCTGCAATCCCGGCCAGTCAAACAGCGCGGCTTTGGCCGATTCATAAGCCGCCATGTCTCCATGATAATCAATGTGATCGCGCGTTAAATTTGTAAATATGGCTGCATCAAAATGCATGCCGTTCAAACGCCCTTGTTCAAGTCCGATCGACGATGCTTCAATTGCCAAGGATTGGGCGCCTGCATCGCGCAGTTGCGCCAGTCTGCGTTGCAACATTACCGCATCGGGTGTGGTGTAGCCGGTCATGTCGGCCGTGTCGCATTTACCACGCTGATAAATACCGACGCCCAGAGTACCGATCACCGCTGCAGGTTCACCCAGACGGGACAAGATGTTTGCCAGCCATTGCGCGCATGAAGTCTTGCCATTAGTGCCTGTCACGGCCACCGTAAACATTGCGGCATCCGGCTGCTTGTAATACGCGGCGGCAATTTCACCCGCGTTTTTTTTCAAATCGGCAACCCCAAGATGGGGTATAGCCCATTCCGGATTCCAGTTCCAGGCAATTGATTCATGGACCACGGCGCTTGCGCCCATCTGAATCGCCTGCCCAATGAATTGCCGGCCATCGGCGGCGTCACCGGGATAAGCAAAAAACACATCGCCCTTGGCGATGAAACGTGAATCCGAATGCAGTTGCGCTACGGGCGTAACTTGCTGACGCAACCAGGCAAGTGTCTCGGAGATTAGTAATTTTGCATTTTGCATCACATACTTTCGGCAATGCTATCGGCAGGAATAATGACATTCGTCACGCTCGAATCGGGCCTGACATTCAAAGCCCGCAAAGCGTTGGCGGCAACCGATGAAAATACCGGTGCTGCAACACCGCCGCCGTAATGACTGCCGTTAGAAGGCTCATCCAGCATCACCGCGATGATAATGCGCGGTGCAGACACCGGGGTAAAGCCAACGAACGACGATACGTATTTTTTGACATATTTTCCGTCGACGATTTTATATGCGGTTCCGGTTTTTCCCGCTACCCGATAACCTGGCACTTGCGCTTTCGGCGCAGTGCCGGTTGGGCCGGCCGCAGCTTCCAGCATGGTCCGCATCTGGAGCGCGGTTTTTTCAGAAATAATCCTTTGGCCCGGCACCTGTCCGTTCGGTTGCCCGACAACCTTTTCCAGGGACAACGGCACCACCTCGCCATTGCGGGCAAAGATCATATAGGCACGCGCCAACTGCATCAGCGAAACGGAAATGCCGTGCCCGTAACTCATAGTTGCCTGCTCGATCGGGCGCCACGACTTGAATGGTCGGACCCGGCCCGCAGCCCGTCCGGGGAAGCTGAATTTCGGCTGCTGGCCAAAACCGACACTGGTAAACATTTCCCACATTTCCTGCGGCGGCATTTGCAATGCAATCTTTGCGGTTCCGATATTCGAGGATTTTTCGATAATTTGCGAGATGGTCAGCAAACCCAGCGGATGCGCATCGCCGATCGTTGCGGTGCCTATGGTCAGCCTTCCCGGTGATGTCTGGACCGTATCCTCAGGAGTGACGCGCTTGGTTTCCAACGCCAAGGCTATCGTAAAAGGTTTCATGGTCGAGCCAGGCTCGAAAGTGTCGGTCAGGACCCGGTTGCGCAACTGAGCTCCGGTCAATACCCTGCGGTCATTCGGGTTATAGCTGGGCAAATTGGCTAGCGCCAGAATTTCACCGGTCTTTACATCCAATACTACGATGCCGCCAGCCTTCGCCTTGTTCAGCTCGACCGCCGCCTTTAATTGCGAATATGCGATGTACTGGATCTTGCTGTCGATGGAAAGCGTCAAATCTTTACCGTCATGCGGCTCACGTATGGATCCGATATCTTCAACGATGCGGCCCAAGCGGTCTCTGATCACGGTACGGCTCCCGGTTTTGCCGACCAGCGTCTTCTGCGATGCGAGTTCCATACCTTCTTGCCCGAAATCCTCGACATTGGTAAAGCCGACTACATGCGCCATCACCTCGCCCTCCGGATAAAAGCGCTTGTATTCCTTGCGGGTCTGAATCCCATCGATATTCAAGGCAAGAATTTTGTCTGTGACGTCCGACTCGACCTGGCGCTTCAGATAAACAAAACTGCGATCCGAATCAAGTTTTTTGCGTAAGTCACTTTCTTGCATCTCAAGCAACCCGGCCAAACTGCGCAACTTGGCAGCCGGTGCCTGCAAAACATCGTCCGGAATTGCCCAGATTGCCTTGACCGGAATGCTTGAGGCCAGCACATGCCCGTCACGATCGGTAATTTTGCCGCGTGTGGCTGGCAACTCCAGCGTGCGTTCGTAACGTGATGCACCCTGTTTTTGCAGAAATTCGGTAGACATGCCCTGCAACCATAATGCACGGCCAGCCAAAGTTACAAATGAAGCAAACAAGACGAACAGGACTAGCTTCGAGCGCCAGGCCGGCAATGACATCTTCAACACCGGACTGGTTGAAAACGGTACGCCCCTAGCGGCTGCAGTGCGGCTCACTTCTCCTCCACTGTCAGGTATTGCGTGCTGGCTGCGGTCAATGGAACCATCTTCAGGTCGCGTTTTGCGGTCGACTCGATGCGCGCATGTTTACCCAGGGTGGATTGATCAAGTTGTAACTGGGCCCATTGCACATCCAGTAATTTCGCCTGGGATTGCGCGCGACCCAACTCGACATACAGACGACGCGCATGATATTGCGCATTCACCAGCGACAGTGCGCATATGACCAGAATGGCTGCGATGATGCCGTTGATGCGTGCGTTCATCGAGTGTCCCCGGTCGTGGCAGCGTCGGGCAGGCGCATGCAGACGCGCATGATGGCAGAGCGGGCGCGCGGGTTGCCGCTGATCTCGGACTCGGTGGGTTTTATTTTCGATATCAAACGCATTTGCGGCTGCGGCAAATCGACCGCTCGTATCGGCAAGCGGCGATCCGGCTGCTTGACATTGGCCTTGGCTGCCATGAACTGCTTGACGATGCGATCCTCCAGCGAATGGAAGCTGATCACCACCATCCTTGCGTTCGGCGCCAGATATTCAAAGGCCTGGTTTAATCCGGCCTCAAGCTCCGCAAGCTCCTGATTGATGAAAATCCGTATAGCCTGAAAGGTGCGTGTTGCCGGATCCTTACCTTTCTCGCGAGTTTTGACTGCCCTTGCCACGATCGCGGCAAGCTGTCGTGTGGTTGAAATTGGCTCGACTGTCCGGCCAGCAACAATCGCCTTTGCAATCTGAAAAGCAAACCGTTCTTCCCCATATTCGCGTATCACCTTTTCAATTTGTTGCTCTGATTCAGTCGCCAGCCATACTGCTGCCGAGATGCCGCGGGTACTGTCCATGCGCATATCGAGCGGGCCATCCAGCCGAAAACTAAAACCCCGCGCGGCATCGTCGACTTGCGGCGACGAAATGCCGAGATCCAGCAACACGCCATCGACCTGGACAATACCGCGCTCGACGAAGGCCTCGCCCATGGTGGCAAAACTTTCGTGAACAATCTCGAAGCGCGGGTCGGAAAGCTCCCGCGCAGTGGCAATCGCCTGAGGATCCTTGTCAAAGGCGATCAGCCGACCATTGGCGCCCATGCGCTGCAAAATCTTGCTGCTGTGACCACCGCGTCCGAAAGTGCCGTCGACGTAGATCCCATCCGTACGCACGCCCTCCAGCGCCAGCGCATCGACCGCCTCATCCAGCAGCACCGTGCGGTGCTGGAATTCTGGCACCGTTTGAATTGTCATCGCCAGCCCTTAAAACGAAAAGTCACACAACACATCAGGCATACCTGCCGCGATCGCTTGCGACTCGCTTTCGGCCAGTCTCGCCGCATCCCACAACTCAAAGTGACTACCCATCCCCAGCAACATGACATCGCGAGTCAAACCAACTGCGTTGCGTAACTCAGGCGCCACCAAAATCCTGCCAGCAGAATCCATATCCACATCAGATGCATTGCCCAAATAAATCCGCTGCCAGGCACGCGCCGACATTGGCCAAGAGGCAATTTTTTCACGATGGCTCTCCCATACCGGGCGCGGAAACAATAACAGGCAGCCGTGCGGGTGCCTGGTCAGCGTGACCCGGCTTTCGCACTGGATCGACAGCGCGTCACGATGCCGGGCCGGAATTGACATCCGGCCTTTCGCATCGAGATTTAATGCTGACGCACCTTGGAACACGGTTATCAAATCCTTTGGGATGGCTATTTTAGAGAACGGCTTATTGGCAACAAATTTTTTGCAGGAATCACTAAATACCCCACAAAAAAACACTTTTTCACACTATTGACCACTTTAGAGGAAGCATTATAGGCGGTCAAGCGGTTTCAGGAGGCAAAGTAACTTTTAGTGATTTAAGTCAATGACTTAGGCTGCAAAATATCCATTGCAACAAGACAAAAAAGCGCATGTAATGAAGTACTTATCACGCATAGTGAAAGCTACACATAATATAAAATATGCGTTATTGTATATTTGCAATAGTTGCAAAGAGAAAATCTGCGGGAGGCGCTGAGCCTGTGACAAACCGGGTTTGGTGCGGATAAAAATGCCACGCATTGAGGGCGCAGCCAAAAAAATGAAGCAAGCCGATAGGCCGGATTTTGTTACGGCGCACGATTTTGCAACCGCGCGCTATGACAGCCATTCCTCTAGGCGCTGAATTACTCCAGCGCTCAAGCTTCCTACCCGCACGCTCCGCGAGCAGCATCAACGCGTGCCTATTTGGAATTGCTCCGGGTGGAGGTTACCGCGTTTCACCGTAACTTAATACGCTCGTCTCTGTGGCCCTATTCCTCGCCTTATACCTAAGCCAACTGCGCTTGCGGCTTTCAGCGGACGGCCGTTAACCGTCACCCTGCTGTATGGAGTCCGGACCTTCCTCCCGCCACGGCTTTGCAGCCGCAGCCAGCGACTGCCTGGCTTGCTTCACCGCGGCATTGTACCGCACTCTGCGCCGCGCACTTCCGGCAACAGTCGCAAAGAAACATACTGAATCATGTATTTCATAACTCCGAATGCATACATGCGTGAACTGCACTGTTTTTAAGCATACTCCATCGTATTTGAATAAATATAGAGTGCTTTCCGGACTGCAGACTGCGCTCATCCGGCTGTGCATGAGCGCAAATGAAGTCGTGATACTGTGTGAGAATAAAGCGCATTACCAAAAATTGAAGACGCTTCCGCAATGCCACCCGAAATTTCACACTGACACGCCATGAGAATCGCAGTCCTCGACGACGACCCCATCCGCACCGGGATCGCATGCCAGATCCTGAGCGCAGCAGGACACACCTGCCACCTGTTTGCAAACACTCGGGATATGTTGCAGCAACTACGCCGGGAAAGCTACGACATGCTGATCCTCGACTGGCAGGCCGCTGACGCAAACGGCCCTGAAGTGATGCGCTTGGCGCGGGAAAAATTATCACCCGAGCTACCGATACTGTTCATGACCAGCCTATCCTGCGCAGACGATATTCTCGCAGGACTGGCAGCTGGCGCCGATGATTACATGATCAAGCCGATTCGCCGCAGCGAGCTGGAGGTGCGGGTCCAGACCCTTTTGCGACGCGCTTATCCGAACCAGAACGCAGCCGAACCAATCCGGTTTGGGCGCTATACATTTGAAACCCGTAGCGGCCAATTGACGCTCGACAGCATACCGATTGCACTGACGCAAAAGGAATTCAATCTGGCGCTGCTGCTTTTCCGCAATCTGGACCGGCCACTTTCGCGCGCCACCATTTTGGAGGCGGTATGGTCACGCAATATCGAAATCCCCTCCCGCACCATGGACACGCATGTGTCGCGGGTGCGCAGCAAGTTGCAGCTACGTCCAGAAAACGGTTTCCGGCTGGCGCCGGTCTACAGTTACGGTTATCGCCTGGAACAGGTTTCACTGTGATCCTGAAAGCACGGCCGGCCCGGCCCGGCTTGTTCCAGGCGCAAGCAAGCGTGAATTCTGCCAAGCCGATCGCAATCGCAATCATTGACTAGCTTGTTATCTGCTGCGGGAAGCTATAATGCAAGCCTGCTCAAACATAACCCCGCGCTGCGGACTCGGACTATATATAACTCACATGCAACTGCTTGCCGTAGGCCTTAACCACACCACCGCGCCGCTTGCCTTGCGCGAACGTGTGGCTTTCCCCGCCGACCAGATCGGTACGGCGGTGGGGTCGGCGCGAGCATGGTTCGGCAATCAGGAAGGCTCCGGCTACAGCGACGAAGCAGCCATCCTGTCCACCTGCAACCGCACCGAACTGTATGCAGCCAGCCACGTACCGGGCGGGATCGATGCAGCGATCGACAGCAGCGCGCATTTCCTGGCCGATTATCACAAGCTGCCCTATTCAGAACTGCGCCCACACCTCTATACGCTGCCGCAGGATGATGCAGTGCGGCATGCATTTCGCGTCGCTTCCGGCCTGGATTCGATGGTGCTCGGCGAGCCGCAAATTCTGGGCCAGATGAAAGACGCAGTACGCCAGGCGGAGGCGGCCGGTGGACTGGGCACCTACCTGCACCAACTGTTCCAGCGCACTTTTGCGGTTGCCAAGGAAGTGCGCAGCACCACCGAAATCGGCGCCCATAGCGTTTCGATGGCGGCGGCTGCAGTGCGGCTGTCGCAGCGCATTTTCGATACTATCGCCGAGCAGCATCTGCTGTTCATCGGCGCCGGCGAAATGATCGAGTTGTGCGCCACGCATTTCGCCGCGCAAAATCCGAAATCGATCACGATCGCCAACCGCACGATGGAGCGCGGCGAAGCGCTGGCGCACCGATTCAGCGGCCGCGCGATCCGCCTGGCCGAATTGCCGGATCAACTGGCCCGGTTCGACATCGTGATCTCGTGCACTGCATCGTCGCTGCCTATCATCGGCCTGGGCATGGTCGAGCGCGCGATCAAGGCGCGCCGCCACAAGCCGGTCTTCATGGTCGATCTGGCGGTGCCGCGCGACATCGAAACCGAAGTCGGCCGGCTCGACGACGTCTTTCTGTATACCGTCGACGATCTGGGCGCAGTAGTCCAGACCGGCATGGAAAGCCGCCAGGCGGCAGTGGCGCAAGCCGAAGCCATCATTGAAACCCGGGTCCAGTCTTTCATGCACTGGGTCGATGGCCGGCTGGTGGTGCCGGTAATCCAGGACCTGCACCAAAATGGCGAAATACTGCGCATGATCGAGCTCGAACGAGCGCGCAAAATGATCGCACGCGGCGACGATATCGATGCAGTGCTGGAAGCGCTCTCCAAAGGCATTACCGCCAAATTTCTGCACGGCCCGCAGCAGGCTTTGCACCAGGCTCAGGGCGACGAGCGCAAACATCTGGCCGCGCTTTTGCCGCAACTGTTTCGCACCCGGCGTTAGCGTAGTTCTTCACTTTCGCAGCCGCAACTTCCCACACTGCACTGCACGCCGGCCGCCAGCAAAACGCTGCAGGCGGTCCCGGATTGACCGCCTTTTCTGACAGAATTCTTATGAAACCTTCCATGCTCGCCAAGCTCGACCAACTCTCCAATCGCCTGGAAGAAGTCGGCCAGTTGCTGATGCGCGAAGATGCCACTGCGTCGATGGACAACTATCGCAAGCTGACCCGCGAACACGCCGAAATCGGCCCGTTGGTAGCGCTCTACCAGTCCTACGCCGGCGCCGAAACAGATGTCGTTGCCGCCCAGGAAATGTTGCAAGACCCGGAGATGAAAGAGTTTGCGCAGGAAGAAATCGACGCCGCCAGGGAACGCATGGCCACGCTGGAGGGCGATCTGCAAAAGATGCTGCTGCCGAAGGACGCCAACGACGAGCGCAACATCCTGCTCGAAATCCGTGCCGGCACCGGCGGCGACGAAGCCGCGCTGTTTGCCGGCGACCTGCTGCGGATGTACACCCGCTTTGCCGAACGGCAGCGCTGGCAGATCGAAATCATGTCCGAATCGTCATCCGAACTGGGCGGCTACAAAGAAGTCATCGTGCGCCTGGTCGGCGCCGGCGCCTATGCCATGCTGAAGTTCGAATCCGGCGGCCACCGGGTGCAGCGCGTGCCGACCACCGAAACCCAGGGCCGCATCCATACCTCGGCCTGCACGGTGGCAGTGATGCCGGAAGCCGACGAAGTTAGCGACGTGGTGATCAACCCGGCCGACCTGCGCATCGACACCTACCGCGCCTCCGGTGCCGGCGGCCAGCACATCAACAAGACCGATTCGGCGGTGCGCATC
>JBDSCZ010000286.1:0-4300 GCA_039920865.1 Burkholderiaceae bacterium
TTGGCCATCGAGCTCGATATAGCGTTGCACGATAATGGCATCGGCGAGGAACGCGCTGCCGTAGGGGCTAAAGCGCAAATCGGTGTAGCGGTCTTCGAGTTCGGAGGTCATCAATATGGTCACTCCCATGGCGGTAAGCTGGGCAATCATCCGATACAACGACCCGCGAAAATCTTCGCTGAACTCGGGTGCCAGTGCCAGTTCAAAGCCGGACAGGGAGTCGATGACGACGCGCTTGGCCTGCATGCGATCGATCATCTCGATCAGATCATGTAAGGTTTCATCAATCGACAAATCCAGTGAGCGTGTGTTGATCACCCCGACCTGGCCGGCGTTAACCATTATATGCAGCTTGTTGTTGAGCAGTTGGCTGGGGCTTTTCTCGAACGCCGCAATCACACCGGGTTCGCCCCTGCGTACGCCTTCCTCCAGGAATTGCGTCGACAGTATGGTTTTCCCGGAGCCGGACGGTCCGACCACCAGCATCGAATACCCGGCCGGCAAGCCGCCGCCCAGCATCTGGTCCAGGCCAGGTATCCCCATCGACACCCGTTGCTCTCCGGCCAGCACCTTGACTGCCGGCTCAACCACCTTCTCGACAATCGCACGCGGGAAGACCTGAATCCCGGCATCGGTAATGCGAAATGTATGCAAGCCTGATGCCTGGGCTTGACCGCGCATCTTGACCACTTGCATCTTGCGCACCATCGAATTGCGCTGCAAGTTTTGCGACAGCCACAGGATGCCGTCGGCCACGGTAAATACTGCGTTTGACTCCGCCTCCGGTACCAGATACTCACCGATCAGGAATGTGGTCGCCTGCCAACTCGTCATTTGCATGCCGAGTTGCTGCACGAACTGCTGCAACTCGGGCTCCCCCTGTTCCTTCTGCTTGGCTGTCAGCGTCACCGAGCGGAATGAATCGACAAATACCAGGCTGGGGGCATAGTCTTTGACTTCCTCGGCAATGCGCGCCAGCACGCGGTCAAAATCGCCTTCCAGCAGGTCTGCAGACAGGTTGACATAGCGAATCGATTGATTGACTTTGTTGATATCAAAAAACAGAAACTGCTGTTGATATCGCAGCATCTTCAAGGCCGGCTCGCCCAGTACCGTGAAAAACAGCGCCCGATTGTCCGGCTTCGCCAGCGCGAACATCATCTGGTGCGCGAGCGTTGTCTTGCCGCTGCCGGGCGTACCCGCAATCAGGTTGAACGAAAACTCCGGCAGGCCTCCGCCCAACAAATTGTCCAGACCGGGGACGCCGGTCTTGAGACGGCGGATATTTACTTTTTTGCTCATTTTTCCAACTCCTTGCTGGCCCTATCTAAAGCGCCATCGTCCCAGGCTGCATGTAAGATATTGGCCGTTAACTGATCGCCGATCAATGACGCCAGAATGTCGGTGAACGTGATCAGTAGCAGATTGTTCGCTGCGCGGGCGTGTGCGGGCGTTTGCGCTTCAAACCCGATTTTTAACGTAGCGAACCGCTGATCGTGCTGCTGTGACAACACGCAGGCCGCGAGCCAGGGGAATGTGGTCTGGGTAAGAAATACGCTTCGAGCGTAAAGAGAATTGAAACCGCCTTCACCGACGATTGAAATGATTTCGACCGCCATCTGCTCCCATCGAATAATCGTGGCATCCAAAATTTTTTCAGTATGCTGGGGAATGAGGCTTTCAATTAACTGGCGCCGTAGCGAATCATTGGTTGCCATAAAGGAAATATCAAGTATTGGTTGACAAAATGGCGCTGATGAAATTCAGCAGTAGTGTTCTTGAATAGTAATTCAGTATGTGGTATTCGTTGTCCCGGAACCCTGAATGACTTGCTCTGCATCAAAAGCAAGACACCCACTGCGCAACAATCAATCTTTCCTAATTTGCAGAGTCAACAACATCTCTTGCCAAGACGGCCTTTTCTTCCGGCATGACTCGCAACTATCATGCAAGTAATCCGGCATTGCCGCGCATTTTTTTGAATCACTGTAACGATTATTGATTCGTTGCGTATTGACTATTTTTCTTGCGAAGAATGGCATATTTTTTGCCAAATTCTAGCGATTCATCTGATTGGCTTGCAATCTTATCGAGGTGTAGAGTGTGACGCACTTGAGGGTGAGTGATATCGGGCGCTGTGAATATAGAACGTATCAACAGACTTTATTGTCGCCCGACAGATTTAATGTGGGCAGTTTCATTGTCCAATCACGAAAATGCAGTCATGAGCGCTCGATTGCCAGATCCAGTTTCGCCACCAGATCCACCGGTTGGTCTGCAAACTTTCTGGCAAATAGCATTTCGCCGGTGCCATAGGTATCATCTTTTGCAAACGATGATGTCGCCTGGAAGAAAGCAAGATGCTTCTCTGTCATCAAGGAGGGGCTTGCTCCGCCGGCACTCCAATCAGTATAGGTGAGGTTGCGCACTATCCTTGGTCCGAAATCGGAGTTGCCAAGGATAGTCTGAAAGAACGTCTCATCAGGGCAGATTGTGTTCTTGAAGAAGTCCACCAGGCGCGTCTCCCGCGTCACAAAGGCCAGGATGAATTCGCAAGCCTCGCGTGACAGCGCCCACCAGGTAGAGCCTGCA
The DNA here is from genome assembly GCA_039920865.1 of Burkholderiaceae bacterium. GTDB lineage: Bacteria > Pseudomonadota > Gammaproteobacteria > Burkholderiales > Burkholderiaceae_D > AVCC01. Next base: position 2,593 of record JBDSCZ010000286.1, read on the forward strand.
TAGGGCGCAAGGTCATGAAGATAGGGCTTGTAGTCTCGCTGCCGCGGTAGTACCCCCGCCATCATCAGCACTTTTTGTATCGCCCTGCTTATCAGCCGGTCTCCGGGGCGGATTTTATAGGTAGTAAGCCGGGAAATTGATTTTCCTGCTTTTTCAGAGGGCATGACAACCAGATTCATGAACTCCCTGTCCCGGTTACTCTCAAAAAATTGCCCGATCGACGCCGTCGAACGCAGCGGATAATCGGCGCCGCTGAGCAGTACGAAACGGTCAAAATGGCATCCATCCGCGACAGCGGCTCGTAGCAGAATGAGTATGGCATCGACTTGTGAGAAATCCCCCCAGTAGACTGAGGCACGCTCGTAAGTCAAGTGGATATGGCTGCCTTTGATTTTCAGAAACGGGTCGATATTGGATTTCTTGTCGATGTGTATGTAGAAGCTGGACGAACTGGAGGATAACGCAGTGATCAGCCGCTGCAGATGCTCTGGATTGTCGTGCGCAAGAATGAGATATGCAATCTTCATGAGCTTATTCGTTTGCCGGATAACATGGATGCTACTGGCAATTCTGATTGTGATAATTGCTTAAACCTTAACATGGTTTTTTTGGGATTTGCTGTCACTGCCATAGACGCGACCTTGATGGGGCGACTTTTCTGACAATTGCGGCGGTGTAAATTGATGCAGAAAATGCTCTTTGTTGCTCAAATCTTAACTGAACGGCATTAGGGCTGCGCTGGCATTTATCGGGCTGTGCTGAATGGTTGTGGCAGTGGCGACTGCGGTAATTTTTCCGGTTATTTGCCATAAGGAGGCTCAGTCTCGCGGCGCGCCTGCATGCTACACTTTCCAACCCTCGAATCTGTATCCTATTCGCCTTGAACGCCTATTACAGTGATCGCTTCGTATTGCCTTTGCCGGTCGGGCATCGCTTCCCGATGGAGAAATACAAGCTGATACGCGAAGGCGCGTTGAAGATGGTTCCGACACTCCAGCTGCATGAGGCGCCCAATACATCCGATGGTGTGCTGGCTCTGGCGCATGACCCTGCATATATCAAGCGTGTTGCGGAGGGTTCTTTAAGCGTACAGGAACAAAAAATCATCGGTTTCCCATGGTCGCAGCAAATGGCCGAACGCTCGCGTCGTTCTGTCGGGGCAACCATTGAAGCCTGCCGCGCGGCGTTGCGGTGTGGTGTGGCGATTAATCTTGCGGGCGGTACGCACCATGCTTTTGCCGGTCATGGCGCGGGGTTTTGTGTCTTTAATGACGCTGCAATCGCAGCGCGTCTGATGCAGGCCGAGCAAAGGTTGCAGTCTGTGGCGATCGTTGACCTGGACGTTCATCAAGGCAATGGGACTGCCTCTATTTTGGCAAGAGATGATTCAATATTCACTTTGTCGATTCATGGAGAAGGTAATTATCCATTTCAGAAAGAACAAAGCGATCTGGATGTCGGATTGCCCGACGGCACCGGTGATGCCGCATATCTGACTGCTTTACAGGATTCATTGAGTGCCCTGTTTGCGCGCTTTAGTCCGCAATTGATTCTATTTCTCGCCGGGGCCGATCCGCATGAAGGTGATCGTCTTGGTCATCTTAAACTGACTTTTTCAGGGCTGGATGCACGTGACAGAATGGTGCTGGATGCTGCCTACCAAAGACGGATACCGGTTGCCATAGCGATGGCGGGCGGCTATGGCAAT
>JBDSCZ010000287.1:0-44825 GCA_039920865.1 Burkholderiaceae bacterium
GTATTGCCGAAAGAAGTGTTGCAGCAGGCTGCCGCTGAAATGCTTGACTGGCATGGCAGCGGCATGTCGGTGATGGAAATGAGTCATCGCGGCAAAGAATTCATGTCCATCATCGCAGCAGCCGAAAGCGACCTGCGCGAACTGCTGGCGGTGCCGGACCATTACCGGATTCTCTTCATGCAGGGCGGGGCGATAGCTGAAAATGCGATCATTCCGATGAATCTGCTTGGCCGCAAGCCGCAACCTGCGACTGCCGATTACATCAATACAGGTTCCTGGTCGACCAAATCGATCAAGGAAGCCAGGAAGTATTGCGCCGTCAACGTCGCAGCGTCGTCCGAGGCTGCCCATTTTTCGGAAATTCCTGCGCGCGCACTCTGGCGTTTGTCGGAAAATGCGGCGTACGTGCACATTTGCAGCAACGAAACCATCGATGGCGTTGAATACCAATTCGTACCAGACGTAGCCGCCACTACTAACGGTGCGCCGCTGGTGGCCGATATGTCGTCCCATATCCTGTCGCGCGTGATCGACGTGTCGCAATATGGCGTCATTTATGGCGGGGCGCAAAAAAATATTGGTCCGGCAGGCTTGACGATCGTCATCGTGCGCGAGGATTTGATTGGACATGCATTGCCGTTTTGCCCTTCCGCGTTTGACTGGAAATTGGTGGCCGACAACCATTCGATGTACAACACGCCGCCGACTTATGCGATTTACATCGCCGGCCTGGTGTTCCAGTGGCTCAAACGTCAGGGCGGCGTGGCCGCGATCGAGCAGCGCAATATAGCCAAGGCTAATTTGTTGTATGACACTCTCGATTCCAGCGATTTTTACAGCACCAAAATCGCTCCCGATTGCCGCTCCAGAATGAATATCCCGTTTTCGCTGCGTGACGATAGTCTTAATGCTGCATTTCTGGCCGGTGCCGAAGAATGCGGTTTGTTGCAGCTCAAGGGGCACAAATCGGTGGGCGGCATGCGGGCCTCGATTTATAACGCAATGCCGATCGAGGGTGTGCAGGCGCTGATTGCCTACATGGAGCAATTCGAAAACCAACACGCGTAACCGCAATCGGACGATTACCCGCATCACAAAAAAATTATGAGCCAAGATAAACTTCAGCCGCTGCGTGTACAGATCGATGCGATCGATCAGCAAATACTGGATTTGCTGAACCTGCGGGCACGCCTGGCGCAGCAAGTCGGCCACGTGAAAGCCGAAACCAATGCGCCGGTATTCCGTCCTGAGCGCGAAGCGCAAGTGCTGCGCAGTGTGGCCGAGCGCAATCCCGGCCCCTTGGTCAGTTCCGACGTGCAAACCATCTTTCGCGAAATCATGTCATCCTGTCGTGCGCTGGAGAACCGGGTCACGGTCGCCTTTCTCGGTCCGGTCGGAACCTTTACCGAGCAGGCGGTATATCAGCAGTTCGGCCGCGCGATTGAAGGCCTGCCTTGTCCTTCGATCGATGAAGTGTTCCGCGCGGCAGAAGCAGGGACTGCCGATTTCGGCGTGGTGCCGGTCGAAAATTCATCCGAAGGTGCGATCAACCGGACCCTTGACTTGCTGCTGCAGACTACGCTTTCGATCAGCGGCGAGGTGTCGATTCCAGTCCATCACAGCCTGATGTCCTTAAGCGGGACAATGGACGGGGTTGAGCGGATTTGCGCCCATTCTCAGGCGCTGGCACAGTGCCAGGCCTGGCTGAACCAGAATTATCCGAACATCGAACGCCACGCGGTCGCTTCCAACGGTGAAGCGGCGCGATTGGCGTCGGAACAGCCCGGCACGGCCGCCATCGCCAGCGAGATTGCGGGTCAGCAATATGGTTTGCAAATCATCAATGCGCACATCCAGGATGATCCGCACAATCGCACCCGTTTCGCGGTGATCGGCCGCTTGCAGACAACGCCGAGCGGACGGGATCAGACCTCGCTGGTATTGTCGGTGCCGAACCAGGCGGGTGCTGTCTATAATTTGCTGGCGCCGCTGGCCAGGCATGGCGTATCGATGACGCGCTTCGAATCACGGCCGGCCCGCATGGGCACCTGGGAATATTATTTTTACGTCGATATCGAAGGCCATCTACAAGACGACAAGGTGGCCCGCGCATTGGCCGAGCTACAACAGAACGCCGCCTTTTTCAAGGTGCTGGGTTCTTATCCTTTTTGCGCCTGAAACCATTCAATTGCGGAGTCCAAGATGTCGATACAGTACGGTCCTGATTATGTGCGTGCGATTGCCCCTTACCAGGGCGGCAAGCCAATTGCCGAAGTCGCGCGCGAGTTCGGCCTGGACGAGGCCAAAATTATCAAGCTGGCGTCGAATGAAAACCCGCGCGGCATGCCGGAATCCGCGCGCCAGGCCATGCTGGATGCGGTCGCCGATATCGGCCGCTACCCGGATGCCAATGGTTTCGACCTGAAGGCGGCGATTACCGCAAAGTACAACGTGCCGCAGCAGTGGATCACACTCGGCAATGGCAGCAACGATATTCTGGAGCTGGCCGCGCACGCTTTAGTGCAGCCGGGCCAGGCGATACTGTATGCGCAGTATGCGTTTCTGGTATACGCGCTGGCAGCACAGGCGGTAGGCGCGCGTGCCATCGTGGTGCCGGCCCAGGATTACGGCCACGATCTGAGCGCGATGGCGCAGGCCATCACGCCCGACACCAAACTGATTTTTATCGCCAACCCGAACAATCCGACCGGCACTTTCCTGCCTGCTGCCGCCATCGAAGCGTTCCTGAAAGTGGTGCCGCCGCAGGTGGTGGTGGTGCTGGACGAGGCTTATAACGAATATCTGGCGCCGGAATTGCAGTACGAATCGACCGAGTGGGTCCGCACCTATCCGAATCTGCTGGTGTCGCGCACGCTATCGAAGGCGTATGGTCTGGCCGGCTTGCGGGTCGGATTCGGAATTGCGCAACCGGGCCTGACCGATTTGCTCAATCGCATCCGGCAACCGTTCAATGTCAATTCGCTGGCGCAGGCGGCGGCCATTGCAGCGCTGGGCGATACCGAATTCCTGCAACAAAGCGCGATCCTGAATGCGGCCGGTTACCTGCAGCTGACGCAGTTTTTTGATGCGACCGGCCTGGAATACGTGCCATCTTTCGGCAACTTCGTGCTGGTCAAGGTCGGCAACGACGACCATGCCGCGGCCCGCATCAATCTGGCGCTGCTCAAGCGCGGCGTGATCGTGCGTCCAGTCGGCAATTACGGCTTGCCACAATGGCTGCGCATTTCGATCGGTTTGCCGCAAGAAAATGCGATCTTCATCGATGCGCTGCGCACGGTGCTGAAATTGGACGCGGAAGTGAAGGCGGCCTGAGTGCAGTTTTGGGCTTTTCATGGGGCTGCGCACTAAAAATATACTATTTAGTGTATTTTTAAAGGCACACTATATATATGCGGGAAATATCGTATTTTTTGCCATACTCTCGCTTTATTTTAATTTAAAGAGGCGGAAAAAGAAGCCGGGCAAAAACCTTGGCGCTGCTTCGCCGGCATATTCCCACCATTAGAGTCATTCTCGTGTTCAAGAAAATCGTTATTTTCGGCGTCGGACTGATCGGCGGCTCATTTGCGCTGGCCCAGAAGAAGGCGGCTGCAGCAACGCATATCGTCGGCGTCGGCCGCAGCGCCGCACCGCTGGCGCGCGCTCTCGAGCTCGGCATCATCGATAGCGCCAGCAACGCCGACTCTGACGCGCTGGCAATCTGCCTGCGGGATGCCGAGCTGGTCTTGATTGCGGCACCGGTAGCCCAGACCGAGTCGATTCTGGATGCGATCGCGCCGCATTTGCAGCCGGGCACCATCGTCACCGATGCCGGCAGCACCAAAACCGATGTGGTGGCCGCCGCCCGGCGTGCGCTGGGCGCCAAGCTCGCGCAGTTCGTGCCGGGGCATCCGATTGCCGGACGCGAGCAAAACGGGCCGGAGGCGGCGCTGGCTGATTTGTATGTCGGCAAGAAAGTGGTGCTGGCGTCACTGCCTGAAAATACGCCGGCCGACGTAGCTCGGGTGGCCGCGGCCTGGCAGCAATGCGGCGCCGTCATCCACCAGCTCACGCCCGAGCAGCACGACCGCGTATTCGCCTCGGTCAGCCACTTGCCGCATCTGCTGGCGTATGCGCTGGTCGATGATATCGCGCGCAAGCCGCATGCCGACCTGCTGTTCCAGTATGCGGCCAGCGGATTTCGCGATTTCACCCGGATTGCCGGCTCATCGCCCGAAATGTGGCGCGACATTGCGCTCGCCAATCAGGGAGCGCTGTTGCGCGAACTGGATGCCTACATGCTGCAATTAGCGCGCTTGCGCGCTGCGCTGGCAAACGGCGACGGCAGCGCGATGGAGGCGATCTTTGCCAACGCGCAGCAGGCCCGGCAACGCTGGGAAATATCGATTGAAGCGGCAGAAAAACAGAACAAGGAAGGCGGAGATTGATGAAGCACACCAGTAGACAAACGCAAACCCAGCATCCGAAGCATTATCCGGATCATCTCGATCTGGCACCCGCAATGCGTGCGCAGGGCACGGTGCGCCTGCCCGGCTCGAAAAGCATTTCCAACCGCACGCTGCTGCTGGGGGCGCTGGCCGGTGGCACGACCCGGATCATGGACCTGCTGGCCTCCGACGATACGTTCGTGATGCTCGATGCGCTGCGGCATCTGGGCGTGCGCTGGGAGCAGCAGGACGCGACGCAGAATTACACGGTGTTCGGCGTCGACGGCCTGCCTCCGGTGCATCAGGCCGACTTGTTCATGGGTAATGCCGGCACCGCGATCCGCCCGCTGACCGCCGCATTGGCGGTAATCGGCGGCGACTACACGCTGCATGGCGTGGCGCGCATGCATGAGCGGCCGATCGGCGATCTGGTCGATGCGCTCAATGCGATCGGTGCCCGCATCAGTTACAGCGGCCTCGCCGGTTTTCCGCCGCTGCACATCCAGCGCGGCCATATCGATGCCCGGCGCATGCGCGTGCGCGGCAACGTTTCGAGCCAGTTCCTGACTGCATTACTGATGGCCTCGCCCTTCATCGCGCGCGAGCATGCGCTCACTATTGACGTTGTCGGCGAACTGATTTCCAAGCCGTACATTGAAATCACCTTGAATCTGATGCGACGTTTTGGCGTACTGGTTGAGCGTGACGGCTGGCAATCATTTGTCGTGGCTCCCGGGCAGCATTATCAGAGCCCTGGCATCATCCACGTCGAAGGCGATGCCTCGTCGGCTTCGTATTTCCTGGCGGCGGGCGCGATTGCCGGCGGCCCGGTGCGGGTCGAGGGCGTAGGCAGCGCCAGCATCCAGGGCGACGTGCGTTTTGTCGAAGCGCTGCAGCAGATGGGCGCCACCGTCACCATGGGCGACAACTGGATCGAAGTGCAATCGCATGGCGTGCTAAAGGCGATTGACGCCGATTTCAACCACATTCCGGACGCAGCGATGACGATCGCAGTCGCCGCACTGTATGCAGACGGACCCAGCATCCTGCGCAATATCGGCAGCTGGCGCGTCAAGGAAACCGACCGTATTAGCGCGATGGCGGCCGAACTGCGCAAGCTAGGCGCGCAGGTGGAAGAGGGTGCGGATTATTTGCGGGTAACGCCACCGGCGCAAATCCGCGCCGCTACTATTGCTACTTACGACGACCACCGGATGGCGATGTGTTTTTCGCTGGCGAGCTTGCACGGAGCGGCCCGCAGCGGTGCCGCGATCCGCATCAACGACCCCAAATGCGTGGCCAAGACCTTTCCCGATTATTTCGAAGCGTTCGCCAGCATCGCGCACAATGATTTATTCTGACGCCGCCGAGACGCGACAAGGATGTTTGGCGTGATTTACAGTTAATAGCCAGTATTAATAGTAACGCAATGTATATATGCGGGAATGGCATTGTTTCTGCCAATACTCCATAAAAATTAGGATACCTGATGAGTCAGTCGCATGTTCCCGTAATTGCCATCGATGGCCCCACCGCTTCCGGAAAAGGCACTGTTGCGCAGCGGGTGGCGCAGCAGTTCGGCTGGCATTACCTGGATTCCGGCGCGTTGTACCGGCTCACCGCGCTGTCTGCACTGCGCAGCAACACGCCGCTGTCGGATCAGCAACGCATAGCCGCGCTGGCGGCGACGCTGCCGTGCAGTTTTAGCGGCGAGCGCGTGTTGCTGTCGGGCGCCGATGTTACCGATGCGATCCGGGTTGAGGATATCGGCAATGCGGCGTCCAAAATTGCTACCTTGCCTGCGGTGCGGCAGGCGCTGGTCGGCCTGCAGCTGGGATTTCGGCGAGCGCCCGGGCTGGTGGCGGACGGCCGCGACATGGGTACCGTTATTTTCCCGGATGCATCATTAAAGATATTTTTGACCGCCAGTGTGGATGCGCGTGCGCAAAGACGGTATAAGCAATTGATTGCCAAAGGTTTTTCTGCTAGTATTACCGACCTATCGAGGGATTTGAATGAGCGTGACGCACGCGATGCACAGCGCGTCACAGCACCATTAAAGCCCGCAGATGGGGCGTTTTTGCTCGATACTTCGGACATGAGCGCGGATCAGGCGGTGTCGCAAGTGCTGCACTGGTATGCGCAAGTATCAGTTTAATGGCAGGTTTAATGCGCGCCTGATGTGTATTATTTTATAATTTGTAGTGCCGTTGCCGCTGCCCATAACGCAAAGTTCTGTGCAGTGTTGATAAACCTAACCCAGTTTAAGTCGCCTGTCGCGACCCCTGCTGGATAACATGTAAAAAACCTATGACTACTGCTACAACCTCCATCGAATCCACTGGAATGGAAAGTTTTGCCGCCCTTTTCGAAGAATCGCTGACCCGCCAGGACATGCGTTCCGGCGAAGTGATTTCTGCTGAAGTCGTACGCCTTGACCATAATTTCGTCATCGTCAACGCCGGCCTGAAATCCGAAGCATTCATCCCTGTTGAAGAATTCAAAAACGATCAAGGCGAACTTGAAGTCAAAGTCGGTGACTTCGTTTCGGTTGCGATCGAATCCCTCGAAAACGGCTTTGGCGACACCATCCTGTCGCGCGACAAGGCAAAACGACTGGCCTCATGGCTCGCGCTTGAAAAAGCGATGGAATCCGGCGAAATCGTCGTTGGTACAGTCAATGGCAAGGTAAAGGGCGGTCTGACCGTTCTGACCAACGGCATCCGCGCGTTCCTGCCGGGTTCGCTGGTCGATACCCGTCCGGTCAAGGACACTACACCGTTTGAAGGCAAAACGCTCGAATTCAAGGTCATCAAGCTCGATCGCAAGCGCAACAACGTGGTGTTGTCACGCCGCGCAGTAATCGAAGCGTCGATGGGCGAAGAGCGCCAGAAACTGATGGAAACCTTGCAAGAAGGCACCATCGTCAATGGCGTGGTCAAGAACATCACCGACTATGGCGCATTCGTGGATCTGGGCGGCATCGATGGCTTGCTGCACATCACAGACTTGGCATGGCGTCGTGTGCGTCACCCGTCTGAAGTGCTGACAGTCGGTCAGGAAATCACTGCCAAGATTCTGAAATACGACAAAGAAAAGAACCGCGTTTCGCTGGGCGTCAAGCAACTGGGCGACGATCCATGGACCGGTCTGTCACGTCGCTATCCGCAAAGCACCCGCCTGTTCGGTAAAGTCACGAATCTGACTGACTATGGCGCATTCGTTGAAGTCGAACAAGGTATCGAAGGTTTGGTCCACGTATCTGAAATGGACTGGACCAACAAGAACGTGGCTCCAAACAAAGTTGTCCAATTGGGCGATGAAGTTGAAGTCATGGTGCTGGAAATCGACGAAGAGCGTCGCCGCATCAGCCTCGGCATGAAACAGTGCAAGTCCAATCCTTGGGATGATTTCGCAATCACCCACAAGAAGGGCGATAAAGTCCGCGGCGCAATCAAATCGATCACCGACTTCGGCGTATTCATCGGCCTGGCTGGCAACATCGACGGTCTGGTGCATTTGTCTGACCTGTCCTGGACTGAAACCGGCGAAGAAGCAGTGCGCCGCTTCAAGAAAGGCGACGAACTGGAAGCCATCGTGCTGGCAATCGACGTCGAACGCGAGCGCGTTTCCCTCGGTGTCAAGCAACTCGAAGGCGATCCATTCAACAACTTCGCTGCAATGAACGACAAAGGTTCCCTGGTAACAGGTACCGTCAAATCGGTCGAGCCTAAAGGCGCAGTGATCCAGTTGTCCGAAGAAGTCGAAGGCTATCTGCGTGCTTCCGAAATCTCGCGCGACCGCGTTGAAGATGCCGGTACGCACCTGAAAGTGGGCGATACCGTTGAAGCAATGGTGTTGAACATCGATCGCAAAGCGCGTGGCATCCAATTGTCGATCAAGGCAAAAGACAATGTCGAAACGCAGGATGCAATGCACAAGATGGCCGCAACCGACAACAATGCAGCTTCCGGTACCACCAGCCTGGGCGCGCTGTTGAAGGCCAAGTTCGACAACAAGAACTGATTGTCGGTCGGTAAATGACTAAGTCGGAGTTGATAGCCCGTTTGGCAGAGCGTTATTCGCAACTGGTTGCAAAGGATGCGGATTACGCGGTCAAAACCATTCTGGATGCAATGATCGGTGCCCTGGCAACCGGTCAGCGCATCGAGATCCGGGGCTTCGGCAGCTTTGCGCTGAATAGCCGGCCGCCGCGTATCGGACGCAATCCGAAGTCCGGCGATCAGGTGATGGTGCCCGAAAAACGGGTGCCGCACTTCAAGCCGGGCAAGCAGTTGCGCGAGTGCGTCGATGCGATGGTAGGACAGCCCATCAGCGAAGACTGAATCATTTACAGATAAATCGGAACGGCATCTTCGGATGCCGTTTTTTTTCACGTACAATTTCGCATAGTCTTGCCGGCTGCGCGATTCCCGTGCAGCCAGCCATGTTTTGGGAGCCGTGCAATGAAGTTCATTTTCCGAATAATTGCGGGTTTGCTGTTTATTGTTTTTTTTGGATTTGCCGTCAAGAATACGCAGGAAGTCGCATTGCGTTTCTTTCTGGGGTATGAAATACGGGCGCCCTTGGTCCTGATGCTGCTGGCATTTTTCGTCAGCGGCGCGATCTTTGGCGTGCTGGCAATGACACCCACGGTATTGCGCCAGCGTCGCGATTTGAGCCGGCGCAAGAAAGCCATCCTGGCCCTGGAGAAAGAGGGCGCTGAACGTGAACTGTCGCGCAGCCAGCCGCCACAACCGGATGGCGTGCTGCATAGCTGATCCATTTCTATCTCAACTTATTGGTATTGCTTGCCATACCTGCGTACCGCGGACGTGTTGTCCATGGTGCGAGTTCGCGGTTACAGTGGATGTGAAAACGGAATAAATCATGACACGATTGAACCTACATGGAATTTGAAATTTGGTGGTTGCTCGGGATACCTTTTTTTTTCGGGCTGGGTTGGATCGCAGCGCGCGTGGATATCAATCAATTGCTGTCGGAATCGCGCAGTTTGCCCAGCGGCTATTTCAGGGGGCTGAACTTTCTACTGAATGAGCAGCCGGACAAAGCCATCGATGCCTTTATTGAAATCGTCAAGCTCGATCCGGAAACCGTTGAACTGCATTTTGCGCTGGGGAACTTGTTTCGCCGTCGTGGTGAAACCGAAAGAGCGATTCGCGTGCACCAGAATTTGTTGGCGCGCCCGGATCTGCCGCAGGAACATCGTCTGCAGGCATTGTTTGAATTGGGTCAGGATTATTTGAAGGCGGGCTTGCTGGATCGGGCCGAAGAAACCTTCGATCAGCTGCTGGATACTTCCTACGCTGCACAAGCGCAGCGCGCGTTGCTGGAAATTTTTCAGCGCGAAAAAGAATGGCCGCGCGCGATTGAAGCGGCGCAAGGGTTGCAGCAATCCGGCGCCGGTGGACGGCAAAAGGAGATCGCCCAGTTCTACTGTGAAATGGCCCAGGACGAGTTGGTGCATACACACCCGGATGCCGCACTGGTCTTGCTGGAAAAAGCCTTGGCCGCCGATCGCAAAAGCGTGCGCGCTACTTTGCTGATTGGCGATGTGGCACAAGCCAAGGGTGACCTCGAAGGCGCATTGCTGGCTTGGCGCCGGGTCGAGCAGCAGAGCGTGCCGCATGTGGCACTGGTGGCGCAGCGTCTGATGGACGGGTATCGCAGTGTCGTGCGGGCCGAGGAGGGCATCAATTTATTGAAGTTCTATCTGGCCGAAGCGCCGTCGATCGATTTGCTGGAAGTGGTTTTCAAGGCGGTACTGGAACTGCATGGCGTGGAAGCCGCCAAGCAGCTGGCCAGCGATGAATTGCGCCGCACCCCGACCTTGCTCGGCCTGGATAAATTGCTCGATGCCCGCCTGATGGACGCCCGGCCGGAAATACGGCCCGAGTTATCGATGGTCAAGCACCTGGTCCACGGTTATGCGCAAAAACTGGCGCGTTATCAATGCAGTCATTGCGGCTTCAAGGCGCGCCAATTCTATTGGCAATGCCCCGGCTGCAATCGCTGGGAAACTTATCCGCCGCGCCGAACTGAAGAACTCAACGTGATGAATTAGCTTGTCGTTGTCTTCGCAGAATATCCCACTAACCGTTTCTTGTTAAAAAATGCGGAGTATGCTTGAAAACACCTAATTTACCGCATTGTATTATTGATAAACAAATAATACGCATGGCAGTATAAAATTCTGAAGAAGTATGCGGAATGGATGGCAAGCAGAGATCAGCATGATGGAGTGCTTGCCATCGCGTTCCGATTCGGCCTCATCCGTGATCCAATTGATATCTACCGGCTAAGTTTATGAAAATTACGATTATCGGCACCGGCTATGTCGGCCTGGTCACCGGGCGTTCGGTTCTGACAAGCAAAGGAACTGCGCTATGAAGCTGCCGCTCCTGAATGCGACACGGATTCTAGTGGTCGGCGATGTGATGCTGGACCGCTACTGGTTCGGCGACGTCAACCGGATATCGCCGGAAGCGCCGGTGCCGGTAGTGCATGTGGCGAAAAGCGAAGAACGCCTGGGTGGCGCAGCCAACGTGGCACGCAATGTGGCGGCGCTGGGAGTGCACGCGGGTTTGCTGGGCGTAGTGGGGCAGGACGAGGCAGGTGACGCGATTGCGCGCCTGCTGGGTGAGTCTGTAATTCACAATTACCTGCAGCGCGATGCTACGACGTCGACCATCGTCAAGTTACGCGTGATTGGCCGCCAGCAGCAATTGCTGCGCATCGATTTCGAGCGAGCTCCCGCCGATGACGCGCTGCGCAATAAGCTGGCCCAGTTTGAAGCTTTGCTATCGGACTACGATATCGTCGTGTTATCCGATTATGCTAAAGGCGGCCTGGTCGATGTGGCCGCCATGATCCGGTTGGCGCGACATGCCGGCAAGACGGTGTTGGTCGATCCGAAAGGCGATGATTTCTCCTGCTATGCCGGAGCTTCTATATTGACGCCGAACATGGCTGAGTTTCGCGCCATCGTTGGCAGTTGGAGCAGCGAGGCCGAACTGACTGCCAAAGCCCAGCAACTGCGCGTAAAGCTGCAACTGGAGGCGTTGTTGCTAACCCGTTCCGAAGAAGGTATGACGCTGTATACGGCGCAGGGCGAATCGCACGCGCCGACCATGGCGCGCGAAGTGTATGACGTCTCGGGTGCCGGAGATACCGTAATTGCTACCCTGGCCGTGATGCTGGGGGCCGGACTGCCGCTGGAAGTGGCGGTATCCTACGCCAACCGGGCCGGTGGCATCGTGGTGGCGAAACTGGGTACGGCCACCGTTTCCCTCGATGAATTGGCGGATTGAAAGTTCCGGTCAAAGCGATCTATGGGCCGGTTTGTATAAACTTGTTGTATAGTCTATAAAGTTACTTGCAAGTGCATTTTGCCGCCGCTGTTTCGACTGCTTTAATCATCATCAACCTACTAAAGAGGAATGAAATGTTCAAAAAATTATTGCTGGGCGTAGTTAGTTTAATCGCCACGATGGGCTTTGCATTCGCCCAGGTCGACGTCAACAAGGCAGATCAGGCGGCATTGGACGGCATTAAAGGTATTGGGCCGGCCACCTCCAAGACCATTCTCGACGAGCGCAAGAAGGGCGGGGACTTCAAGGACTGGGCTGATTTCGAAAAGCGGGTCAAGGGCATCGGCGAGAAAAACTCCACCAAACTTTCGCAAGCGGGCTTAACGATCAATGGTCAGAATAAGCCAAATGCGCCCGCCAAAGCTGCTACCGCTGCCAAGGCCGACAAAAAAATGAAAGCTGCGGCATCGGAAAAAGCAATGCCGAACACCGCTATGCCGGCCGCAACCCCGGCCAGCAAGGATATGAAAGCTAAACCGTAAGCTCTACAATTAGTTGTAGGCAAGTTGTAGATAAGTTGTAGATTTTTCTTCTGAACCCCGCACATGCAAGTCGCGGGGTTTTTTTGTTGCCAAGTGATTTGCCAACCAGTAAGCGCGCACTGTCGCTACTGGGATTAAAATACAGCTTTGTTGATGCGACAGACCGGACACCATGCCTTACCAAACAATAGAAGACACGATAGGCAACACCCCTTTGGTTCAACTGAAACGGATTGCGTGTGCTGATACCTCAGGTAGAAATAACGTTATCCTGGGCAAGATGGAAGGCAATAATCCGGCCGGTTCGGTCAAGGATAGGGCTGCTTTGTCGATGATCATGCGCGCCGAAGAGCGCGGCGAGATCAAGCCTGGCGATACCCTGATTGAGGCCACTAGCGGCAATACCGGAATTGCGCTGGCGATGGTGGCTTCCATCCGCGGCTACAAGATGATTTTGCTGATGCCGGAAAACCTCAGTATGGAGCGGCGTCAAAGCATGTCTGCTTATGGTGCACAACTGGTGCTCACGCCCAAAATCGGCGGCATGGAATATGCCCGGGATCTGGCGCTGCAGATGCAGAAGGATGGCCAAGGCATCATCCTTGACCAGTTCGCCAATCCGGATAACCCGCGCGCGCATTATGAAACTACCGGGCCAGAAATATGGCGCGATACTAAAGGACGCGTGACGCATTTTGTGAGTGCGATGGGCACCACCGGTACCATCATGGGCGTGTCGCAGTATTTGAAAGAGCAAAACGGTGCAGTGCGCATTATTGGTGCGCAACCGGAAGAGGGCTCGCAGATTCCTGGCATCCGTAAATGGCCGGAAGCCTATCTGCCAAAAATCTATGACAAGTCCAGAGTCGATCAGATTGAATCGGTAAGCCAGGCAGCATCGGAACACATGGCAAGACGACTGGCGGTCGATGAGGGTATTTTCTGCGGCATTTCAGCAGCTGGAGCGTGCGAAGTTGCGCTACGGATTTCTCAAACGGTAGAGAATGCAACCATCGTTTTTATCGTTTGTGATCGCGGTGACCGTTACCTCTCGACCGGAGTCTTTCCGGCCTGATAAGCAGGCCTGGCAAGGCTATCTAACCGAGAATAGAGGGCTCAGTTTCAGTGTATCTGTGAAGCTGGGGGCACTCTGAAATAAGTTTTGCACTTTTACTTAGCAAAAAAATCATCAATACCCCTTAATTTCGGGTGGCAGCCAGAAACGCTGCAGCCTTTCGGCAAATGCATAGGTCAGTATTTTACGAGCATTCGATTGGCTCGGACGCAGGACTGATAGCACGTCAGTCCTGTGATCGAAAGCATTATGCTTCTGCCGTCTCTTTTGGTTTGAACTGCTTATCGCTGATCCTGAACTTGTTGCGGCGATCGCCCATCAGGTAGCGCAAATCGCGGATGCTCAATTCACTCACTTCGTGCATCCTTATCAGCAGAGATGCTCCGACTGGCAATCTGCGGTGGCGGATTTTGCTGATAACAGGTGGTGCAACTTCCAGTGCCCTGGAAAGTGCCGCGTCGTTTTTCAGATGCAGTTTTTCGATCAGTGTATCCAGCAGGCGGTTTGGATTGTATTCAAACTGATCCATTAGTGCGGTGCTGCCGGTGTCGTTGTCTGTTTGAGTGGTCATGATCTTGGACTTTCATTTTTTAAATTATAAGGTGATGGACACGCAACAAGGAATCTGCTTATTCATGCATCGCGGTGTAGTAATACCGTGAGATCGCCTTAAGCCGTAAGCAAATTTACATTTGAAAACAAATTTTCAGATACATATGTACGGCAGTGCGGATTGCTATTCACGTTCTCATAATTGCTAAGCGATTACGTAAATATTGCGACAACGATACTTTAAAATTCATGTAAATAAATATTGCTATAAAAATAATATAGTGAAAAAATTTCACACTGCAATTACCTTGATGCGCTTCTAATTAATGCCGTACAGCAAAAATTTTCGTGATATTAATCTCATTTTGATAAAAATACTTACAAAACATATGTCAGACTGTCAAAAAATAGAAAAAATCCCTTCACTCAGGAAATATTTTGTCAGATCGATAATGCCTTGATTTGATTGTTGTCAATCTTGCATTGAGTATGTTGAGTAACCGGATTGATGCCAGCCAAGTTATGGTTGCTAGCGGTTGCGCACGGCGCTGACGGTGCGGCCGAGCTCGATTACCGACATCGCGTAAAAAAAGCTGCGGTTATACCGAGTGATGGCGAAAAAATTGTCGGTACCCAGCCAGTATTCGGTTGCTTCGGTACCGTTTTGCAAATCGACCAGGCCGTACAGCAAATCGGTTGGGGCTTGCGGACCCGGCACTACGCCTGCGCTCGCCAATGCATCGAACGTGTATTTTGCCTCCAGTCCTTGGCCGATGAACGACGTCCACAGCTGGTCGCTGCCGGTCGACGGTGCAATGGTTGCCGGGAAGACGATCGGGTAACCGCGCCTCCAGCCGTGCATCGTCAGATAATGGGCCACACTGCCAATTGCATCCGCGGGCGAATTTTGCAAATCGATCTTGCCGTCTTGGTCGAAATCGACCGCATATGCACGAATGCTGCTGGGCATGAACTGCGGCCATCCGATCGCCCCTGCATAGGATCCCGTCAGCGACCATGGGTCGATGCCGGACTCGCGCGTATATAACAGGACATTTTCGAGCTCAGCGCGGAAAAAATCCATTCTCGCCATGCGTGTCGGAGTATTCGGATAATCGAAGCCGAGCGTGGTAAGCACATCGAGCACGCGAAAATTTCCGGTGTTGCGGCCATACACCGTTTCCACACCGATAATGCCGACAATGATTTCTGCCGGAATGCCAAATTGTATTTCAGCACGCTCCAGATCGCTGGCGTAGTCGTTCCAAAATTGCACGCCGGCGTTGACGCGTAGCGGTTCAACGAAGCGTGCGCGGTAAGCCTGCCAATTCTTGGGGCGCCCCGTTGGTGCCGGTTTCATTAGCTGGACTGCGGTATCGGAATATTCGACCCGAGCCAGGACCGATTGCAGTTCGGCCTTGTTGAAACCATGCTTTTCGACCATCTGATCGACGAAGCCGGCAACTTCTTTCCATTCTCCGAAATTGACGAATTCACCTTGATGCTCTTGCGTTAATGCGCCGGGTTGCGCGGCTCTGGTATCAGAGTGCGCTCCCAATCCCAGTGCGAGCAGCATGGGCAGGGTGGCGCGGCAGGCGAAGCGTGGCAAAGTTTTGGAGAAGTTCATCGGCATAGTGTGAGGGTGGATTGGGGTTCTGGCGGGGTGGTCGAGGCAGAGCAGTCGGGCGAATGCAAGGAGTTGGAAAAACATGAAAATCCGATTCGGAGGCGTAATATACAGAAGTGTAAACGGTGCAGTGGGATTGCGTCAGTATCCGGGTGTCGGAAGCGCACCGCGTACCGCGTAATGCCTTGTATGTATCAATACCCTAACCCGATTCGATTCGAGAATGCCGCGTCCGGCGGTTTTGCATCCATGACTACAGCTTTTTATACCCATCCCGATTGCATGCTCCATGAAATGGGCGACTGGCATCCGGAGTCGCCGGCCCGGTTGCAAGCGATTGAAGACCAGTTGATTTCCAGCCGGATTGGCACCTATCTGGAGTTTCGCCAGGCGCCGTCCGCCAATCTTGCCGACATCGCCCGCGTCCATACGCCGGCGGCGATTGCGCTGGTGCGCGATAATGTGCCGCGCGTGCCGCAGGCGCAAAGCGGCCAAGCCAGTTATTACCCGCTGGATGGCGATACTTCGCTCAATGCATTTAGCTGGAAAGCGGCGCTGGCGGCTGCCGGCGCTGCAGTTGCCGCCACCGATGCGGTCATCGCAGGCGAGATTGAAAACGCATTTTGTTCGATCCGCCCGCCCGGTCACCACGCAAGGCCGACTGAGCCGATGGGCTTTTGCCTGTTCAATAACATCGCCATCGCGGTCCGGCACGCGCTGGAAGTGCACGGCCTGCAGCGTGTGGCCATCGTCGATTTCGACGTGCACCACGGCAACGGCACCGAGGAAGCATTCGCCAACGAGCCGAGGGTGCTGATGGCAAGTCTGTTCCAGCATCCTTTTTATCCGTATAGCGGGACTGACCCCAGCATCAAAAATGCGCTCAACATCGCGTTGCCTGCCTATACCGGAGGCGCAGCAGTGCGTGATCAGATTACCGAAAAATGGTTGCCGGCACTGCACGCATACCGGCCGCAAATGATCTTCATTTCGGCCGGTTTCGATGCGCACCGGGAAGATGATATCGGCCAGATGGATCTGGTCGAAGCCGATTACGCATGGATTACCCGGCAGATCATGGACGTCGCCAAACTGCATGCAGGCGGACGCATCGTCAGTTGCCTCGAAGGTGGCTACAACCTGTCTGCGCTGGGGCGCAGCGTGGTAGCGCATCTGCAGGTGCTGGCCGGACTGGATTAACAAAACTCGATCGGTGCTGCCGCATCGCCGATTGCCACAGCTCCAGCTTGGAGGATTCTTGATGGATAACGCCACAACTCCGTACAATAGCGGTTTATCTCGCAAGAATTGATTCCGCATGTCCATACAATGGTTCCCCGGCCACATGAACGCCGCCCGCAAGAAGGCGGCGGAAACCATGGAAACCACCGATCTGGTGGTCGAAGTGCTCGATGCACGCATCCCGCAAGCCAGCTGCAATCCGATGGTCGAAGAGTTGCGCCTGTTCCGGCAGCGTCCTTGTCTCAAAATCCTGAATAAGAGCGATCTGGCTGATCCTGTGGCGACCCAGGCCTGGTTGGCTTTTTATAATAGTCAGAAGAACGTGCGCGCGGTCGCGCTGTCCTGCAAAAATCCGGCCGATGTGCTGAAAATACCCGCCTTGTGCCTGCAGCAGGCGCCGCATCGCGGCGTGCCGACCAAGGCGCTGCGGATGATGATCATGGGCATCCCGAACGTCGGCAAATCGACGCTGATGAACGCTTTGCTCAAACGACGCGTGGCCAAGGTCGGCGACGAGCCGGCGGTGACCAAGGTGCAGCAAAGGCTGTACCTGAACAAGAACATGATTCTGACCGACACGCCCGGCATGTTGTGGCCGAAAATCGCCCATCCGACCGACGGCCTGATGCTGGCTGCCAGCCACGCGATCGGCGTCAACGCGTTGATGGAGGATGAGGTTGCAATCTTCCTGGCGGAAATCCTGCTGCAACACTATCCACACATGCTGTCGACGCGCTACGGCATGAAGACTGAGGGCATCGATGCCGTCAGCGTGGTTGAAGGTGTGGCGCAGCGCCGCGGTTTCCGGCTCAAGGGCGGTGACTGGGATTTTGAAAAAGCCGCGCATATCCTGCTGCAGGATTACCGTACCGGCACGTTGGGGCGCATCAGCCTGGAGACGCCGGAAAGCCGCGCCCATCTGCTCGCCACCTATGTGCCGCCGGTATTGCTGGGGCAGTCGCGGCGGATCATGGACGAGGCCGACGAGGCTGAAGAAGGTGATCTGTAGTCATTGAAATCTTAGGGGTATGCATAAAAACAACGTATTTCCCGCATAATTTAATTGCGATGTATTTTTATACAATGTGGAGTATTAATTCAATATAAGAGGGCGGACATGAGCGACTCAGGAGCAATCACACAAGCTGCAATGGTGCTGCGCAACGACAGCGGCGGCATCGCCACGCTGACCTTGAATCGTGCTGCACAGTTCAACCCGCTCTCCGAGCAGATGATGGCGGCGTTGCAGACTGCGCTGGAAGCAATCGCGAAAGATGATGCGGTGCGGGTCGTGGTGCTGGCAGCCGAGGGCCGGGCGTTCTGCGCCGGCCACGACCTGAAGCAGATGCGCGCCACGCCCGAGCTGGATTATTACCAGACATTGTTCAAACAATGCAGCAAGCTGATGCTGACCATCCAGCAACTGCCGCAACCGGTGATTGCCAGGGTGCAGGGCATTGCTACTGCAGCCGGTTGCCAACTGGTTGCCATGTGCGATTTGGCGGTCGCTTCCAGCGAAGCCAGGTTTGCGGTGTCGGGCATCAATTTTGGCCTATTCTGCGCAACACCATCTGTAGCGCTGTCGCGCAACGTGTCGCGCAAGCAAACAATGGAAATGCTGTTGACCGGCGACTTCATCGATGCCCAGACCGCCTTGGCGCGCGGTCTGATCAATCGGGTGGCAGTGCCTGAGCAACTGGATTCCGAAGTCGCAACACTGACGGCTAGCATCCTGTCCAAGCCGGCCGTTGCAGTCGCGTTGGGCAAGCAATTGTTTTATCGGCAGCTGGAAATGGGCATCGATGCCGCGTATCAGCTGGCGGGGCAAACGATGGCATGCAACATGATGGACCAGGCGGCGCTGGAAGGCGTGCAGGCCTTCATCGACAAGCGTGCGCCCGACTGGCAGCAGCAGTGACTGTGCATTGATTGCGCATGGAGGTTGAAGCGCCTGCAGATCAATACTCCTGCAAAATACTTCTGAGATTCTTCGCCTACCAAACAAAAAGTCCCCGTTAGCTTGCGCTAACGGGGACTTTTTAATGAGAAGCAGCGTGCTTCTGCGGTAATGCAATAACCGAAACGGTTATTACATCATGCCGCCCATACCACCCATGCCGCCCATACCACCCATGCCGCCCATGTCAGGCATGCCGCCGCCGGCTTTGTCATCTGCCGACTCAGCGATCATGCAATCTGTAGTCAACATCAGCGAAGCGATCGACGCAGCGTTTTGCAGGGCCGAACGGGTTACTTTTGCTGGATCCAGAACACCCATTTCAACCATGTCGCCGTAAGTGCCGTTAGCCGCGTTGTAACCGAAGTTACCTGTGCCAGCCAATACTTTTGCAACAACAACGGAGGCTTCTTCACCCGCGTTTTGAACGATCATGCGCAGCGGCTCTTCCATTGCGCGCATAACGATCTTGATGCCGGCTTCCTGGTCAGGATTGTCGCCTTTGACATTGATGTTGGCACGTGCGCGCAGCAGCGCAACGCCGCCGCCAGGAACGATGCCTTCTTCAACAGCAGCACGAGTTGCATGCAATGCATCTTCAACGCGGGCTTTCTTTTCTTTCATTTCAACTTCAGTTGCAGCGCCGACCTTGATGACTGCAACGCCGCCTGCCAATTTGGCAACGCGTTCTTGCAGTTTTTCACGGTCGTAGTCGGAAGTCGCTTCTTCGATTTGTACGCGCACTTGCTTGACGCGTGCTTCGATTGCAACAGACTGGCCTGCGCCGTCGATAACAATGGTGTTTTCCTTGCCGATTTCGATGCGCTTGGCTTGGCCCAATTCTTCCAGCGTGACTTTTTCCAAAGTCATGCCGACTTCTTCAGCAACAACCTGGCCGCCGGTCAGGATCGCGATGTCTTCCAGCATTGCCTTGCGACGGTCGCCGAAGCCTGGTGCCTTAACAGCACAAGTTTTCAGGATGCCGCGGATATTGTTGACTACCAGTGTTGCCAGTGCTTCGCCTTCGACATCTTCGGCAATGATCAGCAACGGACGGCCAGCCTTGGCGACTTGTTCCAGTACCGGCAGCAGGTCACGGATGTTGGTGATTTTCTTGTCGCACAACAGGATGAACGGGTTTTCCAGCAGAACTACTTGTTTTTCCGGATTGTTGATGAAATACGGTGACAGGTAGCCGCGGTCAAACTGCATGCCTTCAACGATGTCAAGTTCGTCGTTGAGGGATTTGCCGTCTTCAACGGTAATCACGCCTTCTTTGCCTACTTTGTCCATCGCTTCAGCGATACGGTCGCCGATCGATGTGTCGCTGTTGGCAGAGATCGAGCCGACTTGGGCGATTTCTTTGGTGGTGGTGCATGGCTTGGCGATTTTTGCCAGTTCGATCACCGTTGCTGCAACTGCCTTGTCGATGCCGCGCTTCAGGTCCATCTGGTTCATGCCGGCAGCAACGAATTTCATGCCTTCGCGCACGATAGCCTGGGTCAATACGGTTGCAGTCGTTGTGCCGTCGCCAGCGTTATCGCTGGTGCGGGAGGCAACTTCCTTAACCATTTGTGCGCCCATGTTCATGAGCTTGTCTTTGAGTTCGATTTCCTTGGCAACCGACACACCGTCCTTGGTGATGGTTGGTGCGCCGTATGAACGTTCGATGACGACGTTACGACCTTTAGGGCCCAAGGTTACTTTAACTGCGTTGGCGAGAATGTTGACGCCTTCAACCATCTTGGAACGGGCTGAATCGCCAAATACTACGTCTTTAGCTGCCATGTGAATCTCCTAAACTGATTTTCGGGGCAGGCAAATGCTTGAAAGTTTGCCGGCCAAAGAATGTGATATGACTAAATTATTGATGCCTGACTGATGGCGTGTTGATTACTTCTCAACCACGGCCATGATGTCTTCTTCGCGCATGACCAGCAATTCATCACCTTCAACCTTGACTGTCTGTCCAGAATATTTACCGAACAAAACGCGGTCGCCAACTTTTACAGCCAACGCACGAACTGAGCCGTCTTCCAGAATCTTGCCGTTACCGATTGCCAAAACTTCACCTTGATCCGGTTTTTCGGCTGCTGCTTCAGGCAGAACGATGCCGGATGCGGTTTTTGTTTCCTGATCCAGACGTTTGACGATAACGCGGTCATGCAAAGGACGAAGATTCATAAAAATTCCTTAATTTTCAATAGGTTGTTGTTTCCTTGCGGCATTTCTGCCACAAAGCATTCTTACTGCGCAGCCTTATCAGAATCAGGCCTTGCCGCAAAATTTCAAAGGCCAGGAGGATTTGTTAGCACTCTCCCTTGGCGAGTGCTAATTATATGGGGGCTTATTGGCTTTTTCAAGACGTCAAAAATAACAAGCATGGAATTATATTTCCAGTCTTTATTTGTCGGAAATTATCTGTCTATGCACTGTGCTCACTTAGTCACATACATGTTCTTGTGGACATTCGGCGAGAAAATAGCCTGAGAAAATGCAAATCTGCAAACTTATTTTGTTAATAATTGTTTCAGCGGCTTTCATTCTTGCCACAGGCGGCTAATAATATTATTGATTTGTTATTGATTCTATTGGGTGCGCTGGTGAGTCGAGTTAAAGCACGCAACAGTGTGACCCTGGTCTCAATGTTTTGCGCGGCTAGGTGACTATCATGAAATCTGTCAAGTCTGTGTTACTGTTCGCCATCCTGTTGGCGGCGGTTGCCCGCGAACCGGCATGGGCTGATCGGGGGCATCATGCGGGCGGCCGCGGGGGCGCGCATTTCGGCGTGTTTATTGGAGCGCCACTGGTTTGGCCTTATTCTCCTGCACCTTATTATTACCCCGGGCCTTATTACTACCCATCCGCCATTGCGGTGCCATCATCCCCCCCGGTTTATATTGAGCAGGATCCATTGCCCGCACAACAGTACTGGTACTTTTGCAGCAATCCACAGGGATACTACCCTTATGTGAAGCAGTGCCCGGCAGGCTGGCAGCAGGTCACGCCACAACCTCCCGGCAATTGATCGGAGCCGATATCATGTCCAAGACCTTGCGTCTTTCCCCGCTGTTTTCCTTGCTGTTACTAACTGCCTGCGTCTCGATGCCATCCGGTCCGAGTATGCTGGTACTGCCGGGGTCGGGCAAGAATTTTGACCAGTTTCGGGCTGACGATTTCTCGTGCCGGCAATATGCGCATTACCAGCTTGGCGGCGCGACAGCAGACCAGGCCGCACTGGATAGCGGGGTCCGCAGCGCAGCCTTGGGTACGGTGCTAGGTGCCGCTGCCGGTGCCGCCATGAATGGCAGAAGTGGCGCCGGTGTTGGCGCAGGGGCCGGTTTGCTATTTGGGGGGCTGTCAGGGGCGGGTGCGGCCAGCAGTTCGGGTTACGGCGTGCAGCAGCGCTACGATTTCGCTTACCAGCAATGCATGTATGCAAAAGGCCATCGGGTGCCGGTATATGGTCGCTTCACGCAAGAAGTGCGCCCTCCCGCCAGTGGTTATGCAATTCCGCCGCCGAACACGCCGCCGCCCGCTGGCATGACGCCGCGCTATTAAGCATTGCAGGAGGCATCCCCGCCTGCAATCCGATGCAGTATTCGGCCTTATGCGCCTCCTGACTGCGATGGTTGCCGTTTCTGTTGCATCGCGCTCGCCCCGCGCACTTATCGATAGCGCGGAACGTACACGTCGGTGTACCAGTTAAAACAGCGGGTGCATACCGAACGACTTCAGTTCGACTGAGAAGCGATGCATTACCGCTTTGCTACGGCAAGGGCTGCGCCGAAAAACATAAACGTTGCACCGCTGGCTTTGTTAATCGTGTGGCAGCCGCGTTCCGAGGTGAGCCAGGCTTTCGCGCGCTGAGCAAAGAAAGCGTAGAGGCAATGAATAACGACGACCAACGAACTATATGTGAGTACCAAAGTAAAGAACTGGGCTGCGTAACTGTTGGATGAATCGATGAATTGCGGGAAAACCGAAAGAAAGAAAAAGATGGCTTTGGGGTTGGTGAGCTGCAAGGATATCCCCTCGACAAAACGGCGTCGAAAACTTGCTTGATGAGCTGATTGTTCTGCGAATTCGAAGGCAGGGGCACGCCACAATCGGACACCTAAATAAATGAGATACGCAGCGCCAATAAACTTGAGGATAGTAAAAGCTGTTGCAGATGTGGCAAGCACAACACCTAGGCTGGTAGCGGAAATTGCGGCTACAACGAGTGCGCCGAAAGCTATGCCAAGAATGCCGCCAAGGGTGCCGCGGAGGCCATAGCGCAGAGAATTGGTGAGCGTCATTACAACACCGGGGCCGGGGCTGAAAACCGTGGCAGTAGCCATGAGCAGGAACAGTGGGTAGAGTTTCATCGATTGCTTTCAAGGGCATAACGAATGGAGTCTGTCCGCCGCTCAAGCGTAGTGCGGGCAGTCGGGCGGCAGCGGCGGAAAAACTTGGATTGGCTGAACCGTCTCATTGCGCGGTTCGTGAACGATTGTAAGTTGAACGGCGGCTGATTTAAGTGGAAATATACTGCGTACTGTATTATTAAATTCCCAATTAATTATTGCGATAATCCAGAGTTTTTTGTCCATACCCCCCACGAAATATGGATAATATTTGGACTGTTCTTTTGTCGTTTCGAATCAAAAACTGGATTGTCCGCCAGGCCGCGTCAGTATCCAGACGGCGTTCTCTGGTGGCGCCGGTTACGGTGGAATTTTCCGAAAAAAAAGCCCGCTGGTTAAAGCGGGCTTAAATCTATTTTCTAGGAGGAGAATAGAGGAGACAAAATGATTATCGGAGGTAGACAACGATAAATCCAATGCTAATTACAAATATCGATTATGCAATCTTAGAATATCTGTCGCAGGCTTGTTCGATAAAAATTCTGTGCGCTTGTTGCTCAATCCAGCATCACGGAACCGCCGGGACCCCAGTTTACTTTCGTGATGCCAGGCTCCTCCTCCTCAAGGCGCCGCGCCTCAAGTTCCTGTGGAGTCAACGCGCCGCACTGTACGCGCACCTGATCTGCCAAGTGCCGATCTTCCATTGCCTTATCCCTGCGCTCCAGCGAGAGCCGGATGATTTCTTCCAGTTCAGCGGCAACCCATGGTTTGCTGATATAGCGGAACACTTCAGCCCGGTTGACCGCATTAATGATCGTATCAAAATCGGCGGAGGCACTGAGCATCAAGCGCACTGCATCCGGTTGCGCGTTTCGTACCTGCTCCAGAAATTCCACGCCATTCATTTGCGGCATATGAAAATCCGAAATGACACAATCGAAAGCGACTTCGCTTGTGCGCTGCAACGCTTGCCGCGGATCGGTATATAGCTCCATCAGAAACTCTTCATCCCGAATTTTCTGGCGCAGCGTGCGCTGCAATGCCTGTAAAATATTTATTTCGTCATCCACCAATAGAAAACGTCGCATTACCCCCTCCGATCCAGATGGACACTGACACTTAAACGTGCTCCGCCTGCTGTTTCAAAATCCAGAATCTGCTGGATCAACCGTTCATCAAGTACATGATCTGCGGAGAGCAACAAAATACCGTCCCGACTGATCAAATCTCGCGTCAATACCATCCCTGGCTGCAATTTAACTGTCGCCAGGATAACTTCGCGTGGAGCAGTTCCGCCTTCGACTGCATTCAATATGCCATTGAATGCATTGACGACGCCAGGGTCGTAGCGCTTTCCGCTGCCTTGGGTGATGCTGACTCTCGCATCATCGGGCGGGAAGCGGCGCTGTACCAGGGTGCCGATCTGGAGGCTGTCGTAATCGCTGGCCAAGGCAAGGATGCGCGCGCCTATCGGTATTGCATCGGCAGCGAGCGCATCAGGAAAACCTGCGCCGTCGAAGCGCTCCAGTTGCGAACGCAATATCTTGGCGGCACCGCGCAAATCCTCCAGCGGCATCAGTAACTGCTCTCCACGCACTGGAAATTTTCGGAAGATCGCAAGATTGTCGCCTGCCATGGAACTCACCGGCATCGTTAGCATTTCATCGGAGAAGGCGATTTTTCCGATATCGATCATCAGGCCGGCAATGAATATCTCTTGCAGCACCTTTCCCTCCAGCCCCATTCGCACTGCGATTTTACGTGCCAGATCGGCAACGCGGCGTGAATGTCCGGCCAGATGGCCTCCGCGCATTTCAATCAGGTTGGAAAAGACCTTGATCGAGGTCAGGAAGCTGGTTTTGAGTTTTTCGTTGGCGCCCAGCAAGGCGTCGTTTGCCTTGTTCAGATCGGCGGTGCGATCGCGGACTTTTTCTTCGAGGCTGGCATTCAGAGCTTTCAATTCATCGTTCTGGTGTTGCGTCAATTCCTCCAGGCGCAGTTTTTCATTCTCCAGCACCTTGCGTTCCAGCGCATCTCGAACGACCAGCAACATGTCGTTGTCATCCCATGGCTTGGCAATGTAGCGATAAATTTCACCCCTGTTGATAGCCTCGATAATCGAGCTGACATCCGCATAGCCAGTCAACAGGATACGGATTGTGTCCGGCCAGCGAGCACGCACCAATTCAAGAAATTGGGCACCGTCCATCTCCGGCATGCGCATGTCGGAGATGACCAGGTCAACGGTTTCCGTTGCCAGCACCTGCAAGCCGGTGTTGCCGCTTTCGGCAACGAGAACGCGGTAGCCTTTGGCCCGGAACAGGCGGCGCAGCGAAGACAGAATGTTCGGTTCATCATCGACACACAATAATGTCGGTTGCCTTGCTTCAGCCTTAACTGGCATGTGCGCGGCTTCGGTCATGCTTGTTCACCTTCGGTATTCTTTTTTTGGGCATGATGGATCGGCCACATGATGCGGAATGTGGTGCCCGATCCGCATTGGCTTTCGACTTCTATGGTGCCAGCGTGCTTTTGCATGATGCCATACGAAAGCGACAGGCCAAGACCGGTTCCCTTGCCTATCGCTTTGGTCGTGAAAAATGGGTCAAAAATACGTTTCAAGTTCTTTTCTGGAATCCCGGTTCCGTTATCTGTGACTTCAATCCAGACATTTGTGCCCATCGTTCCGCTACGGATGGTAATTTTTCCACGCGCATCGCCCATCGCATGTGCTGCATTCACCACCAGATTCATGATCACCTGATTAATCTGTGACGGCAGGCATTCGACATCCGGAATATTGCCGTACTCCTTGACGACATCTGCTTTGTATTTGACTTCGTTACTGACGATGTTGAGTGTGGAGTCGATACCCTGATGCAGGTTTGCCCATTGCCATTCCTGGTTTTCATCCACCCTGGAAAAATCTTTCAGGTCCTGCACAATTTTTCTTACGCGAACGATCCCCTCCTTGGACTCACGCATCAAGGCCGGGATATCTTCTCTCAGGAATGAGAGTTCCACCTGTTCGCGCACAATCTTAATGTGTGCTGCGACCTCAGCAGATGCTATCTCCGGTTCGGCTGCCTCATAAACTGCAAGCATTTGAAACATCCCGTCCAGGTAGTTCTCAAGCGTGCTGAAGTTTGAAAAAATATAGCCTATCGGATTATTGATTTCATGGGCGACCCCGGCCGCCAGCTGGCCAATTGAAGCCAGCTTGTCTGATTGTAAAAGCTGCTCTTGCGCCATTGATAGCTTGGCATTGAGTTCGGTTAATTCTGCATTGCGACGCTGGGTATCGGCATCTGTTTTTTCGCGGTGCCGGATATCATCGGCCAATTTTAGATTTGCGTCTGCCAGTTGTGCCGTGCGGCATTCAACCACATGCTCCAGATTGGCATGCGCACGCCGCAAGGATTCTTCTGCGACGCGCCGTTCCGAGACGTCTTGCAGCGTCTCTATCGCACCGACTATCTGCCCATGGCTGTTGCGCAATGGCGCGGCTGTAAAATGCATCCATAGTCCGTTATCACCCAGTTCCGGAAAAAAATCCTCTGCCTCGAATGCATCCGGAATCAAGTTTGAAGGCTTGAATTTATCTTGATAATACGTATCGACCATCTTCTCAATGCTACCGGATACGATCAGATCCGCCATCACCGGCCGCTCCTTGCCGTAGAACGGTAGCCATTGATTGCGCGTACCTATCATTTCTGCAGCAGATACACCAGTTGCCTGCTCACAGGCACAGTTCCAGTGCGTAATAACATGTTCGGCATTGATGACAAAAGTGGCAACTGGATTGCCGTCAAAAAAATCTGAAAGCGCAGGCGCCAAAATTCCTTTTGAGATATCGGTCACGCCACGCGTATCAAGGCTGTCGTTGTCAGCGCGCACCATGGGCAACTTTGTACCCTTATTCTTGTTCTCCATGCAATCAATCCTCTTAATTTACTAAAATCTGGCAGATCTCATTAATTTGCAATTCTGTCTCCCCCAACACCTGCAGCACAGCCGACTGATCCAGGTTCAGACCGTTCCATGCATTGATGGATAATGAAGGTACCAATTCATTCTCGTCGGCAGAAAAATCCAGTGCATGGACCATCGCATCGGCAACATGGACGAGATTGGTTAAGCCGCCACTCCATTGCTTGTCTGGCATATGGTGCCCAGCAACCGCCATCAGAATGGCTGGAGGAAAGCGCCAGTGTTCTGTCAATGTAAAACCTACGGCCGCATGGTCGCATGAGAGTATCTCGTGCTCGGCCTCCAGCATCGTGCAATCATGCTTTGTCCGATACTCGATTGCTGTTTGATATTGATCAGAAAATCCGGTGACCAGCACCAATCGACCGATATCATGTAGCAGGCCCGCCATGAACGCAGACTCTGGATTGATATCAACCCGTTTCGCGATCAAACTGGCACAAACCGCAGTGGCAATCGAGTGCTGCCAAAATCCCTGAAAATCAAATCTCCCTTGATTTTTGCTCGGGAAACGGCCAATTACGGCCGCAGCCGTAACCAGGGTAGACAGACTGTTCAAGCCAAGAACCGAGAGTGCATGCGGTATGGTCGTAATTTTGCGCGGCATCCCGTAAAAAGAAGAATTGGCCAAACGCAATGCCTTGGCCGACAGCGCCTGATCCCTGGATACAATCGCTGACAATTGATTAATGTCGGCATTGTTCTGACCGATTTGTCCCAACAACTGCACCACAATCGCCGGCAAAGAGGGCAACGCATGAATCTTGTTGGCGATTTCAGTAAAGGCGATGTTATTCATGCATGCCTCCCAATCGATACTGCATCAGATACTGCAATAATAGTTTGTCAGCCGGGCCGTCGCCGCATCGCCTGAACAGTTTATTGAGGCGCAGTCGCTGCAACTCGATCTCAGCTTGCCGACCAGTATCAGAGATTTTTTCCGCGGCAATAGTTAAGGTTTTTATGCCGTAGCGCGGCAATGAAAGCAACATCGCCTCAGTGATAACCGTTCCTTGTCCCAGGATCAATTCACCGTGGGTATCGAGCACGTCATTCGATATGATCATGCCAACCAGTACTTCATTCATGGGTAACAGTCTGGTTGCATTTTTCATGCAATATCCCCGCAAGACGACAGCGTAATCAGTCTGCCGCGTGACTGGGACTGCGCACCCATTGCGCGACAAGTCACGCTGAACCATGCGCCGTCGATTTCAACCACACGCGCAACGTTTTCTGCTATATCGCGTATTCCCTCAGAGAGGCTCGGTAATACATTAGCCAGATCACATCCTGTCACCAAACCTGCGGGCGCAAGCAGTGCCGTTGAGGCAGCATTTATGAAGACGACCATAGCCTGATCATCCAGACCAATGATCGGCAGCGGAAGGTGTTCCAGAACCTCACGGACAATCTCGAGACTGACTTCGTCACGGGCGATTTTTTGCTGCTTCTGTTTAAGCACCATCCCTAATTGCCTGTTTGCCGTTGCCAGTTCCTGGTTTACGGTATGGACTTCCGTATTGAGCCGCCTGTTTTCATCCTCTATTTCTTTGCGCCGAAAAGCTTCCGTTATATGTCCGCGCAATTGATTGTCGTCCCAGGGTTTAGTCAGGAATTTATAAACGGCCCCTTCGTTGACCGCATCTGTGACCGATTTCAATTCGGTGTACCCCGACAGTACGATACGCACGGTATCCGGATATTTTTCTTTTGCCGCGCGTAGAAAGTCCACCCCCATCATGCCCGGCATGCGTTGATCTGAAACGATGACATCAACCACATTCAGTTCAAGTAGCGCCAATCCTTCTGCGCCGCTATTAGCGGTTAAGATTTCATAACCATCGCGCCGTAACAGGCGCTTCAGTGCATTCAGAATATTGGGCTCGTCATCCACTAGCATTAAAGTTCGAGATGTTGGTCTGGCGTCGCCGAAAATATGTTTCGGCAATCTGTACCCATCGCGTAACAAAATGCTGATTTCAGCTTTGGGCAATGGATGACTGAAGAAAAAGCCTTGCATCTCATCGCACATGTTGCGCCGCAAGAAATGCCACTGCGCCTCTGTTTCCACACCTTCGGCCACGACCTTGATGCCGAGGCTGTGGGCCATGGAAATAATCGTTTTTGCTATAACGGCATCATCCTGGTCGGTCACGATAGCGCTGATGAATGAGCGGTCGATCTTGACCCGGTCGAAAGGGAATCGCTTCAAGTTACTCAGGGAGGAGTAGCCGGTGCCAAAATCATCCAATATCAGATCCACTTCAAGCACCTTCAATTGCCGCAGGATAATTTCACTGGACACAGTGTCTTGCATCAGGACTGTTTCTGTAATTTCAAGGGAGAGCATATGCGGATCAATCCGCATCTCAGTCAGCAAGTCTTCAATTTTTCCGGCTAGTTGAGCATCTTTAAACTGTCTCGATGAAACATTCACCGCAACGCGAAAATCAGTTAGCCCCTCATCGAGCCAGTTGCGTATGTCCTGACAGGTCTGACGCAAGACCCATTCACCGATGATGCTTATCTGTCCTGATTCTTCTGCAATCGGGATAAAACGATCAGGCCCTATCAATCCCAGTTCCGGGTGCGTCCATCGCACCAGCGCTTCCAGGCTGACTAGTTTGCCGCTCTGAAAATCCACCAGTGGTTGATAATGCAGCAACAGTTGATTGCCAGCTATCGCTGCATGCAGCGCATTTTCCAGTGCCACTCGATCCAATATTTTTTCGTTCATGTCATGGAGAAAACTGATAATTGCTTCGCGTTGAACCCTTGGATTGGGAGGGGGCATAAGGGCATTTTTGGAAATTATCTTGGCATCATTGCCATCGCGCCTCATTTTTTTCATCAAAGGTTAAATAGGTGCCGGACATGATGCCCATCTCAACCAAGATAATCTTCAGAGTCGCACGCAGTGACATTTCATATTCACTGAAATCATTCAGATTCGCATTCGGCATTCCAGGGTTTTGGAGGTTCGTGTTACCGAACTCAAGGCCAGTCAAACGTGAGCGAAGTAACTGTTCATCTGTGACGAAAGTTGCCAACAAGGTGGCATAAAAACGGGGAAATAATGCGCGACCCAACCATGGAACGCATTCCATTTAGAGCAGCGGATCGCGCTAATGCATTAACCCTATCCCCGCAATTCCTCAGTTCCAAATTATACGAAAACCTCTTTTCCCTTGTTGACACCTGAAATGGCCAGCTACGGCGTCTAATGCCGACTATGGAAACATTGACTTGAGGCATTATTTTAAAGCAAAGCATGGAAAATAGTAGTTGTTGGGAAGTAGTCACTTGATGGCCTTCGCTTGGCGGGAGAGACGTCATTCTCTATGGAGAAACTGCAATTTGTGAATCCGGCTTTTTCGTAGCTATTTGAATAAGGCGAGGTTGAGTGCTAAAAGATCTCAAAAGGGCGCTTGGCCGTCTGTCTGAATTTCCGGCGCAAACATTAGCAGCATGGCGCTGTTAACCCGTTAGCTATTTAGATGTGACTGAGACTTCTTTGGCGCATTAGCCAAAATTCAGCAGTTAGAGAGAGATTAGGGTAATGCAAACCGCTAACAAAATGGCGATAGCCAGTAACCCATTCCCTATAACCTTATCAAATTTATCTTCACTTTTCATCATGCTCTCCTTTGGATATTTTTCTTAGAGTATGAATAAATACTAGTTTTGATAATTTGATAATGCACAATAAATGCGTTCAATAAACTAATTTTGTATAGGAATACGTTGGTAACGCTTCTATTTTGACTCATTCGCGGACATTTCATTAGCCCAACTGCAAGCCTTTTAAGCAGTTGCCATTAATGGGATTTGTAACATTGACGTTGCGTCATAAGAACATTTGTAATGAGGTATTTTCTAATACCAGCATCGACGTTCCATTGAAGGTGGAATGAACTGAGACTTGCTCCGGTGGGTTTTGTGACCGTTGAACGTCTGTGGCTCCGCAAAAAATCCGGAGGGAGCACTCTTCAGCAAACAATAAGACCTAATTTAGAGAAAATGTAACAAACACTAAGTCCTGTCAATAAAAACGGCGCCCTTTTTGGTTCGCAGCACAAAGTGTCTATTTGAGATTAATAATTACGTTTGGCGATTTCATTGCCAACATATCCACCGCCTACCGCACCTGCAATAGCTGCAAGTGTGCGGCCGTTACCGCCGCCTACCTGGCTACCTAATAACCCGCCGACTACTGCACCTAAGCCGATTCCGACTGGACTATTTTGTGCCACTGGCGCCGGCTGCTGGTATGCGGGTGCTTGAGAATATTGCCGCACTGGCTCTGCTTGTGCAATCTGGACCGGCCGTGCATGGGTTGGTGTTGCCCGATGTTGGACATACTTGTGGTGCACGACAGTTTTGTGTTCAACCACTTCCTTGGCCACGGCTGGAGCGTTTGCGACTTGCTGTGTGGGCACTGGTAAGGTTGCTGCAGCGGCAAGATGCGCTGCTTCATCGGCGTTGCCATTTGAATTCGGGAGAATGCCTGCAATGGCTGCAACGCCCAGCAAACTGACCAGCATCACAGACACTGCTGCGCCAGCCATTAATGGGTGGATGCGGTTCGAAGTGTGATTTATTTCCATTTGAAGCTCCATTAAGTCGCCCGACGTGTGGCGTATGAACAGATTAATGTTTGGGCCGCGGAATGGATAGACGTCAACATGTTTCTCGAGTAAGCGTTTGTAACCAGAAGAGGAAAATGGTTTCAGGTGCGTTCAGTGTTTTTCGGACTGTAAAGCGGGCTATATCGCACGCCACTGTTGAGCCGGTCTTTGCCGGTTCAGGAATATTTTCGCTAATGCATTGAATACAATGCGTAATCCTGGTCGGGGTGAGAGGATTCGAACCTCCGGCCTCTACGTCCCGAACGTAGCGCTCTACCGGACTAAGCTACACCCCGATTGCGATGCAGATGGCATATTCAATTTTCAGTGATTGCGTTTGACTGCAAAGCTGGATAATTCTAGCAAAGAATTTTTGAATCGACTATCTGGCCATGACGCCAGCGCTGCAGTTGCTTTTGCAGCTGCCTGCAGGGCCTGACTTGTGGTGTATTCGATTGCGCCGGAGTTGGTGATGGCATCGAGGATCTGATCGAAATGCTGCTCGTCGCCGTTTTCGATGCAGGCGCGTACCAGTTCGCACTGTGCCGGCGTGCCATGTTGCATCAGGTAAATCAATGGCAGCGTCGGCTTGCCTTCGCGCAGGTCGTCGCCGACATTCTTGCCAATCTCGGCAGCATTGCCGGAGTAGTCCAGCACGTCGTCGATCAACTGAAAGGCGGTACCCAAAGAACGGCCGTATTCGGCGGCGGCTTCAATATCATCGTCAGAAGCACCCGCGACCCGCGCCCCCAGTTGCGCTGCCGCCTCGAACAATTTGGCGGTCTTGGAACGAATGACCTGCAAGTAGCGTTCTTCGGTTACTGCCGCATCGTGCATATTGATCAATTGCAGAACCTCGCCTTCGGCAAGCACGTTGGTAGCATCGGACAGAATGCGCATGACCTCAATGTCGTCGATGGCGACCATCATCTGGAAAGCGCGTGAGTGGAGAAAGTCGCCCACCAAGACGGACGCAGCATTGCCGAATAGCGCATTGGCAGTTTTTCGTCCGCGCCGCAGCGAGGACTCGTCGACCACATCGTCGTGCAGCAAGGTAGCCGTGTGGATTAGTTCAACTACGGCTGCGAGTTCATGGTGGTGGGTGCCAGTGTAGCCGTGTGCATTTGCGACTAGCAAGAGCAGTTGCGGGCGTATGCGCTTGCCACCGGCGCCGATGATGTACTGGGCAATCTGGTTGATGAGCGCAACATCGGAATGTAGGCGCTTACGAATCACGCGGTTGACGGCGTCCATGTCGGCGCTGATCGATTGTAGCGAGTTGCTGGTGGTGAGGTCGGTTGCGGTAGACAAGATGGTGCCTGTAAAAAATCATCAATTGCGGGGATTATACGATGACAATATCATTGCGATGTGATCCGTTTCGACTGTTGGTCGGGAGCGAGATTGCCATCGGGGCGCGACGCCAATCGTCCATGCGTTGCTAGCGACGCGAGCGAATATCTGGAGTATCGTTAATTTACTGTGTATAGCCGCATATGTCACATGCATATATTTAAAATACATCCATGTGTATTATAAATTTCCGGAGCCTGCTGTGGGTGACCCGGTAATGCGCGCCACATTTGCGCGGTAATCGGCGGCGGCAAATTTTGACCGGCGCTGCAAGTCCATGTATAATTTGCGGTTCTCCGTATTAGGCAAACATTTTTTTGCTTAATTCTGGGAAAAGTTTATTCAATCATTTGATGAGGTTCCACATGTACGCGGTCATAAAAACCGGTGGCAAACAATATAAAGTTGTCGCTGGTGAAAAATTTAAAGTAGAACAGATACCTGCAGACATTGGCTCCGAAATCACCCTAGATCAAGTGCTCGCAGTGGGCTCAGGTGACACCATTAAATTTGGTGCTCCGCTGGTTGAAGGTGCAACGGTGCTGGTTACGGTAGTGGCCCAAGGGCGTCACGATAAGGTCAAGATTTTCAAGATGCGTCGTCGTAAGCATTACCAGAAGCATCAAGGCCATCGTCAAAATTATACCGAACTGCAAATCGTCTCCATCAACGCTTGATTTAATGCAGCGTTGATCGAGTTAACCAGACACTAAGGAGTTTCAAATGGCACATAAAAAAGGCGGCGGCACTACGCGCAACGGTCGTGATTCCGAGTCAAAACGACTTGGCGTAAAGGTCTACGGCGGCCAGGCAATCAATGCCGGTGGCATCATCATTCGCCAACGCGGTACTAAAGTACATCCTGGCGACAATGTCGGCATGGGCAAAGATCACACTTTGTTCGCACTGATCCAAGGCAAAGTGCAGTTTGTTATCAAAGGTGCATTGCAGCGCCAGTTCGTAACAGTTGTACCTGCGACAGTAGTACCTGCGTAAGCATCGTTTGTAACGATTGCGCAGTGTAAGGCGAAAGCCTTCAATCGAAAGGCTCTGCCCAAGGTAGGGCCTTTTTAGTTTTCTGGCGGCACAACATGAAGTTTATCGACGAAGCAAAAATTGAAGTCATTGCTGGTGACGGCGGCAACGGCGTCGCGTCATTCTGTCGCGAAAAATTCAGACCTTTCGGCGGTCCGGACGGCGGCGATGGCGGTAAGGGCGGCAGCATTTATGCGGTGGCCGATCGCAACATCAATACGCTGGTGGATTTTCGTTTCTCCAAGTTGCACAAAGCGCGTAACGGTGAAAACGGCCGGGGTGCAGATTGTTACGGCAAGGGTGCCGATGACATCATGCTGCGCATGCCGGTCGGTACATTGATCGCCGATTACAACACTGGCGAAGCGATTGCTGATCTGACCGAGCACGGTCAGGAAGTCTTGCTGTCCAAGGGTGGCGAGGGCGGTTGGGGCAATATTCACTTCAAATCTTCGACCAACCGGGCGCCACGCCAAAAGGGCGACGGCAAGGAAGGCGAGCGGCGCGAACTGCGGCTGGAATTGAAAGTGCTGGCTGACGTCGGTCTGCTAGGCATGCCAAATGCCGGTAAGTCGACCTTCATCACAGCGGTCTCGAATGCGAAACCGAAGATAGCCGATTACCCCTTCACTACATTGCACCCGAATCTGGGTGTAGTGCGCGTCAGTCATGAGAAAAGTTTTGTGATTGCCGATGTGCCGGGCTTGATTGAAGGCGCGGCCGAAGGCGCCGGTCTGGGACACCAGTTCCTGCGCCATTTGCAGCGTACCGGATTGCTGCTGCATATCGTCGATCTGGCCTCGTTCGATGACGCGGTCGATCCGGTCAAGGAGGCCAAGGCACTGGTCAAGGAGCTGAAGAAATACGACGAGTCGCTAGTCAACAAACCACGCTGGCTGGTCTTGAATAAGCTGGACGTGGTGCCGGAAGATGAGCGCAAGAAGCGCGTCAAGGATTTCATCAAGCGCTTTGCCTGGAAAGGCCCGGTATTTGAAATTTCCGCCCTCAATCGCGAGGGCTGTGAGGCGCTGGTAACGGCGATTTATCAGCATCTTGAAGAAAAGCGCAATGCCGAGCACCGCGCCGAAGAGACGCAAATGACCGAAGAGGCGCGCGGAATCGCATCGATCGATCCGGACGATCCACGCTTCAAGATAATCGATTAAGCTGTATTTCCATATGGATCCCAAGAACGGCGGAACGGCGAGTGCCGCTACCGCCGTTTTCGATGCGGCGGCAAGCGCGCATACGCGCGCCGATTGTTGCGCCGATTAGTTGATCCTTGACTGTTTTTTTCAGTGGCAGTTCCCGAAAATATGCACTCTGTTATTCAAAATGCCAAACGGCTGGTAATTAAAGTGGGCTCTTCGCTGGTGACCAACGATGGGCGCGGTCTGGATCATGCTGCTATCGCAAAATGGGCCGATCAAATCGCCCGCTTGCGTCAGCTGGGCAAGGAAGTGGTGCTGGTCAGTTCCGGAGCGATTGCCGAAGGCATGCTGCGACTCGGCTTCGAGAAGCGTCCGACCGGCATCGACAAGTTGCAAGCCTGTGCTGCAGTAGGGCAGATGGGTCTGGCCCACATCTACGAAACCAGTTTTCAGGCGCACGGCCTGCGTACCGCACAGGTGCTGCTAACCCATGCCGACCTGGCGCACCGTGAGCGTTACCTGAATGCGCGCTCGACCCTGTTTACTTTGCTACGCCTGGGAGTGGTGCCGATCATCAACGAAAATGACACTGTGGTCACCGACGAGATCAAGTTCGGCGACAACGATACCCTGGGTGCCCTGGTGGCGAATCTGATCGAGGGCGATGCGTTGATCATCCTGACCGACCAGCAAGGCCTGTACACTGCCGACCCGCGTAAAGACCCGGATGCAGTATTCGTGCATCGGGCGAACGCAGGCGATCTGGCGCTGGAAACCATGGCCGGCGGCGCCGGCAGCAGTCTTGGACGCGGTGGCATGCTGACCAAGATACTGGCGGCAAAGCGGGCAGCCCGTTCCGGCGCTCATACGGTCATTGCCTGGGGGCGTGAGGAAGATGTGCTGACCCGTTTGGCTGCAGGGGAATTAATTGGCACGCAGTTGACCGCACAAACCGGGCAACTGACCGCGCGCAAACAGTGGATGTCAGATCATTTACAGACTGCCGGCAAGGTCGTGCTGGACGCGGGCGCGGTACAAAAAGTGAGGGAAGAAGGGAAATCCCTGTTGCCGATCGGCGTCATCCATGTACACGGCCAGTTCGGTCGGGGCGAAGTTATTACCTGCATCGATGAAGACGGGCGAGCAGTGGCACGCGGATTGACCAACTATTCGAGTTCGGATGCGCGCCGCATTATCCGGCACCCTTCAGGCGACATCGAATCGATCCTGGGCTTCATAGAAGAGCCCGAACTGATCCACCGCGATAATCTGGTACTTCTTTGAACCCGGCCCGGTTCCGCAGCGACAGCAATGCCGGGCTGTTCTTAGCGTTAGTTAATCGCTGGAAATCGGCATTGGGCGCCGGTTGCGTATCCTGTCGATGATCTCCGCTGCCTTCCCTGCAAGTTGGCCGTCGCGGCAGAAATAATCCTGAGCCAGCGTCACGTGTTGCCGGTTTGCGGCATTCTTGAAAATTGGCTGCCACTCGTCGCGCCTGGCACGCGACCAACTGCCGTCTGCACGGCCGAATGCATACAGTTTCTTTTCGAACGACTGGCAGCGGATCCCTTCATAACTGATACTGCTGGCACCATTGCTGCTTTTCGCCACCAGCGTGTAACGCACCACGCCGTCGGTTCCGACCGTCAGCGTTCTGGGGTCGATATGGAAGCTTTGGGACGTATTCGGAGTGATGGCGAAGTGCAGCAATAGATTGGGATCGGGAGCCACCGGCAGTTCTGCCGCTAGCTCCTGCCATGGTTTGACCTTGTTGCTTTCTTCGTCGGGCGATTGAGACTGCGCCATTGCATTACTGGACAGCAGGACCAGCAAAGCGGTTGTCAGAAAAACGGCAGGTGTGCTGCGCGCCTCAGTAAATAGATTGCTTATTTGCATGAAAATTTTACTCATCCTTGGATTCTGTATCCGGCATGTAGGGCGCATGTGGTTGACGCAAGTAGCGTGCTATCTGCCGCTGCGGCAGCGTCACGACCACCGGACGCGACAGGAAACGCGATAGTTCCTGTAGCGCTTTTTGGTAGACGTCGCGCTTGAACTCGATTACGACGTCCAGTGGCACCCAATAATCGTGCCAGCGCCACGCATCGAATTCCGGATGCGTGCTGATGCGCAGATTGACATCGCTATCGCGACCAACCATGCGTAACAGGAACCAGATCTGCTTTTGGCCGCGATAGTGGCCACGGATTTCACGCTTGATGAAATGGTCCGGCACCTCAT
Source organism: Burkholderiaceae bacterium (assembly GCA_039920865.1). Taxonomy (GTDB): domain Bacteria; phylum Pseudomonadota; class Gammaproteobacteria; order Burkholderiales; family Burkholderiaceae_D; genus AVCC01. Next base: position 37,528 of record JBDSCZ010000287.1, read on the forward strand.
AGCGCAGCCAATCGCGGGTGCGACCGACCACCCGTACATGTTCCGGTCGCAAACCGACTTCTTCTTCCAGTTCGCGAAACATCGCCTGCTCCGGAGATTCTCCGTACTTGATGCCGCCTTGCGGAAATTGCCACGAGTGCTCGCGCACCCGCTTGCCCCACCACACCTCGTTTTGTGTGTTGAGCAGGATAATGCCGACGTTGGGACGAAACCCTTCACGATCCAGCATACTTTACCTCGAAACTTTCTGCCGCTAGCTGCACCTCATCCTGAATTTGGCACCGGTAATGCATCGCGCGCACGCTGCCTGCGAGTGGCGTTGCACGGTGTCTTGAGCCAATTGTACGAAGATGTGATGCATCAGCCTGCGAATACTTTAAAATTGAGTTGATTATAACTCTCTCTTTTTAAAAGAATCCATCGTCATGCGCGCTTCCCGTTTTTTCATTTCCACCCTCAAAGAAGCACCTTCAGATGCTGAAGTCGTCAGTCACAAGCTCATGGTGCGTGCCGGCATGGTCAAGCGCGTCGGCTCCGGTATCTATACTTATATGCCGATGGGCCTGCGCGTCATTCGCAAGGTGGAGGCCATCGTGCGCGAAGAAATGGTGCGCGCCGGGGCTATCGAGATGTTGATGCCAGTGGTACAACCGGCCGAGTTATGGCAGGAGACCGGTCGCTGGGACAAGATGGGGCCGGAACTGATGCGGGTCAAGGACCGGCACGGTCGCGACTATGCGATCCAGCCGACTTCGGAGGAAGTGATCACCGATGTGGTGCGCTCCGAAATCAAGTCGTACCGTCAGTTGCCGCTCAATTTTTATCATATCCAGACCAAATTTCGCGACGAGCGCCGGCCGCGCTTCGGCTTGATGCGCGGGCGCGAATTCACGATGAAGGATGCCTACTCGTTCGATCGCGATACGGCTGGCCTGAAGCAGTCGTATCAGCTGATGTACGACGCGTATGTGTGCATTTTCAATCGATTCGGTCTGCAATTCCGCGCGGTGGCGGCCGACAATGGCGCCATCGGCGGCACCGGTTCGCATGAATTTCACGTCATTACCGATACCGGCGAAGATGCCATCGTGTATTGCCCCAGTTCTGATTACGCGGCCAACATGGAGGCGGCGGAAGCGCTGCCGCTGGGCGCGCAGCGCGTCGCGGCAACCGAAGCGCTGGTCAAGACCGCCACCCCGGGCCAGGCGAAATGCGAGCAGGTCGCCGAGTATTTGAAGATTCCGCTGGAAAAAACAATTAAGTCGATCGTGCTGACGGTTGAAAAGCCGGAAGGCAAGGAAGTCTGGCTGCTGCTGTTGCGCGGCGACCACAATCTGAATGAAGTCAAAGTGAGCAAGATCCCCGGCATCGCCGGCTATCGTTTTGCCACCGAAGAGGAGATTTTGGAATGGTTCGGCTCCAGGCCCGGCTACCTGGGGCCGATCAACACCGTCAAGCCGGTCCGGCTGGTGGCCGACCGCACGGTGGCCAACATGAACGATTTCGTCTGCGGCGCAAATGCCGAGGATTTCCACTTCACCGGCGCCAACTGGGGCCGCGATCTGCCGGAGCCGATGGTCGCCGATTTGCGCGACGTGGTGGCCGGCGATCCGTCGCCGGATGGCAAAGGCATATTGGCGATCCAGCGCGGCATCGAGGTCGGGCATGTGTTTCAACTCGGCACCAGCTATTCCGAATCGATGAAGGCGACCTTCCTGGACGAGAACGGCAAGCCGCAACTGCTGCAAATGGGCTGTTACGGGATCGGCGTGACGCGCATTCTGGGGGCGGCAATCGAGCAGAATTTTGACGACAAAGGTATCATCTGGCCGGCGTCGCTGGCGCCGTTCGAAGTGGTGCTGTGTCCGATGGGCTACGATCGTAGCGAAGCGGTCAAGCTCGAAACCGACCGGCTGTATGCCGAGTTGTTGGCTGCCGGCGTCGATGTGATGCTGGACGATCGCGGCGAGCGCCCGGGCGCGATGTTTGCAGACTGGGAATTGATTGGCGTGCCGCATCGGGTGGTGATCGGCGATCGCGGCCTGAAGGACGGCAAGCTGGAATACCAGGGCCGGCGCGATAGCGCGGCAACCGTGGTGCCGGCAGCGGAGATGTCGGACTTCGTTTGTGCCCGCCTGGCGGCTTCACGATCCTGATATATTTTAATTTAATAGGGAGTATTTATGAAGTCGTATAGTTATATTGCGGTAAATACATGCTTTTGATTAATACTGGATCAGTGTATGTAATATTCTCGCGACTTCTTCTGGGCGTTCTTCTGAGCGTCTGCCTGCCGGTGCAGGCGGGCAACCAGCAGGAAATCGCGCTGGCCGACTCGGTGCGGCTGGCACTGGCCCGGACGGTTGCGGATGGGCGCCCACCCAAGCCGCAGATCGAAGATGCCGGTGAGCGCAGCGAATATCTGCGCTGGCTGGGCGAGATGTCGCAGCGGCTGCAGCGGAGAATCCCCGATCTGCAGATGCGGCAGGAATTTCTGGAGTCGGTCTGGTATGAAGCGACCCGCGCCGGACTCGATCCGGCCATGGTGCTGGGGCTGATTCAGGTCGAATCGGCATTCCGCAAATACGCGATGTCGATCGTCGGTGCCCGCGGTTACATGCAGGTGATGCCGTTCTGGACCCGGGTCATCGGCGACAGCGATCACAGCAAGCTGTTCCAGATGCAAGCCAATTTGCGCTATGGTTGCGCGATTCTGCGCATGTACGTCGATATGGAAAAGGGCAATCTGTACCTGGCCCTGGGCCGCTATAACGGCAGCCGCGGCCGACCGGATTATCCGAATGCGGTGCTGGCGGCCTGGAACCGGTGGAAATTGCAAAGCTAGATTCTCATCTGTCAGCGCAGTGCCCTTATTGGTAATAATAAAAAAATGTTGAAACAAAGAACCATCAAAAAAACGGTCAAAACCGTTGGCGTCGGGCTGCATTCCGGCACCAAGGTCGAACTGACCTTGCGCCCGAGCGCTCCGGATAGCGGGATCACCTTTCGTCGCGTTGACCTTGATCCGGTCGTCAGCTTCCCGGCCGCAGCACTGGGCATCGGCGATACGCGCATGGCGTCGACCCTGGTCAATCAGGGCGCCCGGGTGTCGACCGTCGAGCATGTGATGTCGGCCTGCGCCGGGCTGGGCATTGATAATCTGGTGATCGACGTCAGCGCCGAAGAGATTCCGATCATGGACGGCTCTGCCTCGTCTTTCGTATTTTTATTGCAACAGGCCGGCATGCAGGAGCAGGAAGCGGCCAAGAAATTCATTCGGGTGCTGAAACCGGTGGAAATCCGCGAAGGGCAGGGCGCGGCCGAAAAATGGGCGCGGCTGGAACCTTTCAACGGTTTCAAACTGCGCTTTTTCATCGAGTTCAACCATCCTGCGGTAGATGGCACCAGCCAGCAGGCCGAAGTCGATTTCGACCAGGTTTCGTATGTGAGCGACGTCGCACGGGCCCGCACTTTCGGCTTCATGCAGGACGTGGAAACTTTGCGCGGCCTGGGCCTGGCGCGCGGCGGCTCGATGGAAAACGCGATCGTGATGGATGAATACCGGATCCTGAACATGGATGGCTTGCGCTACGACGACGAATTCGTGCGCCACAAGATTCTCGATGCGATCGGCGACCTGTACCTGGTCGGCCATCCACTGCTGGCCAGCTATGTCGCGCACAAATCCGGCCATGGCTTGAACAACCAGTTGTTGCGCGCGCTGCTGGCGCAGCCGGATGCCTATGAAATTATCAGCTTCGCGCGCACCGAGGCCGCGCCGCCGGCCTATGCCAACCAGGCCGGCATGGAATGGGCGCTGGTGTGAGCGTCATCGTTATATTTGGAGCGTCGATATGAGCGCCACCCGCAAGCCGCTGGACGGCATTGGCGTGCTGGTGATGCTGGTGTTGAGCCTGTGCTTTGGCTTGCAGCAGGTGGCCGTCGTGGTGGCGGCGCAAAGCATCCATCCGGTAATGCAAATGGCGCTGCGCTGTGGCTTCGCGGCCGTGCTGGTGAGCGCGCTGATGTGCTGGCGCGGCAGCAGTTTTTCGGTGCGCGACGGCACTCTCTGGCCTGGGATTGCGGCCGGTGTATTGTTCGCGGCCGAATTTCTCTGCGTATCGCTCGGACTCAGTTACACCACGGCGTCGCATATGGTGGTGTTTCTGTACACCGCACCGATTTTTGCCGTGCTGGGCTTGCATTTTTTCGTGCTGACCGAGCGCATCGGGCGTGCCCAGTGGCTGGGCGTGTTGCTGGCCTTTGGCGGCATTGCGTATGCATTTTCCGATAGCTTCGGAAGTGGCGGCGCTATCACGGTTGATATGCTGACAGGCGACATTCTGGCGGTATTGGGCGGCTTGTTCTGGGCCGCAACCACGATAGTTGTGCGCACCACTGCGCTGTCGGAGGCGGCCCCGACTCGTACCCTGTTGTATCAATTGGTGGTGGCTAGCGCGCTGTTGCTGGTTATCGCGGGCGGGCTGCACCAGTCTTCGATTGATGTCATGAGCGGCATCGCCTGGGTCAGCCTGTTGTTTCAGAGTGTGATCGTAGCCTTCGCCTGTTTTCTGGCTTGGTTCTGGATGCTGCGCCATTATCTGGCGTCGCGGGTTTCGGTGTTTTCCTTTCTGACGCCGCTGTTCGGTGTCGCGTTCGGCGTATTGCTGCTCAACGATCCGATCAATTTGCGTTTTGCCGTCGGTGCGGCGCTGGTGCTGGCCGGGGTTGTGATGGTGAATCTGCGCCGTGCATGAGGGGTTGCGCATGTTTTTCGCCGGACTTCCCCTTAAGTTGTACTGCCAATAGTATTTTTTTAACGCCAATAATTATGTGCGTTGGCTTCTATTTTTTACGGCGTACCCCAATTATTTTACCTGATCAGCTATATACCTCAGACACAGCATTGCACGTTCAAAAATCCCCGTCGTCCCCGCGAAGGCGGGGATCCATACACCTGTGATTCAGCGTGCGATGTATGGTTTCCCGCCTTCGCGGGAATGACAATATTGTGAATTCCGCTCTTAGTCGGAGGTTGGTAGCTAATCAGGTTATTTTATTGATCGATTAGTTTGTTGCAGCGCTGTGCGGCGGTTCTGTAAGGATATGTGCCGGTGGATTGGACAACGCGCGATGCGCGAATTTGGATTTAATGTAGCGTAATTTTCAAAGGTTTCGATATGCGTCAGTTGGATACTTTTATCATCGGCCTGGATAAGGCATTGCGCGTGGTGTCGGGCGTAGCTGCTGCATCCCGGCCTTGCCCTGCAGGCTTGGGCGAGAGTGGCCAGATGGACGACAAGGAGCGCCGCCATAGCGCCGGCCTGATGCGCATCAACCATGTCGGCGAAGTGTGCGCGCAGGCGCTGTACGACGCCCAGGGACGGTTTTCCGCGAATACGCAATTGCAGCAGCAGTTCGCCCAAGCCGGGCGCGAGGAGGAAGATCATCTGGCCTGGACTGCGCAACGATTGCAGGAGCTGGGTTCCCGCACTAGTCTGCTCAATCCGTTGTGGTACGCCGGCGCCTATGCGCTGGGCGCCATCGCCGCCAAGCTGGGGGATGCGCGCAGCCTGGGTTTCGTAGTCGAGACCGAGCGCCAAGTCGAAGCGCATCTGAATAGCCACCTCGCCCTTTTGCCGGCGCAGGATACCCGATCACGGGCGATTGTCTACCAGATGCGCATCGATGAAATTGCCCACGGAGCGGCGGCCCAGTCGCTTGGTGCGGCAGACACGCCAGCGTCGATCCGGGTGGCGATGCAGGCGATGGCCAAACTGATGACGGCTACCGCTTACCGGATTTGACTTCAGCCTTCAGCTGGGCTGAGTCGGCTCGATCAGGTCTTCGATAATCTCGAACGAATGCGTGATCGCGGCCGATTTTTCCAGCATGATCGAGGCCGAGCAGTATTTCTCGTGCGACAGCTTGATTGCGCGCTCTACCAGATTCGGTTTCAGGTTGTGCCCGCGCACGGTGAAGTGGAAGTGGACGGCGGTAAAGACTTTCGGATCTTCGGCGGCGCGCTCCGCCTTCAACGCGACGTCGCAGGCCCGTACATCCTGCCTGCTTTTGCGCAGGATCAGCACCACGTCGTAGGCGGTGCAGCCGCCAGTGCCGGCCAGCACCAGTTCCATCGGCCGCGGCGCCAGATTGCGCCCGCCGCCATCCGGTGCGCCATCCATCATGGCAATGTGGCCGGAACCTGTTTCCGCTAAAAAAGTCATGCCGGACAATCCTGTCCAGCGCACAGTGCATTCCATGGCGATTTCCCAATAAAAAAATAGCGTTTATTGTAACTGGACTGGCTATTTTGGATTGCGCTGCCCTAGATTTCCTGCAAGGCATATTGCATTGCAGCATTGCATAAATATAAAAAAACATTATTCAGATTGGAATATGTTTTCTAAGTAACTGTTTTGTATGGTTTAATTTTTTAGGCATGATTTTTTCAATTCTATAAATGTAATTTATCAAAAAATATCTTGCGATGCACAATAGTTTCACTATAATCAAAACGTCGATTGACGCAGTGAAGTTTTGCAGCGCCAATTATGTATTTGTCTCCTCCACCCTCCCAACGGAGTGGATTTCAACCCGGAACCTGCGTGTTTCGGGTTTTTTTTGCCTGCAGTATTCCGGCAGGTTCCGAGTTCGACTGTCATTTTCAGCGTATTTGACTTGCGCTCATTGAAAAGGCTATAATCCACGGCTTTTCGTTTGCTCAGGAAAGTAGCATAAGGGCGAGTCCGCAGTGTCAGTCATGGCAGCGCGGAACCACCAATTTGAGCGAGTTAATCTAGTTAGGAAGTCAACATGAAAACTTTTTCCGCTAAGGGCCATGAGGTCAAGCGCGAGTGGTTGGTGATTGACGCGACGGACAAAATCCTCGGGCGTGTTGCCAGCGAAGTGGCACTCCGATTGCGCGGCAAGCACAAACCAGAATTTACTCCCCACGTCGACACCGGCGACTTTATTGTTGTTGTGAATGCAGGCAAACTGCGTGTTACAGGCACTAAAGCAACAAACAAAACATACTATCGCCACTCTGGTTATCCAGGCGGTATCTATGAAACCAACTTCAAGAAAATGCAAGAGCGTTTTCCAGGTCGCGCGCTTGAGAAAGCGGTCAAGGGCATGTTGCCTAAAGGCCCACTCGGCTACGCGATGATCAAGAAGCTGAAAGTGTACGCGGAAGGTTCCCATCCGCACGCTGCGCAGCAACCTAAAGCACTTGAACTCTAAGGAATAGACATGATCGGTAACTACAATTACGGAACCGGCCGTCGCAAGAGTGC
>JBDSCZ010000288.1:0-14004 GCA_039920865.1 Burkholderiaceae bacterium
GATAGTTTTCCGCATATATTTTGGGCGTCAATTAAAATGCACCATAGAGTATCAAGTATAGCGTATGACATTGAGTTATTTTCAGCATGCCCTATTCGGCAACTATGCGGCCTAATCTGAATTATTATTTTCATTCGTTGTTAGAAAGATCGGAAGTCGAATGTATAGTAAATTGGGTACCTTGATTGTGCCGGGTATATGGTTTTGACGCGGTCCGGCAAGTTGTACGCTGCCGGAATTATGTTTGTTGTTGCGGCCTACGCGTTAACCGGGCTATAATTTGCGGCTTTTTCCGCATTCGAACACTTTTTTGGAAATAAATATGGTCGTCATTCGTTTAGCTCGTGGAGGCGCAAAAAAGCGTCCTTTCTTTAATATCGTGGCAACTGATTCGCGCAACCGTCGCGACGGTCGTTTCATCGAGCGCATCGGTTTTTACAATCCGATGGCTTCAGGTGCTGAAGAGCCGTTTCGCATTGTGATGGATCGCCTGACCTACTGGCAGGGTGTTGGTGCGCAAATGTCACCGACAGTAGCTCGCCTGGTTCAGGCTGGCAAAAAAGTAGCAGCTTAAACTTGTCGCTTAATATTTCAGCAGGGGCGAAAATCCCTGCCGATTTGTTGTTGGTTGGTTACGTGTCGGGTGCCTACGGGATTCACGGCTGGGTTCGTATAAGGCCGTATTCTCCTGACGCAGATGCACTGCTAAACGCAAAAGCATGGTGGATCGATCGGCCTGATTTGCACGAGGTCGGTGTGATGCAGGCTAAGTTGCACGGTGACGATGTCGTCGCGCAATTGATGGGTGTATCCGGACGTGATGCGGCAGAGGCGCTGAAAGGTGTCGCCATACAGATTCCCCGTAGCCACTTTCCCGCGTTAACCGACGGTGAATTCTATTGGGTTGATCTGATAGGCTTGGATGTCAATGACCTTGAAGGTGCACCTCTCGGCATTGTGCGGGATTTGATGAGTAGCGGCGCGCATCCAATTCTACGCGTAGCAGTATTGGATGTTCAGAGTACGGATAAGCCGGTCCGGGAGTTGTTGATTCCTTTTGTAGATCAATTTGTTAAAACAGTTGATTTGCAAACGCGAAAAATTACAGTCGACTGGGGATTGGATTATTAAATTCCCGCACACCATATTCTTGATCTGGTTGGTATTGTCGGGGATAAGGGGGCGAGATGCAATTTGATGTCGTCACACTATTTCCTGAGATGTTTGTTGCACTGACACAGTCTGGTGTTACGCGACGGGCATTTGAGCAGAAGAAGTTTGAACTGACCCTGTGGAATCCACGTCAGTTTACGCATGATAATCACCGAACCGTGGATGATCGACCTTATGGCGGTGGCCCTGGTATGGTGATGCTGGCCCAGCCTCTGGACGCTGCAATCGGCGCTGCCAAAGCGCGGCAGGCTGTGCTTGGATTGCCGGCACCTAAAGTAGTGTATTTGTCGCCACAGGGCAATACGTTAAGCCACCAGCGCGTAATGTATTTAACTCGACAAGCCGGTCTGGTTCTGTTGTGCGGGCGTTACGAGGCGATTGATCAGCGTTTACTCGATACCTGCGTTGACGAAGAAATCAGTCTCGGCGATTTTGTGTTGTCAGGCGGCGAATTGCCTGCAATGGCCTTGATGGATGCGATTATCCGACAATTGCCTGGTGTTTTGCACGATGATTCATCAGCAATTGAAGATAGTTTTGTCAATGGTTTGCTTGATTGTCCGCACTACACAAGGCCGGAGCACTATCATGACATGGTGGTGCCGCCGGTACTGCTGGGCGGAAACCATGCGGAAATTCAAAAATGGCGACGTCAGCAGGCGCTTCAAGCAACTGCCAAAAAACGTCCAGACTTGCTTGCTCAGGCACGTGAACAAGGTTTGCTGACAGTCGCGGACGAAAAATTTTTAAGATGTTTGTAGTTGGTGTAAAGAGTGGCTCAAACCTTCGGTTTGCCACATGTTTAATCCCATCCTCTACTGGGCAATGGTGAAAATCCGGATGCGCCAGCAAGATGGTATATGGAGCTGAAAATGAATTTGATTCAACAACTTGAGCAAGAAGAAATTGCTCGCTTGGGGAAAGATATCCCTGTGTTCGCACCTGGCGATACCGTGATCGTGAATGTGAATGTCGTAGAAGGCACGCGCAAGCGAGCACAGGCTTATGAGGGTGTGGTTATTTCGCGCCGCAATCGTGGCTTGAACTCGAACTTCATCGTGCGGAAGATTTCTTCTGGCGAAGGTGTCGAGCGTACTTTCCAGTTATATTCTCCATTGATAGCTTCAATTGAAGTCAAGCGTCATGGTGATGTGCGTCGCGCCAAACTGTATTATTTGCGTGAGCGTTCAGGCAAATCTGCGCGTATTAAAGAAAAATTACCAAATCGTCGTGCAGTAGCAAAAAAATCTGCATAACGTCGGGTATGAATTTTGTTTGAAAAAGGGCGCCCGATGGCGCCCTTTTTTGTTTGATTATGCCGAGGTGACTTTTGTCCAAGTTGGTTTTTGATCCAAAAATTGCACCAGTGGCATCGATTGCAGGTGAATTGGCAGTACCGTCGGAGCATCTGGTGGCGCAGTGGTTGCGACAGCGCTTTGCCAGTCCACCCATATGGCAGCCTGAAAATACCGACGAGCATGGATTATTCTTACAGAGATTGCCTCTGCGACCGGCATCGGTTCTGATTCCTCTGGTGGACAGAGAGGGTGGGATGACTTTGCTTCTGACACAGCGTACTGCACATTTACATGACCACGCAGGACAGATAAGTTTTCCTGGCGGTAGTGCGGAGAAATCCGATGCGTCGGCTATTGAGACAGCCTTGCGGGAAACGGAAGAGGAGGTCGGCATTCATCGCCGTCATCTGGATGTGCTAGGCACCTTGCCGGACTATTGCACTATTACTGGTTATCTCGTAACGCCAGTCGTTTCCATCGTAATCCCTCCATTTAAATTGCGGCCGGACCCATTTGAGGTTGATGAAATTTTCGAGGTTCCGCTCTCATTCTTGATGAATGGATCGCACCATCAGCGCCGTACAACTGAATTTTCACCTGGACTCGGCCAACGAACATTCTACGCAATGCCTTATGAACGTTTTTTCATATGGGGTGCAACAGCAGGGATGTTGCGTAATTTATTTCATTTTTTAAGAGCGTGATTGTGTTGAGGTAGTGCCCTGGTCTGACTGGTGCATCAGATTTATCTGCATAATCTTGATTGTGGAATCGGTATTTTCCTGATCATATGAGTGCTCTAGTTTTTCTCAATGTATAAACCTGTTTGATTCTATTGATACGCTAGGTTAAGGTAGAGCCTCGCTTCTTTTTAAGATGTTCCAATGACATTTCTCTCCATCCTATGCGCTTTGTTGATTGAACAGTTCAAGCCGTTACGTGCGGACAATCCAATTTATACTGAAATCAAAGCTATGGCAGTTCGCATGGAAGGCTGGTTTAATGCCGGTGAGGCGCGTCATGGGCAGCGAGGCTGGATTTTCATGATGCTGGCGCTTATATTGCCCACCCTGCTGATTTACTGGCTCTGCATCAAGATCAGTCCGGTTGCTGCTTTTGCCTGGAATGTCTGCATAGTGTATCTGACGCTCGGTTTCAGGCATTACAGCCATTTTTTCACATCGATTCAATTGGCCCTGAATGCCGGAGACGATGTGACCGCGCGTCATTTGCTGGCAGAGTGGACACGGGAAGATACGGTCGGGATGGACGTGGCTGAAATATCAAGGATAGCTGTCGAAAAAGCTTTGATTTCCACGCATAGGAATGTATTTGGCGTATTTTTTTGGTTTCTGATGCCGCTAGGCCCCGCCGGTGCAGTCATGTATCGCGTTGCCGAATATCTGGCCCGTGCGTGGAACGATTCCACTCGAGTGGGCAGCGAGAAGTTCGGCCAGTTTTCTGACCGTGCGTTTTACATCCTCGACTGGATTCCGGTGCGATTGACGGGAGTTGCATTTGCGATAGTGGGTAATTTTGAAGATGCTATCTATGCTTGGCGCAATTTTGCAGGTAACTGGAAGGACGAAGCAATTGGCATCATTCTTTCCTCTGGGGGCGGTGCCATGGGCTTTCGACTTGGCGCACCACTGGAAAAGGCAACCGACATATTGCCTGCGGATGCCGCTATAGTAGACTCGATCGCCATCGAGACAGACAGCGCGCCGGGAGATGAGCCATCGATCCGCGCATTGCAGAGTACGGTGGGCTTGGTGTGGCGTGCATTGTTGCTATGGATGCTCTTGCTCTTGCTTTTGTCAATGGCAGTCTGGCTGGGTTGATCTCGATAGCAATTGGCACTAACCAACCTCATATCCTGGTTTGCTTTTTAATTTTTAAGTCTTCTATAAGATATAATACGTAAGAATATTGAATATCTTAATGCCACCTAAGCGCAATAAACAAACTTGGATAGCAGATCCTATAGAAATTAGCTGCAAACATGGCTCATAACGATACAGCTTCGATTACCAAAGAGTTTTTCATACTTGGCATTACCAGTAATGGGAAACAGTTTCGTCCAAGCGATTGGTCAGAGCGTCTATGCGGAGCTATGTCCTGCTTTCGGCAGGATGGAGGCAGAAATGCCCACCTCCAGTATTCACCCTACGTACGACCGATCCTGCTCAACGGTATCCGATCGGTGGTTGTGAACGAGGAATTGCGCCTGATTGAGCCGTTGGCATATCATTTCGTCGTCGATTTTGCCAAGGATAATGATTTACAAGTGGTCGATGCCTGTTTATTGCCCGAGCCAGACAAGAAAAAAATCTGACACTGATAGATTGCAATGGTCTTGGAGGCAATTTCATCGGTCATAGAACGTGATTGCGATGATCTTCTCGCCCCTGACCTGATAGATCGCCGTTTAATTAATGCACTCAAGATACATTCTCTCTCGCTGGCTGATCTGGTACTTCGTTTGCCTACACTGAGTAAGCTCCGACATTTGTTTACTCAAAATATATTATTTCATTTCGTCCTTATTCATAAGGAATTTTATTGGAATATGAAAATTTTGGTACTGAATTAATAAGGCTACATTCGAGTAACCCGTTAAATTCTATTACATTCCTGACGGAAATTATGTTGTTCAATGTACTTGGCTGTCACCATTTAATATCGTTTTTTCTGATTGTCTGATGTTATGCGGTTGTTCACGCAAGATACGAAAAACGGCAAGAGTGGTGTGCACAGAATCCGCTGTTCGGATATAGAAAAAATCGGTGCAATAAAGTGGACCCCTCTGTCCAGACAATATTTACCGAGTTTAAGATAGTGCCCTGCTCACACCACAGCTGCATGGCGCTGCCCCAATTCTTTTGCGCTGGAGACATCAACCACTGTTCCGCTACGCTCCACAGAGGATGATGTCTCCAGCGCGCCGCCAAATTTATCCACAATCTTCGCACCGCCGCCGACTGCCGTCCGGTACACCACGTCCGGCGTTTGGTAGTCCAGCGATTGATGCCGCCGCTCGTCGTTATAAAACACGAAGTAGTGCGTCAGCCCCATCAACAAATCCTGCACGCTTTCGTATTTCTTCAAATACACGTCTTCGTATTTCACCGTCCGCCACAGTCGCTCGACAAAAATGTTGTCCAGCGCACGGCCCCGCCCATCCATGCTGATCGTGATGCGGTTCCTGATCAGTACGCCGGTGAAGCTGTCACTGGTAAATTGCGAGCCTTGGTCGGTATTGAAAATTTCCGGCGCACCGTAGTCCTGGATCGCCTGTTCCAGGCAGTCGACACAGAATCCCGCATCCATCGTATTCGACAACCGCCATGACAACACACGGCGCGAGTACCAGTCGATGATCGCGACAAGATATACAAAGCCGCGCGGCAGTCGTATGTACGTGATATCAGTGCTCCACACCTGATTGGGGCGAATGATCTCGACGCCCCTTAATAGATACGGATAAATCTTGTGCTGCGGATGTGGCTTGCTCGTGTTCGGGCCCGTGCCATGCCTGCCAGCCCCAACGTTTGCATCAACCGCTGCACCCGCTTGCGATTGACCACATGCCCGCATCCGTACAGATAGGCTGTCATGCGCCGCGTGCCGTAAAACGGATGCCGCGTGTATTCTTCATCGAGCAATTGCAGCAGCATCCGGTCAAGTTCGCCAACGTCTTTCTGCAGACGCTTTTGCTGGGCATAGACCACCGACCGTGTCAGCGCCAGCAGCAGGCATTGCGTCGATAGCGCCAACTCATCACCCGACGAGATCCATGCCTGTCGTTCTTCTACAGGCCGATCCCGGACTTTTTTTTAAGCCACTCGAGCTCCATGTTCAGTTGCCCGATCTTCGCGTAGAGCCGCTCCGGGTCGTTCTGGGCATTCACCGGTTTCGGACCGCGCTTGCCTTCAAACAGACTGCCTGCATGCTCCAGTAATTCTTTTTTCCATTGGCCGACCTGCGTCGGGTGAACGCCATACTCTTGGGCGATCTCATTGATCGTCTTCATGCCCTTGGCCGCTTCAGTGCCACCTTGGCTTTTTGCGTGCCTGTAAAAACTTTCCGTTTGCTTTCGCTCACTGCCTGCCTCTTCTTTTCATGACAGGGCTAGCTTAATCTCTTGTCCGGATTTCGGGGTCCACTTTAGCCTGCATCACCGCCGCATTGGTTTTCATACTGATCGCAACGATATCACCCATCGCCAGATTGTCGAGGTCCTCAACTGCTAGATGATCATCAATTTTCGATCAGCAGAACCCCTGAAAGGTGGGAGTTTTAAATAAGCGGCAACAAACGGATATAAAAAAGAGAGCCGAGGCTCCCTTTTTTATATCTAAAATCATGCTTTTAATCGCAATGGAAAACAGCCTTTCAGATTAACTGTGTGTTTCGATTTGTGACAATGGTTCCGTCGATAATGGTGTCAGTGGCTTCCGATCGCGATGCACGGTCACAGGTGACGGAGTAATTTGCGCTGCAGTTTCCTGTGCTGCGCGCAATTTTTTTGGATCGGTAGTTGCTTGTGTTAGTCCTGCAGCATCAAGCATTTGCTGCAAATCAATGGAGGCGCTTGCCATAGAAACTGCAGGGACTGTGGTCGTTGCAATCGGCATTAATTTTTCAACCGGTACAGCAACTGACGAAGTTTGTTCCATCACCTTAATCGGAGCGACTACTTCAACAGGAACAACCGTATCAACAGGAACAACCGTATCAGCAGAAGTGACAATCTGAGAAACTACATCGGCAATACCCGATGTAGTTTCTATGGCATCAATCTCGGCAGATGCAGGAGAAATAGCGGTCAGTGCCACTTTTTCCGAATTTGTCTCGCTGGTTGCAGTCGCCGTGATTTCAGGTGTGGTTTTCATCCGGGTAGTTATAGTAGCAACAGTGGACGCAGCGTCAGAAACTACCGGGGTTGATTGAACCATGTTCGCCCATGTTGATTCCATAGTCGCTTCGGTCGCTTCGGTCGCTTCAGTGGCCTCGATAACGGTATCGATCTCGCCGGACTCAAGTTGCTCACCTCCCTCGCGGTCGCGGCGGTTCCGGTTCCTGCCACCACGGCGGCGGCGGCGGCGCGGCTCATCTCCCTCACTTACATCTGTTCCTGCTAAAACAATATCTTCAGTAGTTGACTCGTCGCCATCCGTGTCCTCGGGCATCAGAATTGGTGCTGAAATAGTTGCTGCTACTATGCTGGTATCAGCGGCTAATGGTATTGATGCAAGTGGCAATGTCTCATCAGTTTTCGATACTGCAGTATCCGATTCCTTTTTATCATCGCGACCGCGCTGGTGCCGTTCGCCACTATTGCGGCCACGACGACTTTCATTTACTTCTTCGGCTTCGCGTGGCGGCTTAGGTTGGCGAGGAGGGCGTGGAGGACGTGCTTCAGTGATCTCGCCAGCAGCAGGTTTGACGACTTCATCACTGGTGGTATCAAGTTTTGCAACGTCACGCTCTTCTCGGTTACTGCGGTCTTTAGTATTGCGGCCACCGCGGCTGCGCGGTCCGCGGCTACTGCGTTCGCTGCGATCGCGGCTTGGTTGCAGTTTTTCTTCATTGATAACTATTGGTGCGGCAACTGTCGCGAGTGGTTTTTTTCCAAACAGTAAATCCATGAATTTGCTGAAAAAACCTTCTTTAGCTGGTTTGTCAGCTGTTTGCCCAGAAGTGGCGGCCAAAGGTGCTGTTGCCAATGTGCGATCAACCAAAGGGGCTGGTTGCGATGGCGTGATACCTTTAACCATGGCTTCTTGACGAGGCTTGATTTCTTCTTTTTGGCGCTTGTCGTAACTGATGTCGGTCTCAGCTTCCTCTACCATCGTATAGCTGGCCTGACTGTCTTCTAGCCGCGGATCGTCATGCTTGATACGTTCGAGCTTGTAGTGTGGCGTTTCCAGATGCTTATTCGGGATCAGAATCACTGTGACGCGGTGGCGCGTCTCGATTTTCAGGATCTCGCCACGTTTTTCGTTGAGCAGGAAGGCTGCGACATCCACTGGAGCCTGTACATGGATGGCAGCCGAATGCTCTTTCATCGCTTCTTCCTGGATGATCCGGAGGACTTGCAGGGCGGAAGACTCAGTATCGCGAATATGGCCGGTGCCATTGCAACGCGGACAAGTTACGTGACTGCCTTCTGACAGCGAAGGGCGCAGGCGCTGACGCGATAGTTCCATAAGGCCGAAGCGGGAAATCTTCCCCATCTGGACACGAGCACGATCATAGTGCAATGCGTCTTTCAGACGTGTTTCAACTTCACGCTGATTTTTCGTGTTTTCCATGTCGATAAAGTCGATCACGATCAAGCCACCCAAGTCGCGAAGGCGCAGTTGGCGGGCAACTTCTTCAGCCGCTTCACAGTTGGTGTTGAATGCCGTGGTTTCGATGTCAGAGCCGCGTGTTGCGCGTGCTGAGTTTACATCGACCGATACCAATGCTTCTGTGTGATCAATCACAATCGCACCACCTGATGGTAATGGTACGGTGCGCGAATATGCGGTTTCGATCTGATGCTCGATCTGGAAGCGGGAAAATAATGGGACGTCGTCGCTGTAACGCTTGACGCGATGCACCATGTCGGGCATCACGTGGCTCATGAATTGATGCGCCTGTTCATAAATGCCATCGGTATCGATCAGGATTTCCCCGATGTCTGGTTGGAAATAGTCGCGAATGGCTCGGATAACTAAAGAGGATTCTTGATAAATCAGGAAGGCACCAGGCGCTGACTTGCCAGCGCCCTCGATTGCGCGCCAAAGCTGCATCAGATAACTTAGATCCCATTGCAGTTCGTCTACATTTCGGCCAATCCCTGCTGTGCGGGCAATGACAGACATGCCAGCTGGCAAATCCAGTTTGTCCATGGTTTCGCGAAGTTCCTGGCGGTCTTCGCCTTCGACCCGGCGCGAAACACCACCACCACGCGGATTGTTCGGCATCAGGACCAGATAGCGGCCAGCCAGCGAAACGAAAGTGGTGAGAGCCGCGCCTTTGTTGCCGCGCTCCTCTTTCTCCACCTGCACCATGATTTCCTGACCTTCGCGCAATGCATCCTTGATTGATGTATTACGGACATCGACACCTTCTTTAAAGTAGCCGCGCGCCACTTCCTTGAAGGGCAAAAAGCCGTGGCGCTCCTCGCCATAATTTACGAAGCAAGCTTCTAGCGAGGGTTCGATGCGGGTGATGATACCTTTGTAGATATTTGACTTGCGTTGTTCGCGTCCAGTGGTTTCGATATCGATATCGATGAGTTTTTGACCATCGACAATTGCAACGCGCAATTCTTCTTGCTGCGTGGCATTAAATAACATGCGTTTCATGTATATGCTCCATGACCCAAAGGTCAGCTTAAATGCTGCCTGAACTATTTGTTGGCAGGCAGAAAATGTATAGGGATGCACGCGAAACGACAGCTTGGGGGGAATTGCCTTATTCTGAAAAAGACGGGCCATAAGCGCCGAATTCATCATGGGGCGCGGATGGAGTCAATCTGGTTGCCGAGTGCGCACATCGTCAGCAGTGCGTCTGTCGTCGAATCTATCGATCCAGAAGCGTGGCGGTGAGCAATTAAAATGTGCTAAACACTCGATGTGTTTAGCGTAAGCGGCAATAGTAATCAACCACATCAACCAGCAAGCCTCCTTTTTATGTTTAGTATGAAGGTGGACTTGTTGTTAACTATATCCTTGTAATCCAAGCAATCTTTTCTAGCATCCTTTGCGTTATCCGATTACAACAACGGTGCAACCTTGATTCGCACAGGATGATGCGTACACATCTTTTCCACCGAATTTGCAAATTGGCGAGGCCAGTGGAGACGCCCCTGTGTAGAATGTCTTTATTATTCTTGCACTTGCAACGGTTTTTCACCGAAGCCAAATGATTATATATTCAAAATGAAGGACTTAATGAGATTTTCTGGGAATGAGGCTCAAAAGCCGGTCCTTCAACGGGAGTCGCAAAACCAGTTGCCCGCGCAATTTGTAAATATCGGTGAAGAAGAAGCTGGTCAGCGGATCGATAATTTTCTGCTGCGCGTATGCAAAGGTGTGCCAAAAAGCCATATTTACCGGATTTTGCGTTCCGGCGAAGTCCGCGTGAACAAGGGGCGGATTGATCAAACATACCGGTTGATGTCAGGTGATATGGTACGCATCCCACCGATTCGCATCACCGAGAAGAGTGTACGATCCGTGCCCGGTGCTGAATTCAAAATATTGCTGGAGGATAATCACCTTCTGGTGATTGATAAGCCGGCAGGAGTGGCTGTGCATGGCGGTTCGGGTGTCAGTTACGGCGTGATAGAACAATTGCGCGCATCCCGTCCGGATGCGAAATTCCTTGAGTTGGTACATCGGTTGGATCGCGACACCTCCGGTATTCTATTGCTGGCGAAAAAACGCTCTGCTCTGGTGAACCTCCATGAGCAGATTCGGGCAGGATGTCTTGATAAGCGTTATCTGGTTCTGGTGCATGGCGAATGGCAAAATCAGCGGCAGCATGTCAAATTGCCGTTATTTAAATACACTACTTCGGAAGGGGAGCGCAGGGTGCGGGTGCAGGCCGATGGCTTGGCATCGCACACCGTGTTTACTTTGTTGAGAAGATATGGATCGTTTGCATTGCTTGAGGCAGAACTGAAAACCGGTCGCACCCACCAGATCCGGGTGCATCTTTCTTCGAGCGGATTTGCGATTGCAGGTGACGATAAATACGGTGATTTTGCTCTCAATCGTATGCTTTTGAAGGCAACTGACGTTCGCGGCGCACTGAAGCGTATGTTTTTACATGCTCATCAGATCACCTTTGTTCATCCTGGAACCGGTAAACCCGTGACTCTATCGGCTGCGTTGGCACCAGAGTGTGAAAATTTTTTAAAAAGCATGGAAATTACTTCCGCCTGAGACGTATTGAGTTAAGTGGATGGTACTTGCTCATAAATGTGTTTATTTTCAACATTTTATTAACATGTGAACTTACGGAGTTGGCAGAACATACTGTCAAAAAAATGGCAAGAAAGCAATTTGATTTAATCGTGTTCGATTGGGACGGCACCTTGATGGATAGCACTGCGACTATCGCCAAATGTATTCAGGCATCGGCAAAAGATTTGGGCTTGCCGGTGCCGGATGACAAGATGGCTTCGCATGTGATCGGCTTGGGATTGCAAGAGGCCATGGAGGCGGTATTGCCAAGTGTCGATCCAAAATATTATCCGCGCATGATTGAGCGGTATCGTTACCATTATTTAACCAAAGACCATACATTGACCTTATTTGAAGGCGTCCCTGAAATGCTGGCTGAACTAACGCAAGAGGGGTATTTCCTTGCAGTTGCTACCGGCAAGAGCAGGGTCGGTTTGAATCGTGCTCTTGATGCCGTCAATCTGTTGGCTCTGTTTGATGCAACACGTTGTGCAGACGAAACTTTTTCCAAGCCACATCCAGCCATGTTGCAAGAGATAACCCGTGAACTTGGCCAGGATATGAGGCGCACAGTAATGATCGGTGATACCACACACGATTTGCAGATGGCTGCAAATGCAGGTGCCGTCGGTATTGCTGTAGAGTATGGAGCGCATCCAGGGCATCAATTGCGAACATTAAAGCCCTTGTTTTCAGCTAGTTCCGTGCCTTTATTGCACGACTGGCTCAGTTGCCATGCGTAAATTAGAATGACCGATGTAATCATTGCAATCTGTCGTTCGGATGAAGTCCAAGAGGGTGGGGCTGGGGTGCGTTTTCCTGTGACTGCCGGTGGGGAAGATGCTGTAGGCTTTGTCGTGCGCTATGAAGGTATCGTGCGTGGATTTTTGA
This sequence comes from Burkholderiaceae bacterium, assembly GCA_039920865.1. Lineage (GTDB taxonomy): Bacteria > Pseudomonadota > Gammaproteobacteria > Burkholderiales > Burkholderiaceae_D > AVCC01. The sequence continues at coordinate 12,326 of JBDSCZ010000288.1, forward strand.
ACCGTTGTGCGCATGTTCCTATGGAACTGGATTGGAATCCTGGTGTTTTTTTTGAATCCAGTGGCTCATATCTTATGTGTTCGACGCATGGGGCACTATATACGCCAAGTACAGGTAAGTGTGCGGGAGGCCCTTGTCATGGTGCAAGTCTGCGGTCGATAGCCATTATTGAGGTTGATAATCAGATTTTTTGGCAGCCGGACGACTATATTCGCCCGGCAATGGCCTGATTCAGTACCCGGAAATTTAAACAGCGATAATTATTTCCCGTCATTTTTTAAGTTTTCTATCAATCGCTTGCGAAGCCGCGTTTGCATTATGCAGCCTTCGGGGCAAATGTAACTAACTAAAACCATGAGCAACAAAGACCTTAATAACATGCCAAACAAGACTTCGGTGGATCAAATGAAACCCGATAATAAAAAAGAAGGATGGGAGCGTGATGTATTGGAAAAACTGGCTTTTTTCACCATCAGGGAGCAGCGCTCAAACCGTCGATGGGGAATTTTTTTCAAATTACTAACAGTGTCCCTCATTTTTTACGGCATCTGGCAGATATTTAATCTGGGTGGCGTCGATATGCGCAAGCAGGGTCGCCATACTGCTCTGGTGGAGATCAACGGGACAATCGAAGCTGGAGGCAGCGGTGCAGCAGATGTAGTTATCCCTGCGCTGGATAATGCATTTTCTGCAGATTCTTCCGTCGGTGTCATCTTGCGCATCAATAGTCCCGGCGGAAGTCCGGTACAGGCCGGCATGATCAACGACGAAATTGTGCGGATGCGTAAAATGTATCCTGGCAAGCATCTATATGTCGTCGTTGATGAGGTTTGCGCATCCGGTGGTTATTACATAGCTGCGGCAGCAGATAAAATTTATGTCAACAAAGCCAGTATCGTCGGCTCTATTGGCGTTCTGATGGACGGTTTCGGCGTTTCTGGTTTGATGGAAAAGCTCGGAGTTGAGCGGCGCTTACTTACTGCCGGAAGCAACAAAGGTTTTATGGATCCCTTTTCGCCACAAGCTGAAAAAGATAAGGCTTATGCGCAGTCCATGCTGGATGAAATTCACACGCAATTTATTGACACGGTGCGCAAAGGACGTGGAACGCGACTGAAAGAATCCCCGGAAATATTTTCCGGCTTGTTCTGGATTGGATCCAAGGCCATTGAAATGGGCTTGGTTGACGGGTTGGGAACTGTCGATACCGTTGCTCGCGACATAATCAAGGCTGAGAATATCGTTGATTACACCGAGCACGAAGGTCTGCCTGACCGGGTCTTGAAAAAATTTGGTGCTGCAATAGGTGCTGCTGCGATCAAATCGGCATGGTACGGCACTTTGCCAAGTTTGCGATAACCGACAAAGAATGAGAAATGAGATCTCGGCAAAAACCTTCCTAGATGGTCGGTTCGATGGTTATTTGCCGTAGCACTGTAGAGAACTACCATTTTTGAATAAATAGAGCTTTGGTCTTTGTTTTTTTGATGCAAATATTTCCTTGTAACTTTTCAGCCGCTGCCTATAGTGAATTCAAGATCAGTTGATTACGCGAGGAGGTAAATATTCACATAAGAGTGTTCATCGATTTATTAGGAATTTCAATCATGGTATGCGCAGGTGATTGAGATTATTTGATGTTTTTTTTGCGTTGTGAAAAATATTGGATTTCTAATTTG
>JBDSCZ010000289.1:0-25803 GCA_039920865.1 Burkholderiaceae bacterium
TGAAGGCAGCAACACCCTCGGTGAAATCGGCGCTCCAGCCCAATTCGCGCATAAAGCCACCCTCCATCGAAAGCTGCTGTTCCAGGGTGTGACCAGGCGCCGCATGCATGGCCTGACGAGTACGCACCAGGGCTTTGGTGGGAGCAGTGGAAAGTTGCGCAGCCAGGGCGTCTACTGTCGCAACGAACTCCGCATCATCGACGGCGGCCCAGATCAGCCCCCAATCGGCAGCCTTTTCAGCAGGCAGTTTGTCGGCCAGCAGCGCCAGCCCCATTGCCCGCGCCATTCCAACGCGTTGCGGCAAGAACCAGGTTCCACCGGTATCGGGGATCAGTCCGACCTTTGAGAAAGCCTGCAAAAATGAAGCGGATTTGCAGGCAATAACCAGATCGCATGCCAGCGCCAAACTCGCTCCAGCGCCAGCCGCCATGCCATTCACTGCGGCGATAGTTGGCACCCGCAGATTTTGCAGGCGCAAAATCAGCGGCTTGTAGTTGTTCTCAACCACATCTCCCATATCAGGCGGCGCTTTACCTGGCACCAACTGCACTTGTTTGTCCGATAAATCCTGCCCGGCACAGAAACCGCGACCGGTACCCGTCAGCACCAGCACGCGTATCGCCTTGTCTTCCTGAACCAGATCGAGTGCCACACGCAGCTCGGCGTGCATGGCTGCGTTGAAGCTGTTCATCTTGTGCGGACGATTGAGCGTTAGGCGGGCAATGCTGCCTTGCACTTCGAAGCAAATGTTTTCAAAAGTCATGACAGGGCCTTAGACGTGGTAACGACGCTGGATCACGCGGAATCGGTTGGCGACGAAGGCCGAATCAGAGTAGGAGGCGTTAGCCGCCGGATTGCCACCGGTGCCGTGGTAGTCGGAGAAGGCTGAAGATTGATTCACAAACACACCGCCGGTCAGGTTGATCGACAGCGCCACTTTCGAGCGCCAGGTAGCGGCGGTCATCGCGTCGATGACCGCCGGCTTGGTAGAGTAGATGCCTGCAGTCAACGCACCGTGGGTGGCAATAATGCGCTCGGACAGCGCGATCGCTGCTGCCGTGTCGGCCACCTTGACGATGAAGCTGATCGGGCCAAAACGCTCTTCCATGTAGGCTTTTTCATCCGCAGCATCGCAAGCCAGCAGGATCGGCGTACGCACTTCGGCCTGTGGGAATTCAGGGTTGTCGAGCTTCCTGGAGGCGAGAATCACCTTGCCAAGTGCACCACTATCAGCCTCGCCGATGCGCTTTAGCGTATCGGCAGATTGAATCGCACCGAGGACTGCGTGCGCGACTTCCGGCTTAGCCAGGAATCCATCCACGGCCCGGGCCAAGTCGGCACAGAAATCATCGTAGGATTTATGACCGTCTTCGGTCTCAATACCGCCAGCCGGCACAAACAGAGCCTGCGAAGTAGTGCACATCTGGCCGGAGTACAGCGATAGTGTGAACGCCAGATTGCGCAGCATCGGCTTGTAAGCATCGGTCGAGTCGATGACGATGTTGTTGACACCGGCCAATTCGGCATAAACCTGCGCCTGACGGCAATTGTCGACCAGCCACTGACCGAAAACATTGCCGCCAGTGAAGTCAATTGACTTCACTGCAGGGTTGGTTACTAACTGTTGTGTAGTTTCGCGCTTGGCAGCGACACACAGCGTGACCAGATCAGGATCGATGCCATTTTCGGCAAGAACGGCACGAATCGTGCGCACGGTAATGGCAGCTGGCAAAATCGCGTTGCTATGCGGCTTGACGATAACGGCATTGCCGGTCGCCAGTGCAGCAAACAGGCCCGGATAGGTATTCCAAGTCGGGAAAGTGCCGCAACCAACCACGACGCCGACACCGCGCCCGACTAATTCAAAGTGCTTTTTCATCACCAGCGGCGGATTCTTGCCTTGCGGCTTTTCCCAAATCGTTTCTGCCGGTACGAAACTCTGTTCGCGATAGGCATACGTCACCGCCTCCAGGCCGCGATCCTGCGCATGTGGTGCACCGGCCTGAAAAGCCATCATCCAGCCCTGGCCGGTGGTCATCATCACCGCGTGCGCCAATTCAAAGCTTTGCTTGTTCAAGCGATCAAGTATCTCGATACAGATCCCGGTGCGTCCCTCGCATCCTACCGCCTGCCATGCTGACATGGCTTTCTGACCGGCATCGATCAGGGCCTGTATATCACACACCGGATACTGCACATTCAACGCAATCCCGAACGGCGACTGCTCGCCCCCCTGCCAGCCAGTCTGCCCCGGCTGGGCGATATCGAATTTCTGCCCCAGCTGCGCCTCGAAAGCGCTCTTGCCATCCGCGGGCGCGGTCTCACCGTAAGTTTTAGGACTAGGCATTTCGTTGTAGGCAGCCCAATAACCTCGGGTCTGGATCGCCTTTAGCGCATTGTCCAGCGTGACGCGGTGCTTTTCGAATAAGGGGTGAGACATTAGTTTCTCCTGGAAATAAGACGTGGTCGGCTGCAGCAAATCCGCCCCAACAAATGATTAAATACGAGCTACAAAAAATTTCATTGATCTAGAATATGTGTATCAGAACAAACAGTCAAGGCGATTGATTACATTTAGCGTAATTTATTCCTTTGAATTATAAATACTCCTATTAAAACAATGAAATTTCACATAATGTGATGTGATTTTTTGCATATAAAACAACATTTAATAAGAGATAATCATATTTTTATTCTTGATTAAGATACCAAAATATTTGCATTATCAGTAAATTTGTATCATTATTAGATAGCGACATCCCACACAGGGCTAGTCTGCTTTCTAATATCCAATAAGGAGGAGTCATGGCAAGCAACAAAGAACGTTTCGCAGACACGATGGAATTTCCACCGGAGACTGAGCAACCAAACATCTATCCGCTGTCCTGGAATGTGAAAACCAAAAAATTGCAGGAAGTATGGGAAGCTTCCCTGCGGGAGAACTGGGACCCGGAAAAGCTGCCCTGGGATACGCTCGATGTCGACAGCTACACCTGGGAAGAGCGTGAATCGATAGCCTACTGGTGGAGCCTGTTGTCGGTGTTCGATGCCTCCGCACCTCCGGTTTTTGCCGAAGCATTGGTTAAGACCTATGAGGTTCACGAAGAAGACCCAGTACGCAAGTGCTTCTTCTCGGTCACCCGCGACGAACAGAACCACGAAATCATGTGCGGCCTGGCAATCACCAAAATGCTCGGCCACCCAGACCCCATAACCTACGAACCGAAGACCGAACTCGGCAAGCGCTTGCAGAAAAACGTAAAGTGGCTGTACTTCAATGGCGGCCGTTACTGGACCGGTTACAAGAAGGCGGTGCCGAAGTACGACCTGGCGGTGCTTTTCAGTTCATTTCTGATGGGTGAAATCGCTGCTGCCACTATCTTCAAGCAGATGTTCGACAATACCCGCGAAGCCGTCTTCAAAGAAGGCTTCAAGAACATCGGCCGCGACGAAGGTCGTCACATGGCGATCTGCATGGCCGTGATGGAACGTGATTACCCCGGTCTCAAGGAGGAGAACAAGGCCGTCGTCACCAAGCAGATCCGCGCTGGCTACCTGTTCCTGTCCGCGGTACTGTTCGAGCCGCCGATGGAATTCTGGGACCTGCCGTCCGACTTCATCGCCACCCAGCGCGAAGCAGAGGAAGTGGCGCGCGCAGCCGGCTTCGGCATCCCGACCTATGAAGCCAAGCTCGAAAACTGGAAGAACGCGATCATCAACCTGAAAGGCGTGCTCGATCGTTACAACATTCCGTTCCCGGCAATTCCCGAACTGGGCATTTCCGGTCAAGAAGTCAGCGACGTCGATTTGGACGACATCATCCCAGTCTTCTAAATCCGATTGACCGTAACAGACCGCTGGCCGGTGCTCCGCAAGGGGTATCGGCCAGGCCTTAACAGACAAGTACTGCAGCAAAGGGAAAACAATGGCTCGCATCATCATGCAACCGTCGAATAAGTCGGTCGATTGCGCTAACGGCGACACCGTGCTCATGGCACTGGAAAAAGCGGGTTACGCGTTGCAGAACAACTGTCGCGCCGGCGCCTGCGGCGAGTGCAAAGTGAAAGTGACCAACGGCCAATTCGACCAGGGCATTGTCCTCGACATGGCGCTATCCCAGGAAGAACGCACAGCGGGGTACGGCTTGATGTGCATGGCCAAACCGATTTCCGAGGAATTGACTATTGAATGGGGCACCGAAGATGCGCAACCCAAACTTTTCCCGCCACGCGAAGATGCACTCTTCGTCGTCACCGAAAAACGCCCGATTGCACAGCGCGTCGTCGAACTGCGCCTGCGTCCGGTCGGCCAGCCCATTCGTTATTGGCCCGGCCAGTATGTAACCATTGGCAATCCCCGCGCCAATATTCCGCGCCGCGCCTATTCCATTTCAAACGTCCCGCGCCCGGATGGCGAACTGGTTTTTCAGGTCGCCCGTGATGAGAATGGCGTCACTAGCAACTGGATCCACGATCAATTGAACGTAGGCGAAAGCGTCAAAATATCCGGCGCTTACGGCACGTTCATCGGCGACCCATCGGTCGACACTCCAGTTCTCTGCCTGGCTGCTGGAACCGGCCTAGCCCCGATCCTGGCACTGGCCGAAGCAGCCCTTCGCCGTGGCTTCAAAAAACCGGTAACGATGCTGTTCTCGGCGCGTACCAAAGACGATGTCTATAGCCAGGGCTTGATGGCTTGGTGGAGGACCAAGCACCGCAATTTCGATTACAAGATCACGTTAACCCGGGAAGAGAAGGAAGGCTACCTTGCCGGCCGCATCGATGTAGTGTTACCGAAGCTCTTCCCGGATCTATCCAAACACACCATTTTTGCAGCGGGCAGCCCGGAATTTGTCGATACCTGCCGGGCAACAGTCAAACAATTGGGAGCCAAAGATGAATTGATTCACACTGAAGGTTTCTTTGCGCAGCAACAACCAGTCATTGCAGATGCCGATCGCTTGCTCGCGCTTTAAAATTATTTTTTGTTGGGAACCCTGTTCAGAACAACTTGAAATCGTTAACATGTCCAACTTTACGCTAGCAGATTTCGGCTATTTATTTGATGTCTCCTATCCAGAAACACCTTGACAACTTTCGGCAACAGAACCGCATGCAGGCCGGTTCGCTGATTATTTCCGTTTTTGGCGATGCCGTTTTGCCGCGTGGCGGGCGCATCTGGCTAGGGAGCCTGATTAGACTGCTCGAACCCTTGCAACTGAATGAACGGCTGATCCGTACTTCTGTTTTTCGTCTCGCCAAAGAAAAGTGGCTGCGCACGGAAGCCCACGGCAGACGCGCGGATTACATGCTGACGCCAGCAGGAAGACGTCGCTTTGAAGATGTCTCACGGCATATTTACGCTTCCCATGCGCCAATATGGGATCGCCGTTGGCGTCTGATTCTGACCGTGGGTGAACTCGACCCTGCGCAGCGCGAGCGTCTGCGAAGCGCACTCTTCTGGCAAGGGTTTGGCGTCCTCGGTTCGGATTGTTTTGTCCATCCAAGCGCTGACTTAACGACTGCTTTCGATGCACTGATGACGGATGGCATGACCGATCTGCTCAGCCATTTAATGCCATTACTCGCCGTCGACCCGCGTTTCGGCCTCGCGGCCAGCGAAATCGATATGGTGCAACGCGCCTGGAATCTGGATAAGCTTGCCACTGCCTATACAGACTTCGTCGCCCGCTATCACCCCATCCTGAAAATACTGCGCCAAGACCTGCGTAGCGAAATTGACGACGAAAGCGCTTTTTTGCTGCGCACATTGCTGATCCACGACTATCGCCGACTGCTGCTGCGTGACCCGGAACTTCCCGATGTTCTGCTCCCCACCAACTGGCCCGGTCAGAAAGCACGTCTGCTGTGCAAGGAACTCTATCGGCGCCTGCTGGAGTCCTCCGAGCGCCACCTCGACTTGCACATGAAACTTGCCAACGGCGAATTACCCGAACTTTCACAAATGCTGACGGAACGTTTCCAGAACGAAGATTTACTAACCCTTCCGCTTTAACCACCGCGTTTTTTCAGCTCCACCAGAGGAATGACCCCAGGCATGTGGATGCGTTTGCGATCCGCCTCAACTGACGTCAGTGGCGTGGTTTCGTACATACTCTCCAAACTGCGGCGCGTAAGGTCCTGATATGTTCGCGTTCCATCACTTTTCCAGGCAATTTCCTCTTCGCTGAGTTGGCGAATTACCTTGGCTGGCATTCCGGCAACCAGACTTCGCGCTGGAATCTCCACCCCTGCCTTCACGAATGAGCAAGCCGCAACTATCGTCGATTCACCAATCACGACGTTATCCATGATTACTGCATTCATGCCGACCAAGGCATTCCTGCCGATGCGGCAACCGTGTAGTACCGCACCATGACCGATGTGACCGTTTTCTTCGACTACCGTATCGGTGCCCGGAAACCCGTGCATCACGCAGGTATCCTGCAGATTGGCCCCGCGCTCCAGAACCAGGCGACCAAAGTCACCTCGCAAACTGGCGCAGGGACCGACGTAGCAGCCAGGTCCGACAATTACATCGCCGATCAGCACTGCGCTCGGGTGCACAAAAGCGGTCGGATCGACAACCGGGACGATGCCATCAATGGCATAAACGCGTAGAGATTTCATCGATGATGCTCCGGTAAGTAACTGACGTTACGTATGTTATTCATGGCGAAAGCCAATGTTCACAAAAACCGCCATGGTCGCAATGGCGTGCGCCGGAACAGGTTCCCAAGTTCCGACTAGGAATCGATGCATTTTCATAATTAATCATTATTAGATAGAGTATATTTTACATACGCAATTAATATATGCGAGAAATACCATAAAAATTACTATACTCGTCATTTTTACAAAAATACAGGGTAGCCAGTCCGGTTCGCGCTCTTCGACTTCGTCGACCAAAGCCTATTAATCAATAGAAAATAAGATTCTATATGATAAAATTAGTTTCGATTAACGTAATTTCAGGAAAATTATGAGCGATGGGAAACACGGCGTTCAGTCACTTGAAATCGGCATGGGGATCGTGCGTGCCATGGTTACCGGGCAACGCTCCATGATGCTCAAGGACATTGCTGCGGCAGCCGACATGCCTGCCTCCAAGGCACATCGCTATCTGGTCAGCCTGATTCGCGCTGGATTAGTCGAGCAGGATTCCATGACTTCGCGCTACAACCTGGGTTCGTTTGCCCTCAACATCGGCCTGGTCGCGATTGACCGCCTCGACCGGGTTCGACTCGGACTCTCAGCCATTGCCGAATTGCGCGACGCCATCAATGAAACCACAGCCCTGGCCGTTTGGGGCGAGACCGGCCCGGTCATCGTGCGCTGGGAACGACCACGACGGCCGATTACGGTCAACGTCGTCACTGGGACAGCATTAAGCTTGCTAACGACAGCCAGCGGTCGAGTTTTTGCTGCCTGGCTGCCGAAGAATTTTGTGGATCCGTTGATTTCCAATGAACTGAAATCAAAAACACGGTCCGAGCTCAAAACCCGAAACGACGTCGAAACCATGCTGGAAAATGTGCGCGCAGAAGGGTTTGCCGCTATCACCGGCCACTATATGGTCAAGGGCGTCGAGGCAGTCGCCGCCCCCGTTTTCAACTTTAAGAATGAAATTACGATGGCCGTGGTGGTGGTGGGTGTGGCGGGCATGATCGATATGAATCAAAGCGGTCTGGTCATCACAGAACTCAAACGCTCGGCCAAGGAACTCTCCCTGAGCCTGGGAGCAACGCGCGAACAGGCATAACAAGCCCCACAGAAAACAGAATAATTGATACGAAAATATTAATTGTTCTGTTTTTTTGTATCATTTTATATTGACAGAATTCATTCCGCATTTCAGAATACATACACAATAAAAGTAAAAAATGGGCAGACAGCCCCTTCATTGAAGCGACCAGGAGACTAAAAATGCCCAAGCATTCGATCAACACCCCGGCTTTCGCCAAAGCAGGAAGGGAAGCCTGATGCTTGCCCAGTTCCTGCAATTTCTTTTTTCCGGCATTACGGTTGGCGCTATCTATGCCCTATCTGCCCTGGGCTTCACACTGATCTACAACGCCAGCAACGTGATCAACTTTGCCCAAGGTGAATTCATCATGCTCGGCGGCATGCTGGCGGTGTTTTTTACCCAAGCCGGACTGCCTTTGCCGGCAGCGCTGCTGCTGGCGATTCTGTTGCCCGCCGTGGTCGGCGTTCTGGTGGAAAAACTGGCGATCGAGCCGGTCAAGGGCGCTGAAACAGTGACACTGATCATCATCACCATCGGCGCTTCACTCGTCATTCGCGGCTTGGTCCAGGTCTGGCTTGGCAAAGGAACGCACAGCATGCCTGCTTTTTCCGGCGATGCCCCGATTCACATACTTGGCGCCGTGCTGATGCCGCAAAGCCTCTGGGTACTGGGCGGCACCACTTTAGTCGTGATTGCCCTCTGGTATTTCTTCAATCGCACAATGCAAGGAAAAGCCATGCTCGCCACTTCCCACAACCGGCTGGCTGCAGAACTGGTCGGCATCAATACCAATTGGGTGCTGTTCATGAGTTTTGCCATGGCGGCGGCACTCGGCGCTCTTGGAGGCATTCTGGTCACACCAATTACGCTGACCTCTTACGATGTCGGGATCATGCTCGGCCTGAAAGGCTTTGTCGCCGCAGTCGTGGGCGGATTGGGAAATGGCCTCGGCGCTGTGGTCGGCGGCCTGCTGGTCGGTATTCTCGAGGCCATGGGTGCCGGTTACATATCGTCCGCTTACAAGGATGCCATTCCATTCGTGCTGATCCTCTTCATCCTGTTTTTCATGCCGCGCGGACTGTTTGGCGGCAAATCGACCGATCGGGTATAAACATGAAAAAGAACACCTACTACGGCCTTTATCTCGTCATCGGCATCCTGCTGGTTCTGCCTTTAGTCGTGCCCAATAATTTTTACCTCGATATCGCCATCCGGATGGCGATCAATGCGGTAATTGTTCTGGGACTTAACCTGCTGATCGGTTTCGCCGGACAAATCAGTCTCGGCCACGCCGGTTTCCTGGGCATCGGCGCCTACGCCTCAGCCGTGCTGCCGACCCACTTCGGCTGGCATCCGTTGCTGGCCATGGGTGCGGGCGCCGCTGTCACTGGCCTGCTGGCCGCCTTGGTTGCGCGCCCGATCTTCAAGCTGAAGGGCCATTACCTGGCCATGGCCACCCTCGGCATCGGCATCATCATCAATATCGCCCTGCGCACCGAAGCAGCCTGGACCGGCGGACCGGACGGCATGCCGGTGCCGACGATGGGTTTGCTTGGCTTTGAACTGTCCAGCGACAAGCACTGGTACTGGGTTGTCGCCCTGCTGCTGTCGTTCAGCGTCTGGGCCTCGCTCAATCTGATCGACTCGCCTTTCGGTCGTGCGCTGCGCGCCCTGCATGGTTCCGAAGTCGCGTCCCAGGTCGTCGGGGTGGATGTGGCACGATACAAAGTGGCAATCTTTGTCATATCCGCTGTGTTCGCCAGCCTGATGGGTAGCGTGACCGCGCACTATGTCGGTTTCGTAACGCCCAATCTGGCCGATTTTTTCCACTCCATCGAACTGGTCACCATGGTCGTGATTGGCGGCATGGCCTCGGTTTACGGCTCGCTGGTCGGCGCGGTATTGCTCACAGCCCTACCGCAGGCACTGGTCGCTTTTGAGGGTTGGGAAACCGTCATCTTCGGCGCCATCCTGATGATCTGTATGATTTTCATGCCCAAGGGTCTGGTACCCACTTTGGCTGCCAGACTCGGAAAAGGAGAATAAGCATGGCGCTACTTGAAGTCAACCAGCTATCGATCCACTTCGGCGGGGTCAAGGCGGTGCAAAATGTCAGCTTCAGCATTGATGCAGGGATTGTCTATGCGGTCATCGGCCCCAACGGCGCCGGCAAGACCACGCTATTCAACCTGATCACTGGGATCTACACCCCCACCAGTGGCGAAATTAAGCTGGACGGAGAATCAATCGGCGGCAAAACGCCGAACGAACTGGCCAAGCGCGGCGTCGCCCGCACTTTCCAGAACCTGCAGATCTGCATGAACATGAGCGCCATCGAGAACGTGATGGTTGGTGCCCATCTGCGTCTGGATCGCAATCCGCTCAAAGCCGCGCTGCGCTTCCCAAGCATTAAGCGCCGGGACCGCGAACTCCGCGACGAGGCCGCCGAGCTAATGCATTTTGTCGGCCTGGAAAAATATGTCGAAGCCCGCGCCGACAGCATGCCGTATGGCGCCCTCAAACGGCTAGAAATTGCACGGGCACTGGCTTTGAAACCGCGCCTAATTTTCCTTGATGAACCGGCCGCCGGCCTAAACCCCAAGGAAACCATCGAAATCGATGAACTGGTGCGCAAGGTCGCCGATTCCGGCGTCACCGTTGTTCTGGTCGAACACGACATGAAGATGGTGATGAATCTCTCCGACCGCATCCTCGTCCTCGACTACGGCAAAAAGCTTGCCGAAGGCACCGGCGTGGAAGTTCGCAAGAATCCTGACGTGATCGCTGCTTACCTCGGCGTACAAGCATAGAAAAGGGGAACAACATGGAAGCACTCCGCATCATCAACGACGAACACCGCAATCTCTGGCGCATCGCGACCACGGTCGATCTGGTGGCCGACGAAATCGAATCGGGTAGCAAGATCGACCAGCAGTTTTTCAACTCGGTGTTTGATTACATCGAACAGTTCATCGACCGCTCGCACCACCCCAAGGAAGATGACTTTCTCTTTCGCATTCTGCGCACCCGCAGCACCGACGCCGCAGCTATCCTGGACCGCTTGCAGGCGGAACATCACAACGGACCGGAGAATCTGAAGCACCTGCGCGAACAGCTTAAAAGCGCCGCCGACGGCGAACTGAACAACGCGGATTTCGCCGCTGCCCTGCATACCTATACCCAAGGTCTGAAAAGGCATATTGGCGTTGAAGAGAAAGATGTGCTTCCGCTGGCCCGTGAGATGCTGAACGCAGCAGACTGGGCTGAGATCGATGGCGCCTTCCTCAATAACGAAGACCCGCTTTCTGGCGAAAAGGCCAAGGCAGAATTCCGTGAACTTTTCCATCGTATCGTCAGCCTGGCCCCCGAATCCATCGGCCTGGGAGCGCAATCGGCAGGACGACTGCAGTCGAATGCCGCAGCAGACAAGATGGATGTCGTGCTCAGCGTAAGCGGCATGGAAAGTTGTTATGGGCGCATCAAGGCGCTGAAGGGCATCAGCCTCGAAGTACGCAAGGGTGAGACGGTCGCTCTGGTTGGGGCCAATGGCGCGGGCAAGACCACATTCCTGCGCACCCTGTCCGGCATACAGCCGATGAGTGCGGGCAGCATCCAGTTTTGCGGGGAAGACATCAGCAAGCTGCGCTCCGACATGCGCATGCGTCGCGGCATCTGCCAATCGCCGGAAGGTCGGCAGGTTTTTGGGCCACTGTCGATCGAAGATAATTTGCGTTTGGGCGCTTACACGCAACCCAAGAATCAGGTTGAAGGCGCCCTTGAGATGGTCTTCTCGATGTTCCCGATCCTGAAGGAAAAGCGCAAGCTGCCAGCAGGTACATTGTCCGGCGGTCAACAGCAGATGCTGGCAATTAGTCGGGCGCTGATGGGACGCCCGAAAATGCTGCTGCTCGACGAGCCGTCCATGGGCTTGGCGCCGCTGCTGGTGGAGGAGGTGTTTAATGTCGTCAAGACTCTCAAGGCACAGGGCATGACCATCATTCTGGTCGAGCAAAATGCCTTTGCCGCCCTGGCCATAGCTGATCGTGGCTATGTGCTGGAAACCGGCACCATCACTCTCACCGGCACAGGCCAGGAACTCATTAGCAACGAACAGGTACGCGCGGCATATCTCGGGATGTAATGACTCACTAAAAATTCAATATGGCGAACCTTGATCATGGGCATTTTGAAACTACGTAACACAAGTATCGGCGTCAGGATCGGTGTCGGAATAGGTTTTCTGATAATCAGTTTCACGGCAATTATTCTTATTGCCTGCGTTCTTGCCTGGCAAAGCAAACTGAACCACCAGTCGATGGCAGCACTTCTCGCTGCGAGCGGCGCCCTCGTGATTTTGGGCGGCATTGCTACCTGGTTTCTCATCCGCAGCATTACGCAGCCACTGCATGCTGCGGTCTCGATTGCCAAGAGGGTTGCTGCAGGCGATCTTTCTTCTCGGGCAAAGGTGATTGGTCAGGATGAAGTCAGTGAACTCATCGCTGCGCTGAATGACATGAATACGAATTTGCTAAAAATTGTGACCGATGTACGAACCGGAAGTGATGCAATTTTTTCCGCCTCTTCAGAGATTGCGACAGGCAATGCTGATCTTTCATCGCGAACCGAATCTCAAGCGAGCGCATTGGAAAAAACAGCCAGTACGATGGAACAACTCAATTCTGCAATCCGGCAAAATGCACACAATGCGCTCCAGGCAAACCAAATGGTTGCTTCCGTACAAAACACTGCCGTGAATGGCGGCAGGGTTGTCGGACAAGTTGTTGGCACAATGGCGTCTATCAAAGAAAGTTCACGCAAGATCTCCGACATTATCGGCGTGATTGACGGCATCGCTTTCCAGACCAACATTCTGGCCTTGAATGCAGCCGTCGAGGCTGCGCGTGCGGGGGAGCAAGGCAGAGGATTTGCGGTGGTAGCTTCCGAGGTTCGAAATCTTGCGATGCGCTCGGCGGAAGCCGCCAAGGAAATCAAGATATTGATAGGGGATTCGGTTAAAGCTGTTGAGGCCGGTGGCAAACTGGTTGATATGGCTGGCAGCACAATGGAGGAAATTGTCGAGTCGGTCAAAAATACCGTCCACGTCGTCAATGAAATCTCTGAAGCCTGTCAGGAGCAAAGCGTTGGCATTGATGAAGTTAATCGCGCAATGCTCGAAATCGACAAAATGACGCAACAGAATGCGGCTCTGGTGGAACAAGCCTCGACTGCAGCTGAAAGAATGCGCCAGCAAGCGGTAACAATGCGGCAAACCGTTAGCGCATTCAAACTTGAACAAAATCAAAATGAAGCGGAGTCAATGGTTAAGCGGGCTGTCGCATACATTAGAGCGAACGGCAAGGACAAGGCGTTTTCAGAATTCAGCAAACCTGCTGCGCAGTTCAAGAATCGCGATTTGTATATCAATGTAATTGATCTGCATGGAAATACCAAAGCGCATGGCGAAAATCCGAAATTGATAGGACGTAATTTAATCGACTTGAAGGATGCCGACGGGAAACACTTCATCAAGAGCTTCGTGCAAATTGCCCAAAGTTTCGGTCGCGGCTGGGTTGACTATCGGTGGATAAATCCAGTCACCGCTGTGATCGAATCAAAATCCACTTACATTGAAAAATTAGACGATCTTGTGATCGGATGTGGAATTTACAAGGTTTAGCTATCGATACCAGTAACTGCACTACCGCTCGTATGGAAAACCCGCTCCAGGTCCGTCATCCCTGGAGCAGGCTGTCATCCACTGTACCGTATCGTATTGCAGCGCAGCGCATGGCAATAGCGCGGTTCTAGGGCGGAAAGTTCCAGCGTCATTACTTGGTCGCCGACGGGTAAAAAAGCTGCTGCCCGTCAACCTTGAAATCGGCAATTTTCTTTTGCCCTTCGGCCGACGTGAGCCAGTTGATCAGCAGCATTGCCCCTTTGTAGTTGATCTCCTTGTACTTGGCCGGATTGACGGCAATGATGCCGTAGGGATTAAACATTTTCGGATCGCCCTGCACCGCTACGATCAGGCCTGTTTTGGCCCGATATGCGCCATAGGTCGCGCGGTCGGTCAGCGTATACGCTTGCATCTGGGCCGCCATGGTCAGCACTTCGCCCATCCCCAGCCCGGCCGAGACGTAGGCTGAAGCCTGCGGCTTGGCGCCGGCTTCCTTCCAGTAACTGTTTTCCATTTGATCGGTGCCGGAGTTGTCGCCGCGCGAGATGAACCTGACCTTGCCATCGACGATTTTCTCCATGGCGCCGATCACGTCCTTGCTGCCGCGGATGCCGGCCGGGTCATTTTCCGGCCCGACGATCAAAAAATCGTTATACATCACGTCGCGCCGATTCACGCCGTGGCCATCCGCCACGAACTTGTCTTCTGACGCACGCGCGTGCACCAGAGTGACATCGACATCGCCGTTTTTTGCCAGCTCCAGTGCCTTGCCGGTGCCGACCGAAATCACGTGCACCTTGACATGATTACTGGCCTCGAATTGCGGCAGCAAATAGCGCAGCAAGCCGGAATTTTCGGTGCTGGTGGTGGTCGACAGCTTGATAACTTCCTGGGCGCTGGAAACACCGGAAACTCCGGTCAAGAATGGCGCAGCGGCAAGCACAAAACGTAAAGCATGGCGGTGCAACATCGGATTCTCCTGGGCAGTGGTTTAGGACTGAAAACGGCGCTTGCCGCTTTTTCAGCATCGGCAATTCGACTAATTTTAACCATCTGGCAATAGACAACGAACAACGGACAACGGACAACTTAGACCACTGGATTTATTCCAGGAAAAATACTGTACTTCGATGGTGCCGCCGGCTCACCTTTGCGCCACGGCCGCATCCGGCAAGTGGCCGATTGTGTCAGACAGCGCGCCTGCGAACAGCGGCTTCGCCGATGCCGATGCGATCTCGGCATACATCTCTATATATTTGCGTACCGGATCGTTCCATGAAAAATCGCCGCTCATCGCATTGTGCTGCATGCTCAGCCAGTCGCCGGAATTGCCAAATATCGTGAAAGCGCGGTCTACCGCGGCAATCATGTCAGTGGTTTGTTCGCCCTCGAAAAGTATGCCGTTCGCGCCCTTGCACACTGGACTGCTGGCACCGGGGTCGATGATGGTATCGATCAAGCCGCCGACCTTCGATGCAATCGGAATCGTGCCGTAACGCATTGCGTAAATCGGCGTCAAGCCATATGGCTCGAATCTGGTTCCATGCAGCAGCATGTCAGCACCGGCGTGCAATGCATGCGCGCGCCGTTCATCGTAGCCGATGTGTACGCCCAGCCGTCCCGGATAACGCTGCGCAAGTTCCAGGAATCCGTTTTCATAGCCATGGTCTCCACGTCCCAGCACCGCAACTTGCAGGCGCGGATATTTTTCAAAAATAACAGGCAGTGCCGCCAGCGCTACATCTGCCATTTTTTGATGGACAATCCGACTGCCCAGCGCAAGCAACGGCGCGAACGGATCTGCCGTCAAGTTAAAAATTTTCAGCAGATCCTGCTTGCAGAAATTCTTGTTGCGCAGCGAACGCCGCGAAAAATGCCGCGCAATCAATGGATCTTTTGCAGGGTTCCAGACCTTCGTGTCGATCCCGTTGGGAATCGCAACGATTGCCTGCCTGCGATGGTTCAGAAGACCGTCCAGGCCGTTACCGAATTGCGGCGTCAATACTTCTTTCATGTATGACTTGCTGACGATCGAAATGCGGTCGGCATACTGAATGCCTGCCTTCAAGAAACTGAGCTTGCCCCAGAGTTCGATACCATCCGGATTCAGCATACTGTCGGGAATGCCCAGCGCAAAACCGATCTCGATCGGAAAATTACCTTGAAATGCCAAATTGTGAATCGTCAATACCGAGCCGACTTGCCGGATGTCGTTAGTGCGAAGCAGCAGCGGGATCAATCCCGCATGCCAATCATTGAGATGCACGACATGCGGCGCGGCAAGCGGCGTTCGCCCTGCGCAAATGCGCACGGCTGCATGGGAAAATGTTGCAAAACTTACTGCATTGTCCGAATATTCATCACCGTTCGCATCCACATACGGATTACCTGACCTGGCGCGAAAGCTTTCGGACTCCAATAAAATGACCGGAATGTCACTCTCAGGAATATACCCCTGATGCAAGAAAGCCTGCCCGCCCGGAAGGTCGTCCAGAGCGGCAACTTTGACCAGCCCCGTCGCTGCTTCGAACGCAGACGGATAGCCGGGCATAAATATACTGACATCGATATTCTTTTCGCGCAAAGCGGCGGCCAGTGCGGAAATGACATCGGCCAAGCCACCCGTTTTGACCAGGGGAATTGCTTCCGATGCGACTAATAGAACCCGTGGACGCAACATGCGAATTCCTTTAAATGCGCTTTGCAGCCAGACGATTATCAAATTGCATTTCCGTTCCCATTCGCAGCGATACGATCAGCCAAAAAATGCGTACCCCACTCAACAATAAATGTCTGCATAAATCGTTTTTTACAGAATGTCAAAGGATGCTGCATTAAACGAAAAACACATGCTGCGCGTGAAAAAATACGCTGTATCGACATGGCCACACGCTTGCCAGCCTGACTTGCCCGGCCTGACATATGCTATCTACCTATGCAAAGCAACAAGGCAAAGGGGAAATGACCTAACAACTCGGCTAGTCCAAACCGCCGCCCTCCGGGTTCAGTGCAGCATAGAGTTTCATCGCTGAATACGTTGTGCCACGCTGTATCGGCCAAGGCTTCCGGCAGTGCGATAGTGGTGCCGGCCCATAGCCCGGTTGCCGCAGGAATTTGATCAGTATCGCCAAACAGCGCATAAAAAAATCTGGGGGCGACAACAATCAGCGCGCCATCCTTGTCGCAGCGCGCGAACGCGCATACCTGCTCGGCGCGGATGCCCTCCGCCTGCAGCGGCAGATAGTCTCCGTCACGAAACAAAGATTCATATTGCCTGCGCAACTCCAGCGTCCTCCAGGTCAGATACAGCTTGATGCGGCCATCCTCCATCGTTTGCACAAGCGCGCTGGCACGCTCGGCACACTGACCGGGATCTACTGCGAAGTAGGTTTTCAACTGCTCCAGCATCGCGCTGCGTCGCCGGTAATCCACAGGCCGTCTGTTGTCCGGGTCGGCCAGGCTAAAATCCCACAGTTCGTTGCCCTGATAAATATCGGGCACGCCGGGAGAGGTCAGTTTGATCAAGGTCTGCGACAAGCTGTTGAACATGCCCAGACGGGAAACCCGCCGCTGGAAAGGCAGGAAATCCGCCAGAAACGGGTTCCTGCCCGGTGCCAGCAGCGCCTTGATGAATTTCGATGCCGCGCCCTCGTATTCCGGATTGGGGTTGATCCAGCTGCTGTTTATCTTGGCTTCCCTGATCGCTTTTTGCATGTAGGTTTCGATCCGTTCGCAGAATCCGGCCAACCGCTCCTGGTCCAGAGGCTCCAGTGGCCAGGCGCCGATCAGGGTCTGATACAGCAGGTATTCGTCGTTGCGGGAAGGTGCGCTTATACCTTCATCGCCCTGCGACACTTTCTTGCTGCGATTCAATCGGCTCCAGCGGCGCACCCGCAGCTTCCACAATGCAGGCATCTCCGACAATGTGTTGATGCGGGCGCGCACATCTTCGGATCGCTTGCCGTCATGGGTCGAGGTGGCAAGCATGGTGTGCGGCCAGTTTTTGGCGCGGTCCTGGCTCGCCGCGTGAAACGCCGCCAGCGCGAAGCCGAAGGTGCGCGGGTCGCCGCCCACCTCGTTGAGCGAGCTCAGCCGGTGGTAGATATAAAAGCTGGTGTCCTCCATCCCCTTCGCCATCACCGGGCCGGTGAATTGCTGGAATTTCATCGCAAATTTTGTCACCGTGTCGCGATATGCTTGTCCTTTGCCATCGGCGATGCCAGTCAGAAGCATCTCGCGTACGAAATCGAAGACGCTGATGTCTGCGGCCTGGCTCCTCCTTTTGGCGGCCGATACCGCCCAGTCGATATAGCGTCTGTCGTCCTCCGACACCGTATCGGCAGTGACGTAAGTACGGTATACCGGGAAGCATGCGGTGATTTCTATCAACGCATCGCGCAAGCTGTTGGCCGTGAAATCGCAGGTATGCCGGTCCAGTTGCGCGATGCGATCCAGCTGGTTGGCCAGTACATTGAGCTCACTAGCCAGAACCACTCTCATGATGAGTTTCTTGCTGCGATAAAGCTGCTCGCTGAAATCGATCCTGTCGTCGATAAAGGCCGCATATACGCGCTCCATGCGCTCCTCATTGGCGGCATCGACGAACAGGCCGTTGACGACGTTGCAAAACCGGTAGCCGGTGCTCCCATGCACCGGCCACTGCGCAGGCATGCGCTCGTAACTGGCAATGATTTTCTCAAGTACGATGTAAAGCCCGCTCTGATCGGCGGTAACCCCGGTCGAGTCGGTCTCCGGCTCAGTCTCCGGCTCGACCACTGCGCGGCCCTGCTGCAGACGACACAAGTATTGCAATGGATCGTACAGCCCGTCCGGATGGTCGATGCGCACCCCATCCACTTTTCCTTGCGCAATCAGATTCGATAGCAGGCGATGGGTGGCATCAAAAACCGCTTCGCGTTCCATCCGCAGCCCGGCCAGGCTGTTGATGTCGAAAAAGCGGCGGTAGTTGATTTCATCGGCAGCCACGCGCCAATAGGAGAACCGGAAGGCCTGCACCTTGATCAATTGATGCAGCAGGTCGAAGCTTTCCGGGTGGCCCGGCTCACCATTGAATTCTGCTACATTCTGCGCAATGAACTGGTCGACATCGGCGCATGCGGCACACAGTACGGCCAGATGGCGCTTGTGGAGCTCCTTGTCGCGACTGCGCTCAGCTCTTTGTTCCGATGCCAGGTCGGTGCGCTGCGGCAAATGACCGAATGCGGTGATCAGGCTTTGAAACTCCAGCAACTGGGGGTGATCCGCGCCGAGCTTGTCCGCCAATTGTTGCCAGCGGTGACCAATGACGCGCGGATACTCGCTCGGGTCCAGCGGGAAGCGGTGTTCGTAATACCAGATACTGAATTCACCATGCGGTTGATCGAACACCAGTTTCAAGTCACCCGACTCAAGCACGTTGCCATACTGGTCGCTCAGCACCGGCACCAGCACCTTGCCGCGCAACGCTTCCTTCTGCGGGGTCCAGTCAATATCGAAGAACTCCGCAAACGGCGAGGATTGCCCATTTTCCATTACATCAAGCCACCACTGATTGTCGCTGCCCATCACGCCCATGTGATTGGGCACGATATCAATGATTTGTCCCATTCCATGGCGCTGCAGCGCCTCGACATAGTGCTCAAACTCGAGGTCGGTGCCAATCTCCGGGTTGAGCGCATTGTGGTCGATGATGTCATAGCCGTGCATGCTGCCCGGTCGCGCCTTGAAATAGGGCGAGGCGTAGCAATGGCTGACGCCGAGCGCATCCAGGTAGGGAATCAGCTGTTCGGCCTGGACGAATGTGAATGCGCGGTTGAACTGCAGACGGTAGGTGGCGCGCGGAATCCGTGCGGAGTGCCGCACCGTGGCGGGCTGGGTGGTCCCGGTGGCGGGGAATACGCCGCTTCCGCGCACCTGTCGCAACGCTGTCGTCAGTGTTTGCACACGCGCATCAAGCGCCCAACCCTCCAGGTCGAGCGTCAATTTGCGCTGCCAGTTGGGATACTTGCCGGCGCTGGCAGGAAAATTAACTTGCTCCACTTGCCCCAATACATCCTCCATCTGCACCACCATGAATTTGGCTGGAGTGCGCGCCAGGTAGGTGTGGACCGCAAGCGCCAGTGCGTCCGTCATCTCGGGATACGCAACCGGATTCACGCTGGCCCCGGCCGGCAGCAATTGTGCCCGCTCCAGCGCCATCAGCAACTGCGCCCGGCTCTGTACGCGATCCAGCAGCTGGGCATCGCGCAACTGCACCGAAGAGAACAAGTCAAGCGCACAACGCAGATCAATGTCGTGCCCCAGCCAATAGCCGGCCAGCGTCGGCAAGTCATGGGTGCTTGCCGCCACCAGTGATTGGGCAGGATAATCGGACGGCGCCTTGAATGTTCCGTCCTGCTCCTTCTCGAAGTAGAACAGCCGGTATGACAGCACCGCACTTTGCGCGAGTGCGTCGCGCACTTCCTGCGCGACGGTGCCCAGGTCTTCGCCGATCACAGCGCAACGATTGCGATGGCTCTCCAGTGCAACGATTCCCAGCAGATCGGCAAACGGGTAATGCACAAAAGTGCCTGCGCTCGGTATGCCGCCGGCAGGTACCCAGAACAGCCGCATCAGCCCCATCACATGGTCAAGCCGCAGCGCGCCGGAGTGTCGCATGTTTTCGCGCAAGGTCTCGATGAATGGCGCATATGCCGCTGCGCGCAGGCGTTGCGGAATCAGCGGCGGCAGCCCCCAGTCCTGGCCCAAGGTATTGTAAGCGTCCGCAGGCGCTCCGATGTAGGTGCGCCGGGCATACAGTGTTTGCTCGGCCCAGCACTCCGCTCCATCGGCGGCGACACCCACCGCAATATCCTGATACAGGCCCACACCCAGCCCGAGCTCCAGGGAACGCTGTTCAACCGCAGCCAATTGCAGTTCGGCGATCCACTGCAGGTATGCGTAGAACTCGATGCGCTCCACATGTGTTGCTGCGAACGCGGCAACCGGGCCAGAAGATGGGTCCTGGTAATCCTGCGGCCACTGATGCCAGCCGTGTATTGCACTGTCGGTGCGGAAAAAATGCTCCTGCAACGCTTCAAACAGCGCCTGGCGCCGCAATGCTTCTCCGTTTTGCTGCTGGAAAACGCGAAAGGCGCGCGCGCGCTGACTTTCCAAGCCGAGATGATGCGCACGGAAGTGGCTGTACAACAGCTCCAGTACCTGCAGCTTGAGCGCGCTGACTTGCTCGTATTTCACCAGTTCGCTGGCACGCAGTATGCGCAAATGCGCCTGAAACTGCGGCTCCCGCACTATGTTCCGGGCCGACTCGCATTCGGCGAAGTCTGCAATGCCTTCCACCTCCAGGTACAGCACATTCAGAAAACGCCGGCTGGACGGGCTGTAAGGACTGGCCTGGACCGGATCGCACGGAAATAATGCATGCAACGGGTTGGTGCCAACGAAGCCGGCCCCGATCTGTGCCGCAAATTCCACCGCCGCCCTGAGGTCTGCAAAGTCGCCGATACCCCAGTTGCGTTGCGAGCGCAGCGCGTACAGCTGAACTGCAAATCCCCACACCCGGCCGTCTTTTGTTAGCGCAGGCGGCAGGTAACAGGCAGCCGGAACCACAATCAGGCGCATCGCGGCGGAATAGCGTTGCGCCTCGTCCGTTTTTGCGTCCGCTGCTAAAACATTATCTTCCGCGTCAATTTCCAGCCGGTGGTATCCGGTTGCCAGCGCAGTCGGCAATGGCAACCCATAACGCACATACGATATGCCTGCGATCTCCCGCTGTTCCAGCACGGCAAAATCGGCTGGCGTGCATCTTCCGCCGGTAGTTTCCCCGGATTCCAGCGTCAGGCGCCATTCAAAAACGTTTCCTGCCATGGTGGCCGGCATCGTCAGCACGACTTGGGGCGCGGCGTGCGTCTCAGTAATTACCTGGACTGGTTCCAGCAGGCTGCGCCAGGACTGCGTCTCGCATTCTTCCACCGCATGTTCCAGATCGGCGGCTTTCTCTGCATCGACTTTCATCGCTGCCAGCAGCGCCCGCCTGGTTTCTTCGGATGTCGGATGCCGGTTGCCCCAGATGTCGGTATATTCCGGCTCGATGCCGCACCAGGCGCACAGCCGGTCCAGCATTGCTTGATGTGACACATTAGGCATGGCAAGGCTGCTCCTTGCTTGTATCGAGAAACCACGCGATCGACCAGGGCGGCAACGGTTGTAGCAATTGCTCACCGGCCAAGCCTGCGATCACGAATGCGTCAGTCGCATAAAAAAGTTCTCCGGACGGGCGCCGGATGCCGGGCAGCTCTTGCGCGCCAAGATTGGCCACCAGACTGAGGACGCTGTCGTTGCCCAGCCGCCAGCACAGCACCAGTCCGCTTGCGCCGACAATCTGATACTGCGCCTGCCCGCCGCTGGTGCCAGATAAGCGCGGCATGATGAATTCGCGCCGCAGCGCAAGCAGATTGCAGTAGTGCGCCAGCCAGGCGTCATGCGGCGATGTTGCAATGCAGTTCCAGTCGAGTTTGGAACGCTTGAAAGTGGCCAGATCGCACGGGTCCGGAATCTCTGCGAGGCGGTCTGATGCGCTTGCATCACTGAAGAGGGAGAAACCTGCAAATTCTCGGCGGCGCCCTTCCGTCACTGCCGTCGCCAGCTCCGGCCCGAAGTCGCAGAAAAATTGAAACGGCTGGAGTGCGCCGAACTCTTCTCCCATGAACAGCAGCGGCGGCGAAGGTGCCAGCAACATGATTGCGGTCACTGCGCGCAGGACGACCGGGTCGGCCAGCGAGGTCAAGCGTTCGCCGAAGGCCCGGTTGCCGATCTGATCGTGATTCTGCAGGAACCCGATGAATGCTGTCGGGGGCAGATCGGCGCTCGGTGTCCCGCGCGGTTTCCCATCGTGAAAGAGCGATGGGTCGCCCTGATAATCAAAGCCCTGCGCCAGGCAGCGACCAAGGTGCGCCACCGGAGCGTCGGCGTAGTCGGCGTAATAGCCTTCGGTTTCGCCGCAGACCAGCACGTGCAATGCATGATGGATATCGTCGTTCCATTGCGCCGTATACCAGCGTGGCCGGCCGGCATCGTCGCGCGCCAGATAACGGGCGTCATTGTGATCGTTCTCAAGGATCAGGTGCACTGTGCGGCTGCGTCCCGGCCCCGCATGCACCGCTTGCGCCAGTTCGGTCAGGATATCGGATTCGGAGGCGTCGCAAATCGCGTGTACCGCATCGAGCCGCAAGCCGTCGAAATGAAATTCCTCCAGCCAGTACAGCGCATTGTGGATGAAAAAATCGCGCACGGTCCGGTTGTCGGGTCCGTCGAAATTGATCGCTGCACCCCACGGCGTGTGGTGCCGTTCGTTATAAAACTGCGGGGCATAGGCATGCAGATAATTGCCCTCGGGGCCGAAATGGTTGTAGACCACATCGAGCAACACCATCAGCCCCTTGCGGTGCGCGCTTTCGATTAGCGTCTTCAATTGCTCGGGGGTGCCGTAGCGGCTGTCCGGTGCAAATAGAAGGACGCCGTCATAGCCCCAGTTGCGCGCGCCCGGAAAGTCGGCAACCGGCATCAGTTCGATCGCGGTGACGCCCAGTGCAAGCAGGTAGTCGAGCCGCTCCTCTACGCCCAGAAAGGTGCCTGCCGGGGTGAAGGTGCCGACATGGAGCTCGTAGATCACCGCATCCTGCCAGCGCCGGCCGCGCCAGGCGGTGTCGTGCCAGATAAACGCAGCGGGGTCGACCACGCTGCTGGGGCCATCCACGTCGTCCGGATTGCAACGCGAGGCAGGATCGGGCACCGTGAGTTTGCCGTCGATCCGGTAGCGATAGCGGCTGCCGGCGCGGGCGCGCGGGGTCAGCAGCTCGAACCAGCCATCGGCTGTGCGATTCATCGCGATTACCTGTTCGGCGCCGGGCGGGACCAGACACAGCTCGACGCATTGTGCCGACGGCGCCCATAAACGGAAGCGTACACCGGCATCTGCCAACTCAGCCCCGAACGGCATCCGATGACGACTTTTCATGCAGCCCTCCGCTCAAACTTGCTTGATCCTGCTTGATTTCTGTCAACAACACCAGCGAGCGCGCTTCGAGCGGGTAGTCATCACCGGCTACGAATACCGGTTCCGGTGTGCGCTCGACTGCGTAACGGGTGTCGAATATGGCCTGCCAGTGCGTGCCGGAATCAAAATTGGGCAGGGTAAAGTGGATCATTTCGTGATGCGCGTTTAACAGCAGCAGGAAATTATCATCCCGTAATGGATGCCCTTTTTGATCCTGATCGTCCAGTGCCGCGCCCGAAAGCAGCAAACCCAGGCATTGGGCAAAAGAATGCTGCCACTCTTCATCGCTCATCTCGATGCCGTCAGGATTGAGCCAGAGAATATCGCGTATTTCAGTACCTTTGATGCCGCGTCCCTGGAAAAAATTGCGTCGGCAAAAAATCGGATGGGATTTGCGCAATGCCAGCAGGCGCTGGGTAAATGCCAGCAGTTCCGCATCTTCCGGCGTCAGATCCCAATGCAACCAGCTCGACGCATTATCCTGGCAGTAGCCGTTATTGTTGCCATTCTGGGTGCGGCCGATGGCATCTCCTGCCACCAGCATCGGCACGCCGTGAGACAGCAGCAGTGTGGCGAGAAAATTGCGCTTTTGCTGCGCCCGCAACGCGTTGATCTCTGGCGTATCGGCCGGCCCCTCAACCCCGCAGTTCCAGCTCAGATTATTGTCGGTGCCATCGCGATTTTCTTCCATGTTCTGTTCATTGTGCTTGTCGTTGTAACTTACCAGATCGTGCAATGTGAAACCGTCGTGCGCGGTGACGAAATTGATGCTGGCGTGCGGCCGTCGGCCGCCCCCCTCATACAGATCACTCGATCCGGTAAGCCGGTAGGCAAGGTCATCGATTAATCCGCCATCACCCTTCCAGTAGGCGCGTACCGTATCGCGGTAGCGGTCGTTCCACTCTGCCCATCCAACCGGGAAATTGCCTACCTGGTAGCCGCCTTCGCCCAAGTCCCAGGGCTCGGCGATCAGCTTGACCTGGGACAGCACCGGGTCCTGGTGAATGATGTCGAAAAAGGCGCCCAGCCGATCCACCTCGTGCAATTCACGCGCCAGGGTGGCAGCAAGATCGAAGCGAAAGCCGTCCACATGCATCTCCAGCACCCAGTAGCGCAGGCTGTCCATGATCAGCTGCAGCACGCGCGGATGCATCATGTTGAGGGTGTTGCCGGTGCCGGTGTAGTCGATGTGGTAGCGCGGATCGTCATCTTGCAGGCGATAGTAGGCGGCATTGTCGATGCCGCGAAAGCATAGCGTGGGCCCAAGCTGATTGCCTTCGGCGGTGTGGTTGTAGACCACATCGAGGATGACTTCGATGCCGGCCGAATGCAGCGTCTTGACCATGGTCTTGAACTCGCTCACCACGCCGGTCGCGGAGTAGCGTTGTTCGGGGGCAAAAAATCCGATCGAGTTGTAACCCCAATAATTGCGCAAACTTTTTTGTACCAGACGCCGGTCGTCGATGAAGGTATGCACCGGCATCAGTTCCACGGCGGTAATCCCGAGCTGTAGCAGATGCTCGATTGCCGGCGCGGTGGCAAGGCCGGCATAGGTTCCGCGCAGCTGCGCCGGCACCTCGGGATGCAGCGCAGTAAAGCCCTTCACATGCATTTCATAAATCACGGTCTGATGCCATGCGATGCGCGGCGGGCGGTCCTCGCCCCAAGTGAAGGCACTGTCGATCACCCGGCACTTCGGCATCCCTGGCGCACTATCGCGGCGATCGAAGGACAGGTCGGCCTGGGGACTACCGACCCGATAACCGAACTGCGCATCGCTCCAGCGGATAGTGCCGATAATCGCCTTCGCATACGGATCGAGCAGCAACTTGTACGGGTTGAAGCGATGGCCGCGCTTGGGATCATAAGGGCCGGACACCCGGTAGCCGTACAGCAGGCCGGGGCGGGCTTCCGGCAGATAGCAGTGCCAGACCTGGTCGGTACGCTCGCGCATTGCGATGCGCTGCATCTCTTGCCGGCCCTTGCTCTCGAAAATGCATAGCTCGACTTTTTCGGCGTGCTCGGAGAACAAGGAGAAATTCACCCCTTCCCCGTCCCAGGTCGCTCCGAGCGGATAGGGCTTGCCGGGCCAAACTGCATTGATCACTTTAGTCATCACGCGATCCCGTTCAATAACAACAGAAATCCTTTTTCAACTTCCAACCCGGAGCAGTTTCAGCCGCAAAACCTCGCCATTGCATTTTTGATCGAACTCCCACTGCACTGATGAAAACCGTAACTATTCAGCCGGGATGCCAATCAAGGGCACAGTGCGGCGGTTCTGTAGGAGCGCACCCGGGCGTGACCAACGGCAGCAGTCTGGCGA
>JBDSCZ010000290.1:0-8900 GCA_039920865.1 Burkholderiaceae bacterium
CGGCGCCGGTCATGGTGACTCGCCACCTGACGGATCCGTGTGCGTCGCGGCCGAGGGTTTCACCTAGGTTCAGCCCCGGGAGCCTAGGAACATCATTTCATAAGCCAGAACCCGGCGCTCGGGTTCGATGCGCCGCTGCGGCGCTGGCTCCACCCTCCGCAGGAACGCCGTCATGCAGAAATCGCTCCACATCGACCCCGACAAGTGCACCGGGTGCCTCCAGTGCGAGATGGCGTGTTCGTTCGAGAACTACGCCACCTTCACGCCGAGCAAGTCGCGCATCAAGGTGTTCGACTTCCACCATACCGGTCGCAAGGTGCCCTACACCTGCACGCAGTGCGACGAAGCCTGGTGCCTGCACGCCTGTCCGGTCGAGGCGATCACGATCGATCTGATGACCGGTGCCAAGGTGGTCAACGAGGCGACCTGTGTCGGGTGCAAGGTCTGCACCATCGCGTGCCCGTTCGGCACGGTCAACTATGTGCAGGAAACCGGCAAGGTCCAGAAGTGCGACCTGTGCTTCGGCGAGCCGGCATGCGTCGAGGCGTGCCCGACCGGCGCGATCACGTATGTCGACGCCAACTGGACCGGCCTGGATCGGATGCGGCAATGGGCGGACAAGCTGGGTAACCAGCCTGCTGGCTAGTGCTGTAACCCCGACTGCGACGACAGTGCTTGATTATGGAGATGCATCATGGCATGGACTGGAAAAATTCTGCGGGTCGATCTGACTGCCGGAAGCTGCAAAACGGAAGCGCTGAACATGCAACTGGCCAGGGAATATCTCGGCCAGCGCGGTTTGGCCACCAAATACTTTACCGACGAGGTCGATCCGGGCGTCGACCCATTGTCGCCAGAGAACAAAATAATCTGGGCCACCGGCCCGTTGACCGGAACCATGGCGTCCACCGGCGGGCGCTATTCGGTCATTACCAAGGGCGCATTGACCGGCGCCATCGCCTGCTCGAATTCCGGCGGCTACTTTGGCGCCGAGTTGAAGATGGCAGGCTGGGACATGATCATCTTCGAAGGAAAATCCGCCAAGCCAGTGTATCTGAGCATCAATAACGACAACGCAGAGTTGCTCGATGCGACCTGGTTGTGGGGCAAATCGGTGTGGGAAACCGAGCCTGCGCTCAAGACACGCCATCAGGACTCGCTGATACGCGTTTCCTGCATCGGCCGTGCCGGCGAGACCGGTTGCCTGTATGCGGCCGTGGTTAATGATCTGCACCGCGCAGCCGGCCGCTCCGGCGTCGGCACCGTGATGGGCAGCAAGAACCTGAAAGCGATCGCGGTACGCGGCACCAAGGGCGTGGGCAATATCCGGGATCCGAAAGCCTTCATGGCAGCCGCCGTCGCCGCCAAGAAAGTATTGGCCGAAAATGCGGTCACCAGTCAGGGCTTGCCGACCTATGGCACCCAAGTGCTGATGAATGT
Organism: Burkholderiaceae bacterium; assembly: GCA_039920865.1. Lineage (GTDB taxonomy): Bacteria > Pseudomonadota > Gammaproteobacteria > Burkholderiales > Burkholderiaceae_D > AVCC01. The sequence continues at coordinate 1,441 of JBDSCZ010000290.1, forward strand.
GATCAACGAAATGGGCGCGTTGCCAACCCGCAACCACCGCGACGTGCAATTTGAAGGCGCCAAGGACATTTCCGGCGAAGCGATGCACGTGCCGCGCAAGACCGATGGCAAAGCCAATCTGGTGACCAATCAGGCTTGCTTCGGCTGCACCATCGCTTGCGGGCGAATTTCCAAAATTGACGAAACCCATTTCTCGGTGCAGAACAAGCCGCAATACTGGGGCGCTTCGGGTGGGCTGGAATACGAAGCAGCCTGGGCGCTGGGATCGGCCAACGGCGTCAACGATCTGGAAGCGCTGACGTATGCCAACTTCCTGTGCAACGAACAAGGCTTCGACCCGATTACCTTTGGCGCGACGGTCGGCGCGGTGATGGAGTTGTTCCAGATGGGGGTACTGACCGAGCAGCAGCTCGGCATCGATGCTACATTCGGTTCGGCCAAGGCGCTGGTGCATTTTGCTGAAATTACCGCCAATGGCGAAGGCTTCGGCCGCGAAATCGGCCTCGGTTCCAAACGCCTGACGGAAAAATACGGACATCCGGAGCTTTCGATGAGCGTCAAGGGGCAGGAATTCCCGGCCTACGATTCGCGCGGGATTCAGGGCATGGGGCTGGCCTATGCAACATCGAATCGCGGTGCCTGTCATCTGCGCGGCTATACGGTGGCGTCCGAAGTCCTCGGCATACCGGTCAAGACCGACCCGCTGGTCACTGATGGCAAGGCCGGCCTGGTCAAGGCATTTCAGGATGCCACCGCGGTGTTCGATTCGGCCGGCGTTTGCTTGTTTACCAGCTTCGCCTGGACCCTGGCCGATTTGCAGCCGCAACTGGCGGCGGCCTGCGATGCAGATTTTTCGATGGAGAATCTGGCCGTCATCGGCGAGCGGATCTGGAACATGGAACGCGACTTCAATAATCGCGCCGGCTTCACCAACAAGGACGATACCCTGCCCAAGCGTCTGCTGACCGAACCTGCCAAGACCGGACCAGCCACAGGTCTAGTCAATGGTCTGGACAAGATGCTGCCGGAGTATTACCAGTTGCGAGGATGGACTCCGGAAGGCCAACTGCTACCGGAAACGCGCACGCGGCTGGGGCTGTAGTCTGATTTTTTGGGAGTGCAGGATGACCCGACACGTGATCATAGGAAACGGCCCGGCAGGCGTGATTGCGGCAGAAACTGTCCGCAAGCATGCGCCGCAGGATGAAATCCTTCTGATCGGCAACGAGGATGTTGCACCCTATTCGCGCATGGCAATCCCGTATCTGTTGATGGGCAATATCGATGAAGCAGGCACCACTCTGCGCAAGGATAGCGACCATTTCAGCCGTATGCGCATTGATCAGAAGTTCGGCCAGGTCAGGCAGATTGACAGCACCCGGCGCCGGATCGATTTGACGGATGGCAGCAGTGTTGACTTCGGCAAACTGCTGATTGCCACCGGCTCGATACCGGTCAAGCCACCGGTTCCCGGCATCGACAGCGCTGGTGTGCACCCCTGCTGGACGCTGCAGGATGCGCGCGCCATCATGGCGCTGGCGCAGCCACAGGCACGCGTGATCCTGATGGGTGCCGGCTTTATCGGTTGCATCATCATGGAGGCGCTGGCGGCGCGCGGGGTCAAACTCACCGTGGTCGAAATGGGCGAGCGCATGGTGCCGCGCATGATGGGCGAGGGTGCCGGCAACATGATCCGGCTCTGGTGCGAAAGCAAAGGCGTTACGGTCCACACCGCGACCCGGATCGAAGCCATCGAGGCCGCCGGTGCCGATACGCCGCTGCAGGTACGGCTCTCGGACGGGCAACAGCTGCCGGCCGACCTGGTCATCTCTGCCACCGGGGTGCGGCCGCACATCGGTTTTCTGGAATCGGGCCAGATCAAATGTCGGCAAGGTGTTTTAGTCGATGAAACTATGCAGACCAACATTTCCGGCATCTATGCGGCCGGCGATTGCGCTGAAGGCTTCGATTTCGTGACCGGCCAGACCATCGTGTCGGCGATCCAGCCGAATGCGGCAGATCAGGCGCGCTGCGCCGGCATGAATATGGCCGGAAAACATGCGGCTCAGCGCGGTGTAACGCAGATCAATGTACTCGATACGCTGGGCCTGATTTCCAGTTCATTTGGCCAGTGGCAGGGCGTGCCCGGCGGCCAGCGGATAGAACTGACCGATAGCGGACGCTTTAAATACCTGCGCCTGGAATTCGACCAGGATGTACTGGTCGGCTCGAATTCGATTGGGCATACGCAGCATATAGGCGTGTTGCGCGGTCTGATCCAGCAACGGGTTCCCTTGGGCAAATGGAAGGACATCCTGCTGGAAGATCCGACCCGCCTGCCGGAAGCCTATATCGCCTGCGCCCAGCAACAAGACGCATGGCAGACTGCGCATTGATGTGCGGGCAGCCGTGCCGACCTTGATGAAAATTACCTTCAAGCTGTACGCGACGCTGTCCGATTATCTGCCGCCGGAGCGGCAATACAACGCGGTTGCGCTTGACATTGCAACCGGCGCCACCATCGGCGAACTGCTGGCGCGTTTCAAACTGCCGTCAAAACTGGTGCATCTGGTACTCGTCAACGGGGTGTATATCGCGCCGGAGAGCCGTTTGCAGCATCCGCTCTCGGAAGGCGACGTGGTGGCGATCTGGCCGCCGATTGCCGGTGGATGATATTTCTTACTGGCCTATGTATATTTTTTATCGCATTAAAATACTGCGGAAAGTGTGTGTTTTTTGAATATACCCCATACTATTTCAAATGGCAGTAGCAACCGCGATAGGTTGCCTGAGAATGCCATTGTGCGCGAAATGGGCTGCAGCCGCAGCGAGTTCGTGCGCTGGCTGCCGGGTGCGACACGGCAGGCGGAGCTGCATAGCAGCCGGCACGGAGAACAGGAGCGGCATCGGATCATCACCCCCGGTGGCACTGTCGTGATTAGCACTGAAGCAATGGCGCCGCGCCAAATTGCACTGATGACTTTGCCGGTACTGCGAGTGATCTTCGACTTCGTCGACATGGATGCGCAGGCGCAGGCCGACTTCATGCGCTATTTTGATTTATATACCCGGCGTGGCGGTGGTTAAAGGCCGTATCCAATAAGGCTGATTTTATGCATCAGCCGCAGAGGCATAGTAATTAAGCCTCTGCATGGCTGAAATTGCCAGTAATAGAATTAATGACTGATGTTAATGATGAACGCAATCGACGTAATAGCACAGCTTGCCGTCCACTACGCCCTTCACCAGGCCATGCACATCGGTCTCGAATCCCGGGAATTTCTCGTTGAAATCACGGGCAAAGCGCAGGTAATCGACGATGATCTTGTTGAAGCGCTCGCCGGGAATCAGCAGCGGGATGCCCGGTGGATAAGGCGTCAGTAGGATCGAGGTGACGCGGCCTTCCAGTTCGTCGATAGGCACCCGGTCGATATCGCGGTGCGCCATCTTGGCGAAAGCGTCGCTCGGCTTCATTGCCGGTTGCATGTCGGACAGATACATCTCGGTAGTCAGGCGCGCCACGTCATACGCCCGGTAGGTTTCATGAATTTGCTGGCATAAATCGCGCAAGCCCATTTGTTCGTAGCGTGCATTCTTGCCGTTGTTGGCCGCGGCGAACTCGGGCAGGATGCGCCAGATCGGCTGATTCTTGTCGTAGTCGTCCTTGAACTGTTGCAGCGCGGTCAACAGCGTGTTCCAGCGGCCTTTGGTAATGCCGATGGTAAACATGATGAAGAATGAATACAGCCCGCATTTTTCGATAATGACGCCGTGCTCGGCCAGATATTTGGTAACGATCGAGGCCGGGATGCCGGTCTCGCCGAACTTGCCGTCAATCGACAGGCCGGGAGTGACGATGGTGGCCTTGATCGGGTCCAGCATGTTGAAGCCCGGCGCCAGCTTGCCGAAGCCGTGCCAGGTGTCCTCCGCCTTGATGACCCAGTCTTCGCGTGAGCCGATGCCGTCTTCGGCAAAGCTGTCCGGGCCCCAGACCTGGAACCACCAGTCCAGACCGTATTCTTCATCGATTTTCTTCATCGCACGGCGGAAGTCCAGCGCTTCCAGGATCGACTCTTCCACCAGCGCGGTACCGCCCGGCGCTTCCATCATGGCGGCGGCCACGTCCAGCGACGCGATGATCGCGTATTGCGGCGAGGTCGAGGTATGCATCAGATACGCTTCGTTGAAGGCATCCTTGTCGAGTTTTACCGATTCCGACTCGCGCACCAGAATTTGCGACGCCTGCGACAGGCCGGCCAGCAATTTGTGGGTCGATTGGGTCGAGAAGATCATCGACTCCTTGGCGCGCGGACGGTCCTTCCCGATTGCGTGCATGTCCTTGTAGAAATCGTGGAAAGTCGCGTGCGGTAGCCAGGCTTCGTCGAAATGCAGCGTGTCGATCTTGCCGTCCAGCATTTCTCTCAATGTTTCAACGTTGTACACCACGCCGTCGTAGGTGGATTGCGTAATGGTCAGGATGCGCGGTTTCTTGTTTACAGCGTCGCGTGCGAACGGGTTGGCTTCGATTTTCTTCTGGATGCTTTCCAAAGTGAATTCTTCCAGCGGGATCGGGCCGATGATGCCGAGATTGTTGCGGGTAGGCATCAAAAACACCGGAATCGCACCGGTCATGATGATCGCGTGCAGAATTGACTTATGGCAATTGCGGTCCACCACCACGATGTCGCCCGACGCCACTGTCGAATGCCAAACCATCTTGTTGCTGGTGCTGGTGCCGTTGGTGACGAAGTAGCAATGGTCGGCGTTGAAGATGCGCGCGGCGTTGCGCTCGCTTGCTGCGACCGGGCCGGTATGGTCGAGCAACTGGCCGAGTTCTTCGACCGCGTTGCAGACGTCGGCGCGCAGCATGTTTTCGCCGAAAAACTGGTGGAACATCTGGCCGATCGGCGACTTCAGGAAAGCCACGCCGCCGGAATGGCCGGGGCAGTGCCACGAATAGGAGCCATCCTGCGCGTAATGCACCAGCGCGCGGAAGAACGGCGGCGACAGGCCGTCCAGATACGACTTGGCTTCGCGGATGATATGGCGCGCGACGAACTCCGGCGTGTCTTCGAACATGTGAATGAAGCCGTGCAGCTCGCGCAGGATATCGTTCGGGATGTGGCGCGAAGTGCGGGTTTCGCCATACAGATAAATCGGGATGTCGGCATTCTTGTGGCGAATTTCCTCGACGAAGGCGCGCAGCGATTTGAGTGCGTGATTGGTTTCTTCGAACGAGCCGCCGCCGAACTCTTCATCGTCGATCGACAGGATGAAGGCCGAGGCACGGCTTTGCTGCTGCGCGAACTGGGACAGGTCGCCATAGCTGGTGACGCCGATGACTTCCATGCCTTCCTCCACCATCGCATCGGCCAGTGCGCGAATGCCCAGGCCGGAAGAGTTTTCTGAGCGGAAGTCTTCGTCAATGATGACGATCGGGAAGCGGAATTTCATGAGGTCTCCAATACTGTCTGATTACTTGGGAGACGCCTGGGCCAGTCGTGGCGAATCAAGGTTGCCACTCCGCTTGCGCGCCGAAAAAATTAAGAACGGATTTTCCCAGATATGTGGGTCGATGGGGAAAAAAATAGCCCTGGAAGTCTCCCGGGAGCGAAAACGTTATTTTGCAGCCACAAAACGGCTAGCGTTTTTGATAGGTCACGAACGCGTAATCAAAGCCGTTTTGCGCGCAATGAAGCTGCTCGCGGTCAACTTCACGCCAGTCTTGGGCGGAAATCGAAGGGAAAAACACGTCGCAATCGAAGTTCTTGTCGATTTCAGTCACGATCAGGCGTTCCACCAGCGGCAGCGTTTCCGCAAAGATCTGCGCGCCGCCGATGATAAAGGCTTCCGCATCGGTATCACCAAGCAGTTGCAGTGCCGCCGCGACTGAGTCAACCGCTTCGACGCCATCGTGGCGCCAGTCCGGATTGCGGCTGATGACGATATTGCGCCGGTTCGGCAGCGGCCGGCCGATCGAATCGAAAGTCTTGCGGCCCATGATGATCGGGTGGCCGGACGTGATGCGCTTGAAGTGCGCCAGGTCTTGCGGCAGATGCCAGGGCAGGGTGTTATGGCTGCCAATCCCGCGTTGTGCGTCGATGGCGACGATGATGGTGAGTGTGCTCATGGAATGACTGGTATTTTGCTGGAACGGTTGAAAGGATACCAGAGGCCATCATTCCGGCATCGCACCTGCTTGATGCCTGTCAAAACGGGTTCTTGCAATCCGCACATAGTTCAGTCATTGACCGGAGCGCGATTGCATTACGCGCTACCAATTTTTTAAGGGTTTCTAATCGCCTTCATCGGGCAAAAAAGGGGGAGGGAGATGATGTATGGATATCATAACCCTTGGCCGTTCAGTGGTTTTGGTATGGTTTTGATGTTGTTGCTGATGGTGGCGCTGTTGGTCGTGATCGTGGCGGCATTGAAATACCTGTTGTCGGCCGGGCGCGAGCGCGAGGGTCGGACTGCGCTGGATATGCTTGATCAGGCGTATGCACGCGGCGACATTCAGCATGAAGAATATCTGAAGAAACGCGAAAATTTGCTGAAAAAATAATATTGACTGTCAGATCAACTAACTGTATGCAAAGGCCAATTTTTTATCTTAACAATGTAACGCCGGAGGCAATATGTCAGCATTAATGGAGGCAAGTGCGACAATTTCTAATGACGCCGAATCGTCTGCCATCGAAATTAAAGAAGGCGATTGGACTAGTTATCAGCAGCACGTCGCAAGATGTCTGTCAGAAGGAGATCTAGACGTTTATTCCGGTGACATTATTATTTACAAGAGGATGTGTGCGTTGGCTTATCTGGGCAGGCGTGCACAGCATCATGGCGGCGTTTGCAGTAGTGTTCTACCGCGAATTTTGACAGCGCAGCTGATAGCTGAAATGGCCAATAACAACAAAACGCAGCGTTATGTGCTCTACCCGTGGCTAGAAAAATTGATGGGTCTTCTGGCTGAAATCGAACGCATTCAAGATGTCATTTCAAACGAGCAAAATAACGTGATCTCTTTGGTGTCGCTTGGCAAATAATCGGGATTTGGTTTTATTGCGTGAGCGAAGCGCTGATATGTCACCTTGAAGGTTGATATCGAATGCGCATCTCCTGCAAAAAATGCGCGCCGGATCAGAGTTCGGTTATGATCAAAAATATAGGGAGTATCATGATTTTAATGGCACTTCCCGCATATTTTTATTGCGGATATTAAATATACCGTAGCCAGTAACTTACTTGCGCCGGCTTTGTTTTTTCGTGTTTCCCAGCATGATGGGAATGCATGCATCAGTTGAAGCAATAAGCGTCCATGGCGAGAGCCCCGTACTCGTAACTGGCGTGAATGCGCTGCGCTTGCGCATCCGTACCGGCTGCGCCCATCGCAACGAACAGCGGCAGCAGATGTTCTTCGGTCGGATGATTGCGGGCGGCAAATGGTGCTTGCTGCC
>JBDSCZ010000291.1:0-36467 GCA_039920865.1 Burkholderiaceae bacterium
CCGCAAGCCGGCCATGCGCGCGCAGCGGGTTATCCGGATCGCGATGGCTGATCGCGCTGCAGATCACACGCTCGGCGTTCCATTCCTCGACCCGATTCAGCAGGCACATGTTGCCGTGATGCGGGATGTGGGCGGCGATCCAGGCGTGATCTAGCAGCACGGCAATATTTCCACCGCGAGCCTGCGGTTGTCGAGGTAATCGATCACGATTGCCGCTGATTCGCGCCTGGCCAGGGATAGCAGCAGCGGCAGGCTGCGCGCCGCGGGTATGCTGCGCCGCAGCTGTTCGAGCGCGCTGTCTGCCATCTTATCGGCCATTCTGTCGGCCGTGACGGCGCTCAGTGCGACGCTGATTCTGGCCAGCGATTGCGCGCTGCGGGCCGGTACCAGCGCGAGTCCGATGCCAAACTCGTCGGCAATCGGGCGGGCCTGGTGCAAGGGTTCCGGATAGGTGGTGTCGCAGGCGATTAGCAGGCACGGCGTATGGTCGACCACCACTTGCGCCAATGCTTCGAGCAAGCCGGCGCCGAAGCTCGCATCGTACGCAGACAGCACCGAGGAGGTTGCCATCGCGCCGGCTGCAATGCTCCAGTAGCCGGCGGCGGCGTTATGGACCGAGTTGTGAAAACGGGTCGGTGAAATCAGCCGGTCGTCGGACGCCAGCATCTCGCAAATTTCATGGCAGGTCTTGCCGTCGCCGCCGGATGCGGCGAACACGGTTGGCAAGCGCGCGACGTCCAGACCTGCCATTACCGCAGCTTCGAGGCCGACCGCCAGCGATAATTTGACGATAGGGCCGCAACGGCGTCGTTCTGCCGGCGGGAGCGAGGCCGGCGCAGGCATCACGGTGGCCTGATACTGATAGGCGGCGGCGCCGGTCAGCAGCGCGCGGCTGCTCGGCCAGTCGGTGAATCCTGGTCCGAGCAGGCCGATGCCGTCGATATAAGCAGTAAGAGTATTCATGGCGGGGACTGTGTGGCGCGAGCAAAGATGAGGCTGCAATTGGTGCCGCCGAAACCGAACGAGTTGGTCAGGACGCGATCGACGCGTTGCGCCTGATTCTGCAGCAGGTAGTTCAGCGCGAGCGCCGGATCAAGCCGCATGGTATTGACGCCGCCCGGCAGCAAGCCGTGCTGCAGCGCGAGCGCGCAGATGACCGCCTCGACGCCACCGGCGGCCCCCAGCGTATGGCCGGTTGCGCCCTTGGTCGAGCTGCATGCGGTGGTTGTTCCGAACAAGGCGTTGACCGCCTTGCCTTCTGCCGCGTCATTGGTCTGGGTGGCGGTGCCGTGCAGGTTGATGTAATCGATCTGGTCCGGCCTCAGATTGGCCATCGCGAGCGCGTTTTGCATTGCGATTCTGGCACCCAGGCCGTCCGGATGCGGCGACGACATGTGATGGGCGTCGCTCGACTCGCCTATCCCGAGCAACAGCACCGCGTCGGCATCCAGAGCGTCGGGCATCCGTTCCAGCAGCACAACGGCGGCCGCTTCACCGATCGAGATGCCGTTTCGTGCGTCGTCATACGGACGGCAGGCTTGCGATGAGAGCAGGCCGAGCGAATTGAATCCGTACAGCGTTGTCAGGCACAGCGAATCGACGCCGCCGACCACGGCCGCATCGATGATGCCGGCCTCGATCATGCGGCGGGCGGAGGCGAATACTTTTGCGCTGGAAGAGCAGGCCGAGGAGATGGTTGCCGCAGGTCCGCTCAAGCCAAAATAGCGTTGCGTGAAATCGGTGGCCGAAAAAGTGTTGTGGGTGCTGCGGTAAATGAAATCGGTAGGTAATGCGCCGGATGTGGCATTGCGCCGGCGGTAAGCCAGTTCGGTCTGCAGAATCCCGGCAGTGCTGGTGCCGAGAAACACGCCGATTCGTCCGTGGCCATATTTTTGTGCCGCTGCGTTGACCGCTTCGGCGAAACCGTCCTGCTCCAGCGTCATTTGCAGCAGACGGTTGTTGCGGCAGTCGTAGTCCCGAAAGTCGGAGCGGATGACGACATCATCCACACCAGCGACCTGCCCGATATACGTGTCGAGATCAACCGTGTCGAAATCGCAGTGCGTCAAGCCGCTCCTGCGTTGGCGCATTGCATCCAGCGTTTGTGAAAGGCCGTGGCCGATACAGCTGGTGGTCGTGAAGCGGGAGAGGAGTAGCGGTTTCAATGGGGGATTCGCAAAGGGTTCCAGCAAGTTCAGGGTTTGTCAGTGTAGCGCGCCGATTTTAACAAACTAGCGCAGGCTGCGACCGAAGTCGGATTCGGCAGATTCGGCACCTTCGGCCGCGCAGCGTAGCGTAACAAATCGCAGGCCGGCATCGTGAACGGTGTTGATTAACGTTGGCAGCACTTCAAGCAACACCGGAATGCCGGCCGGCGTGCGCGCGCAATTGCCGTCATGCAACAGCAGTATGGAGCCGGCCTTCATGTCATGCAACAATCGGCGGCAGACCGCCGCAGCGTCCGCGCTGCGGGTGTCGTAACCGCGCCGGCTCCACGCTGCTAGCCGCAGTCCGAGTCGTGCCAGCACCGGGTCGAGCAACGGATTGCGCAAGCCGGCAGGCGCGCGGAAAAACATCGGCCGCTGCCCGGTGATCCGGGTCAAGGTTTCCTGTCCGGCCTGGATCTCGCGCATAATACCCGCGCTGCCGAGCAGCGAAAAATAGTGCGGGTGACGCTGGCTATGGTTTTCCACCGCATGGCCGCGATCGGCGATGTTCTTGCACAGCTCGGGATAACGGGCGGCGTTGTCGCCGATGCAAAAGAACGTCGCCTTGACATCGTAACGGTCGAGCAGGTCGAGCACCTGCGGCGTGACTTCAGGGTCGGGACCGTCATCGATCGTGAGCGCGATTTCGCCGCGTGCGGCAGCGGCCGGCGGCAAGCGGGTCCAGTTGGCACCGAGCCAGGTACTGCGGGGCAACAAGCCGGTCAATGCGAGGACAAGGTGATTGGCAATGATGACCGCCAGCACCCAGGCCCATGCGCGCGGTTGAATGACGACAGCCAGCAGCATCGCCGCATGCAGTGCCACAGTAATGCGTATCAGCAGCGGCATCCGCCAGCGCACCGGTCGAGGTGGCGTGATTCGTGGCGTTAGTGGTGACATCATTCGGCAGTTTTCCCCGTGTCGGGTCTCAGGTTAGGGAATGTCTGATCGAGAAAATTTTCCCACAACTTGGCCCAGGTCGGCCAATCGTGGCCGCCCGGGATGGTATCGACATGCTGCGTTGCCAGTGCTGCCGCAACTTGTTCCAGGCCAGGGGCAAAGCGGTCCTGGCTTCCGTAGCCCAGATGGATGCAAGCTGGCTCCTTGCGGGCCTGCAGCCAGCGCCACATCCGCCGCTCCGCATCCTCGTCCTCAATCGCATCTGCCGGCCATTGGTCGAGGCCGCCGGCAGCTTCGATTTCGCGCAACAGCATGCGGTTGCCCGGATAAGGCGACAGCAGGCATAAACCATCGACCTGCCCCGGATAGCGATCGGCATAGGCAATGGCGATCAGGCCGCCGATCGATATGCCGCCCAGCCAGATGTCGTGATAATGCTGGCGCCGGGCGGCTTGCATCAGCTCGGTGTCGATGCGTTGCAGCGTGGAACCATTCGTCGTCTCGCCGATATAGTCGATACCGAGATCCACCAGCGTCAAATCGATCGGTAGTCGGCGCTGGCGTAGCGCGGCTATGAAGCCGGCCGCGACAAAATCTTCCGGTTGTTGCAGCGCGCCCGGCAACAGGATCACCAGACTCTTTGCTGGCCGATCCGTATGTGCAAAATCATGCAGGATGCGCATCGCTCAGCTGACCTTCGCGTTGCGGCGGGCGGCGCTGTTGTCGGATTGCCCATCGGCAAAGCTTGCGGCAAAAATCAGTGCCAGTACCGCGCCGGGTCCGACGGTGGTGCCGATCGCCTGCAACACCGGCACCTGTGAAAATCCGAGCAGGCCGAAGCCGGCGACGGTGGTCATGTTCGCAAATACCAGCGACGTCAGCGTTTGCGGCGAGATGCCTGACTTCCCATTTTCGCCGTCCTTGCCGCCAAAAAATAATGCATAGTTCGATCCCACTGCAACTATCAGCAGCAGGCCGACCAGATGCAGTATCGTCAGGCGCTGGCCGCACAATGCCAGCACTGCAACCACGACGATCACCACCGCGACCAGCGGCAGCAGCACCCGCGCGACGCGCGACGGCGAGCGCAATGAAAGCAACAGCAGCACGACGATCGCCGCCAAGCCGCCCAGCGACAGCATGACCGCTTCGCGCAGATAACCGGAATACAGCTTGTCGGACTCGGCTTTCAAATCGACGAACAAGGCATTCGCCTGTCCGGCCGCAGCAAGCGCGGCGCGAACCGGCGCCACCGCAAGTCCGTTTGGCTGCGCGTTCGTCTGCACCCCTGCAGGCGCGGTCAACGGCAATACCGCGTTCCAGCGCGCGCCGCGTTGAAACAAGAGTGAATCGACTGCCAGCGCAATGGACGTGTTATCGAGATCGGCGCGTTGCAGCGGCGCGCGATTTTTCGCGCTGGCGACATCGGCTAGAAAGGGCTTGAACACTGCCGCACGTACCGGCAAACCGGTGGTCGCCTGGTTCAGGCGCTGTTCGAGGTCGGCCGCCGGCAGGCTGGCCTGACGCGCCCTTTGGGTGGCGACGCTCGGCAGATAGCGGCTCGGACTCTCAAAACCTGCCAGCGCACCGTTACCTACCAAACGCTCCAATTGCGCGGATACTTTCTCGGCCGACTGCAATACCGATTCGCGGCCGGTGCCGGATACGATCACCATGTAACGTACATCCGGCGCGCCCATATCGGCGCGCAGCCGGGCATCGGTGGCCTGGTCGGCCAGGGATACCGGGCTGAGCGATGACAGTTCCGGATTCAACAGCGTCGCACGGTGCTGGACCAGTACGACGGAGGCGACCAGCGTGAGCAGCACCAACGGCCATCGCAAGCGCGGGGCAACGCGTGCCAGGCGGGTTAGTTTGTTGCCGATGGCCGAGACGTCGCGGATCCGGAAATCGGCAGGCAGCAGGCGCGGCAAGACAAAACGGGTTACCGCCGCCGCCGCGACCAGGCCGGAAATCGAATACAAGCCGAGCTGCGCCAAGCCGGGAAAACTCGATAGCAGCAACGATGAGAAGCCAACGATCGAGGTCAGCACGCCGAGCCGAATCGTGGGCCAGAAATCTTTTACCCAATCGGGCGCCGTGCCGGTGCTTGCCGCGCTCGACTGGCGCGACTGGACGAATAGGTAAATCGAATAGTCGACTGCCTCACCTATCAGTGTGATGCCGAAGCCGAGCGTAATGCCATGCACCATGCCAAAGCCGAGACTGACTGCGACCACGCCGACCAATGCGCCCGAGACTACCGGCAATAATCCGAGCGCGAGTGCGGTGAACGAACGGTAGACCACAAGCAACAGCGTAATGATGATCAGGGAGCTGATGATCGATAGCCGGGTCACTTCGGTTTTGATGGTTTGGCGCGACAGTACCGCGAACACGCCGGGGCCGGTCATCACCAGTTTTGCGGCAGAGGCGGGCGCGCCCTGCTGCTGCCGGGCGGCGTCAAAGGCATTCTGGATCCGCATCATTGCCTGTTGCTGCGCATCGATGTCGGCACCCGGCGCGCGCGTCTGCGCCAGCAGCAGCGCTCGGGCGCCATCGCGCGAAGCCCATGCACCGTTGCGCATTTGCGGATGGGTGCCGGCGCCGATCTGCTCGAACAGCTGAACCAGTTCGCCGGTCGGGTCATGCGGCAGCAGCGGCTTGATCAGCAAGCCGGCGGGGGATGTCAGCAAATCGATCGTGTCGCCGATGGCGTCATGCAAGCCCGCCACGGTGAAGCGCTCGGGCGTCACCGCAGGGCTCAACAGATAGCGATTGTCGAACAGGAACGCCTGATCGCGCTGCGCATTGACAGGCTCGCCATTGTTCACCGCGACAAACGCCGGATCAGCGCGCAGTTTCTTCGCGATTTCTTTCGACAGCGCGGCGCGCGTCGGCGCGTCGGCGCCTTCGATGCCGGTCAGGATCAAACGGGACACCACACCGTCGCGCAACTGATCCAGCAATACCTGCTGCTCCTTGGTCGGCGACTGCGGCAGGAAGGCCGACAGGTCGGTCGTAAACGTCGTGCGGCTGATGACGAGCGCGCAGATGACAACCCCCATCAGCCATGCAGCAAGCGCGATCCGGCGGTTTTGCGAGCCGGATTTTTTCATTGTGCGCTAATACGTTCGATCGTCATCACCGCGCGGTCGCCGTCGGTTTGAATGACTTCGATGCTGCGCACGTTGTCGCGCATGCCGGCAATCCGGATCAGATGAACCAGCGTCAACAACTTCGCATCGGTCGGCCACAACGTGAGCGTCCAGCGTTCAGCCGGGCCATCGAGCTTGAGCCGGAATGCGCGTTCCAGCGCCTTGCGGTCGCCCGCCAGCGTGCCGCGGATGCTGTCGATGAAGGCGCCGAGTTCCGGATATTGCTGCAGCTGCACCGTATGCTTTTGGCGCCCGCGTTCAAGCATCAGGGTGTCACCTTCGACCACCATCGTTTCCAGTTTCGGTTTGGCGGTGCGCTTCTCCAGGCGATCGGGTGCGCTATACGCCAGCTCGCCGGACGATTCAATCGGGCGGTCGAGAATCGATAAGTATTTTTTTTCCACGAAGCTGGCACGGCCGGGTTTTGCCTGCGCCAACGACTGCATCAGCTGGTCGATAGTCCAATCCGCCGCGAACGATGTAAGCGGCGCCATCACGCACAATGACAGCATAAGGAAACTTAGCCCGCGGCGTAACAATGCAATACTCATCAATCAATCCTCACTACCATCGGTCTCGGTCCCGGCTTTTGCGGTGGCCCAGAAATTAAAAAAATTAAACCAGTTGTAGGGTGCGCGCCGGCAGTATTTCTCCAGCAATGCGGCGTAGCGGATCATCGCCCGCTGCATCTCCGCTTGCCGCTGTCCCTTCGGAATTTGGGAAAAATCGGCTAATTTCTCGAAGTGGATTTCATACCTGTTTCCACCAAGGTACAGCCCAACCATGAAAATCACCGGACGGCGCAGGATCGCTGCCATGCGAAACGGACCCAGCGGCATTTTTGCCGGACTGCCAAGCAGTTCCACCGGATGCATCGCGTCGTTGTTGAAGGTGCGGTCAGCAAGCATGCCGACCAGGGTGCCTGCGTTCAGGCATGCATTCACCTTCAGCATCGAGTCGACATGACCCAGTCCGATGATATCCTGCTGCGCCGCCGGATTGATGGCCGACAGCATCTGGTTGATCTTGCGCGCGTTTTCTTCGTACATCGCCATCGCGATCTTGAGCCCGGTATGGCGTCGCCCCAACGCGCGGATTACCTCGAAACTGCCCATGTGCGCGCCAATCAGAAATACGCCCTGACCATCGATCATCGCATCCAGCATCTGCTGTTCGCCATGCACGTCGATCTGGAACAGGTCGAAGCGCTGGTTAAGCAGATAGATACGGTCGTGGATGGTAGCAGCGAAACTGAAGAAGTGCTGGTAGATGTCGTTCCAGCGTGCCGGACGATTCAGCACGCGGGCCAGATAGTCGCGCGACGCGGCACGGCTCGCCGGTGCGAACAGCAGGAAGTAGGCTGCGATGCCGTGCAATACCCCACGCCCCACGCGCCTGCCGAGATGCAGCGAGATCCAGGTCATCGCACGCAACATCAGCATGTTGCTGCGTTCCGGCCGGTGCGACCAGTCCGCAGCATTTCTGTTGGTCGATTCCACTGGCTTATGCCTTCGCCGGGATGGGAATCGAGCCGGTGGCGACTTTGCGTGCATCGCTCAGGATGTCGAATCGGATCGAGCGATTGTCTGAAATCTGAAAGCTGACCGACACCGGCTCGCCGGGGCGAGCCGGGCTGAGAAATTTTACCGAGTTGATCCGGCATGAGGACAGGTCGATGCCGATTGCGTCACCGATCGCGTGCAAGGTTTCATCCAGCAGCACCACGCCCGGCACGATCGGCTGGCCCGGAAAGTGGCCGGCGAAGGCCGGATGATCCGATGCAATTTGCAACTGGTTCAGCGACTGCGTGGATCGTGTCGGTCCGATCGTCATGATAAATTTTCCGCCGTGGATGGTCTGCATGCGGCCAGTTCTTTCAAGGCTTCGCGCGGCAATTTTCCGGTCGCATTGCGCGGCAGCGTAGCGACAAATACCAGCGGCCGGGGCAGGAAGGCCGCGTCGATCCGCTCCCGCAGGGCGGCCAGCAGCATGGTAGATGTCAGTCCCGGCGCGACGACGAACGCGGTCAAACGCGTCACGTCTTCGGGCACGAAGGTATCGGGCATGTAAAACGCGCCATCGATGACGCCCGCGATCGCGGTCAATTGCAGGTTCAGATTGGCCAGCGAATTGCGCTTGCCCGCGATATTGATCATGTCGGCCATGCGGCCATGCAGCAGGAAGCGATCGTCGGCGATGGGTTCGATCACGTCATTCATCGGTGTCGCCTGCTCGACGTGACCGCCTGACACCCACATGACTTCACCTTGCTGGGTAAAGCGCAGGCCACGGGACAATGTCCATTCCTGTGTTTTGGCTGTATTGCGCATCGCGATCTGGCCGGTTTCGGTACTGCCGTAGATTTCCAGCAATGGTGCCTTGAAGCGCGCTTCCAGTTCTTCCGCCAGCTGCATAGACAAGGGCGCGGTTGCCGAAATGATCAGATCCACGACGGGCATATGCTGCACCGCGCCTATGATGGTGCGCATATGTACCGGGGTCGAAACCAGCAGGCGTGGCCGCGGAACGGATTCGATCGCATTGCAGATATCGGCCGGATAGAACGAATCGCCGGCGACCAGTGCATTGGCGCTTTGCATCACCATCAGTACCGTCGATTCGAAACCATACATGTGCTGTGGCGGCACGGTGCCGATCACGACGTGCTGGCGGCCGTCGTTCAAGCCGCATGACTCCGCTTCGGCCTGCACGTTGCGAACCAGTGCGCCCCAAGTCTTCTTATGCGGAAGCGGGACGCCGGTCGAGCCCGATGTAAATACGTAGGCAACCAGTTGTTCGCTGTCGATGCCAGGCACGACGAATGCCTGCTGGTCTGACTCAGTGTGTTCGGAGGCCGCAGGAAACCGGAGCTGCGGCAGTGCAATCGAACAATCGTTGTTATCGGTCAGGCAAAATGTGTCCGGCGCGAACTGTGCCAGCTGACGAATCATTTCCGGCGTGTGCGTCGATGGTAGCAGGCAGACTTTGTTACTGATCAGCGCGGCGGCAAGCCCGACGGTAAAGCGGTAGCGGTCGCTGCAAGCATTCAGCATGTGCGCGCCGGCGGGCAGCAGCTTGCTCAACTGTGCGGTATCGGATAGAAAGCGCGCGGCCGTGACCGGGCTGCCATCGCGCCAGGCGATCACGCTGTCAGCGCGTGTGTGGGTAATCAATGGAAGCGTTTGCATATTGGCCGTCGTGTGTTGGTCTTCGCCGTCAGTGGATCGCCGGTGCGTTCCAGAACGCTTTCACCGCAGCCAGGATATGAACGTGTTCCATGTCCAGGTGCACGTAGCGTCGTACCGCATACTCGCCAATGAACATCAGGCCGGTGAGGGGCGCAGTGAAGAAATAGGCGAATGTTGACCAGGTGGAGAGCGGCGCTGCAAAGAAAATGACGGTTGATGTTGCCGCCATCATGCCGAAAAAAGCCACCCATGCGATCGTCACGTGGCGCGTGTAGCGCTTCAGCATCGGCGTCAGGGGGCCGTGCACGATACCTGCAAAATAGCTGCACATCGGCTCGCGTCCCCGACCCAGGGTGCGGGCAAATGCCAGGCAAAGAATGCACTGCGTTCCAGCATGCTCGATCCAGTAAATGCGGCTGTAATGATGCTCTATCGTGCCCCATGCCGCGAACAGCGCGATGCAGCCGGCGGCAAGCAAGGCCAGCAGGAAAGTGCGGTGTTGCGAGCGCCAGGCTATGGAAAATGCGGCCAGCAGAATCGGACCAAGCGCGAGGAATGCACCCAGCGTCTCATTGCCCGGCGTGGTATTGGTGTGATGCGCGAGCAGGGTGTAGCTTACTGCCAGGGTAATGACTGCACCCCATCGCGCCATCACAACCAGCTGAGGCATCAGGTTGCTCTCTGGGCGCTTATGTATTCAGTCAGACTGCGCAGCGAGCTGAAAATGCGGTGATTGTCGTCATTGTCGGCGCGTAATTGCAAGCCGTAACGTTTCGATACCACCAGGGCAACTTCCAGCACGTCAATCGAGTCCAGTCCCAGTCCGTCGCCGTACAGCGGATCATCCGGGCCGATTTCGTCTGCAGCGACGTCGAGGTTGAGCGCATCTACGATCAGCGCTGCAACTTCATTCTGCAATTTAAGGTCATAGTTTGGTGCGGTATTTTCAGGCATCGGATCGTGCTTGCTAAAGGAATGGAGCCAGGAATGGGCGGATGTTGCTGGATGTTATTTTAACGAGGGCCAAAGGCAGGGCGAACCGCTTTTTGCGAGTGCATTCTAACAGCGTTGGCGTCAACGGCTCAATAATCGCTCCAGACCATGCCAGACGGCAATCCAGGTTGAAACCAAGCTGACATGAAGCACAGCGTACGCCATTCCTCCAACTGGCTATAAAACTGAATTTTTCATGGCAGCCTTGCCTCCGGCTACCAACGTGATTCTGGCTGACGCATTTCTCTAATGTACATGTTGTCAGTTTGACATTCATAAAACAACGAAAATAAGTAATGGTGTTAAAGTGGCGTCCCATATAAATCCTACGGAAGTTGTCTATGAACCCTATCGCGGACACGCTCCCGGAGCTTAACGAATGCGATGTTCTGGTGATTGGTGGCGGTCCCGCAGGTTCTACAGCCGCGGCGCTGCTGACCCAAAAAGGGCATCGCGTCACGCTGATCGAAAAAGCACACCATCCGCGCTTCCATGTTGGTGAGTCCCTGTTGCCTGCCAATCTGCCCTTGCTCGAAAAACTGGGCGTGGCCGATGAAGTCCGTGCGATTGGCATGGAAAAATGGGGTGCAGAATTCGTTTCTCCCTGGCACGACCACACGCAAGAGTTCCAGTTTGCCAAAGCCTGGGACAAGTCGATGCCATACGCCTACCAGGTCGAGCGGGCCGGTTTCGACGAAATACTGATACGCAATGCGCGCACCAAAGGCGCAACCGTGATCGAGGGCTGCCGCGTCAAGGATGTTGCGTTTTTGGATGGCGATCAGGGCGCTGTCGTGCAAACCCAATACGACGATGGCAGCATGAAGACCTGGCGCACCCGCTTCGTGCTGGATGCCTCCGGCCGCGACACGTTCCTTGGCACCCGCCTCAAGGCAAAAGTGCGCAACAAGAAGCACAATAGCACCGGCCTGTACGCCCACTTTACCGGCGCCAAGCGCAATACAGGCAAGGCGGAAGGCAATATCAGCATTTTCTGGTTTGACCACGGCTGGTTCTGGTTCATCCCGTTGCAGGGCGGGAAAACCAGCATCGGAGCAGTCACCTGGCCGCATTACCTGAAGAGCCGCAACAAACCGCTGCCGGAATTCTTCAAAGACACCATCGCGCTCTGCCCGCAATTGATGGAACGGCTGGAAGGTGCCGAAATGGTGTCCGAGGTGGAAGTGGCCGCCAATTTTGCCTATGAATGCAAGCACACCCACGGCGCCAACTACCTACTGCTCGGCGATGCATTTGCATTCATCGATCCGGTATTCTCGTCCGGCGTGATGCTGGCGATGAACAGTGCCTTTGTCGGTGCCGACGCAGTCGATGCCTGCCTGCGCCGCCCGGCCGAGGCGAAAGCAGCGCTCAAGCAGTTTGATGCCAGCATGCGCATCGGGCCCAAGCAGTTTTCATGGTTCATATATCGCGTGACCAATCCGACCATGCGCGACCTGTTCATGGGGCCGGCCAATGCCTGTCGCATGGAGGAAGCCCTGTTGTCGGTTCTTGCCGGCGACATCTTCGGCAAGACCCCGATCGGTCCTTCGCTGCTGGCCTTCAAGGCGATCTACTACCTGATTTCACTGGCGAACCTGAAGCGCACTTTCGCCGCATGGCGCACCCGCAAAAACAATATCCGCGATGTCGATGCGGTAGCTGGGTAATAAATTGATCGCACAACCAACAAGCACACTGCAATGCGCGTACGTATCCCTGGAGAACTACGTGCTGTTGCAAAGCAATATGCTGGGTACCGTTTGTTTTGGCACACTGCCGGACCAGTCGGCCGTCGTCGCATCCGGTGCGCCGCTGGCGCATGTGGCGATGCCCTCGCTTGATGTCGCAGGCAATGCGGGTTCGACCTGCGAGGCATGGGGCGCCGGCGGCGACTTCACCTATGGACAGCGCGATGCGGTGCGTTATGGCCATAACGGGGAAATTCTTTTCGGCGTGATCCAGTTGTCGGAAGCCGACTTCGATACCAGTACGGTTCGGGATGCGGGCAAGACGCCGCTGCAGCAGGCTGGCGAAGTGGCCTACAGGACACTGTTCGAGCTGATCGATGCGCTGCATTTCCCGCATATCCTGCGCATCTGGAACTATATTGCCGATATCAACGGCAACAGCCACGGCACCGAGCGCTACCGCCAGTTCAACACCGGCCGTCAGGAGGGATTCCTGCAGAGCGGCCGCAAGGTCGTCGGTAGCGTGCCGGCAGCGTCCGCAGTCGGCTTTCGCGCAGGGCCGCTGACCATTTACTTCCTGGCCGGGCGCGGCAGTGCCCCGGTCCCGATTGAAAATCCGCGCCAGGTCAGTGCCTATCAATATCCCGCCGCCTATGGTTCGCATAGTCCGACGTTTTCCAGAGCCAGTGTCGCGCATCTGGGCGGATCTGACGTGCTGTTCTTGTCCGGAACCGCCAGCATCGTGGGGCATGAAACGCAGCATGCCGGCGATGTCGTGGCCCAGACCCGCGAGACCGTGGCCAATATCGCGGCGATGGTCGGCGCAGCCAATCGCGTCGCGCCACAGGCCGGATTCACGCTGTCCGGGCTGTGCTACAAGGTCTATGTGCGTCATGCAAAGGATGTCGCGGCGATTCATTGCGAGTTGCGGTGCACCCTCGGGCCCGCAGCGCGCCTGATGTTTCTGCGGGCAGATATCTGTCGCGAGGATCTGGCGATGGAAATCGAGGCGACCGCCGGCCATCCGCTGGATTTTTCTATGCATTCCTGATGTCATGTCAATCTGCTGCGCTGCCGATCGAACCTGGCGCCCGTTAATACAGGTGTTCAATACAGTATGAAAATCCTTTTGCATGTTTTTGTCAGAGCGTACGAGTACGCAGTTTTCTATCTCGGCCTGTTCCTGATCGGAGCGCTCTGCCTGCTGTGGTCGCTGCTCGCGCTGGCGCTGTATCCGTTATTGCCAAAGGCGTTTGGACGTGCGCTGGGACGCATGGCGATCATGCTGATCTTTCGGACCTTTCTCACGATCCTCGTGATCTCGGGACGCTTTCGCTTCGATCTTGCGGAACTTGATGCGATCAAAGATGAGAAATCGCTGATCATCGCGCCCAATCATCCATCGCTGTGGGACGTGGTGTTAATCGTGTCGCGCCTGCCGGATGTCGCCTGCATAATGAAAGCAGAGATCATCGGCAATCTGTTTCTCGGCGGCGGTGCGCGCATGGCCGGCTACATTCGCAACGAATCGCTGCGGCGCATGATCATGCTGGCAGTCGAGGACCTGCAGCGCGGCGGCCGCCTGTTATTGTTCCCCGAAGGCACCCGCACCGTACGTCATCCGATCGGCCCGCTCAAGGGTAGCATCGGCGCCATCGCACGCCTTGCCAGGGTGCCGGTGCAGACCGTGCTGATCGAAACCGATTCGCCGTTCCTGACCAAGGGATGGCCGGTCTACAAAATGCCGCGCCTGCCGCTGACCTATCGGGTGCGCCTGGGCCGGCGCTTTGCCGCGCCGGAAAATAGTGCGCTATTCATGGCCGAACTGGAGCAATACTTTGCCAGCGAACTGGCGACGCCGGCTGCCGCCACTACTGATGCTGTAGCCGCAGCCAAAACGATGGCGGTCAATTGAAACCTATGTCCAATGCCTCCACGCGCCAGATGCGTTTTGCATCAACCTCCCATCTGGTGTTGATCCCCAGTTACAACCCCGGTCCGAAAGTGCTGGAGACGGTGCGCGCGGCGCGCCAGTTCTGGAATCCGGTCTGGGTGGTGGTTGACGGCAGCACCGATGGCACCACCGCCGGCTTGCAGCACATGGCCGCCAGTGACTCCGGTCTGCACGTCATCGTGTTGCCCGTGAATGCAGGCAAAGGCGCTGCGGTATTGCACGGTCTGGATCAAGCCGCGGCGCGCGGCTTCACGTATGCGCTGACCATGGATTCGGACGGGCAGCATCCGCAACAACTGATTCCCGCCTTCATGGCCGAGTCGATGAGAAATCCTGGCTGCATGATATTGGGCAAGCCGGTGTTCGATGCTGCTGCGCCGGCCTTGCGGGTCAAGGGGCGTGAGATATCGAACTGGTGGGCCAACCTGGAAACCCTGTGGGCCGGGATTGGCGATTCGCTGTTTGGATTTCGCGTCTATCCGGTCGAGCCGCTGCGTGCGGTGATGCGCGGGCAGCGCTGGATGCGGCGCTTCGATTTCGATCCGGAAGCGGCGGTGCGGCTGTGCTGGCACGGCGTCAAGCCGGTCAACTTACCGGCGCCGGTGCGCTATTTCAGAATCGAGGAAGGCGGCGTGTCGCACTTCCGTTATTTGCGGGATAACATCCTGCTGAGCTGGATGCATACGCGCCTTTTGCTCGGCTTCATGCTGCGCCTGCCGCTGCTGTTGATCGGTAAATTGCGCAGATAGCAGCGGCTCCGGGCTCGGGGCCGTCACAAATAACAAGGCATGCATTAAATCCGAAAAGTCCGAAGAGTCCGAAGCTCTTGCTTCCCATTACCACTGGAATAGTGGTTCGCGGCATCGGATGGGCAAATGCATTGCGCCGCATGCCAATTGTGTTGCCCGCCAATGCCGCGCCCATCCTGCGATGCCTTATTGCGCTTCCGGCCCAAGGTTGAGCGTGATCGGGCGCACTGGAACTACGGTGGAGATCGCATGTTTGTAGACCATCTGGATCACGGTAGCATTGCGCAGCAAGACTACATACTGGTCGAAGGATTCGATCTGGCCCTGGAGTTTGATGCCGTTTACCAGGAACATGGAAACCGGGATGTTCTCCTCGCGTAACGCGTTAAGGAAGGGGTCTTGTAACATTTGCCCTTTATTGCTCATGATTGCTCCATTGTATGGGTTGAAATTTTTGGTTGAATTTGCGCATCTTAGGCAACGGGTAGCGGAGCCGCTGATTTGGGCAGGATCTCATTATAACTGCAGCGGACTCTTCCGACAGTTGCGGTGCTTTAAATATACTGGATAATGTATTTTTTTATGCCCATATAAAACATGCGGATAACTAGCTTTTTTGTTTAATACTCCCTATTTTTTAATTCCTTATGGCAAGTTGGAGGCGGTTCGATCAAAGTTGTATTCCGGCCTCGCCGCTCTCGCTGTCACGCGCCAGTTTTTCAAGCCTCGCCAGCAGTTTCGGCATCGAGGTGCCATAGTTGGTCTTCTGGTAGCCCAGATGCGCGCCGTGTTCTGCCACGCCGGTTCTGGCGGTTTTTTGCAGCGTCTTGTCATGCAGCGCGATGGCACAAATCACATCGTAGGATCTTCTCGAAAACCGGCTGCTCAATATGGACTCCAGTTGCTCGGCCAGCAGGTCGCACCCATGTTCCGGCTCGCCGAATGCATCGAAGCATCCGGCCGGCAGCAATGTGAGCGCCGCGATTAACGGACCCATATTCGGTTGCAATTGCTGCGGCGGTGATTGCAAATCCTGCCACAGGCGGCTGGCTTCTGCTGCGCTTTGTGCGCCGATGAAGCGTGACAGCGCATTGACATACACCGACACTTGGTCAACCTGGTCGATGCTGCGGCCCAGTTCGATCGCGGTGCGGCATGCCGCGCGCATCGATGGCGGGTGCAGCATCAGCGGCGATTCGGTTGCCGCTTGCAGCGCCTTGATCAGCGCGGCGTCGGGCGGCAGGGTGATCCTGCCCACGCCATTTCTGGCGATGCGCTGCACGCTTGCATGAATCGATTCCGGCGTCGCTTGGGCATCCATCTCGACTAAGGTGCACTGGGCGGGGTTGAACCACATCACGCGCTGGCGGCGCAGTATGACCGGCAGCCGTATTGCCAGCGCCGCCGGTGCCGGCCGGCACGATCCGACCCTGAACGCGCTGGCCTGCGCATCGTAGCTGTCCTTGAAAATATTCCGGATGGTCTTTTCATCCATGCCCAAGGTTTTCGACAGCACGGTAAACGGCTGACGCAAGGCCATTTTCCAGACGTTTTGCACCAATCGTAACGTTGCGCGGTGATGCGCGGAGACCTGCGATACCGGTTCATTGAAAGTCACCAGGCAATCGCGGCAACGCAGGCGGCGTCGCCTGATTTCCAGGAACACGGTTTTTTTCTTGATCGGCAGGTCGCGGATGCGCCAGATCATCTTGCCGTACCCGACCACTGCGGCAGAGCCGCAGGCCGGACAGGCAGCGGCCTTGTTCTCGGTTTCGAGCCCGATCAGGATCGCAGCATCGGTTTCGTGCATGTAGAGCAGTCGCACTCCTTTTAATGGCATGCTCCAGGTCGCTACAGATGCGGTCATTGTTCCATCCTCAAGCTATCCGGTAAAAAATTATGCCGGATTGATTTATGTATATAAGTTAGTTGAAATCATCGCATGAAACTGCAGTTTCTGCCAGTATTTCATAGGTATTACAGAATTATTTCAAGGACTTCCGAATCCATTATTATTTCAAAAACATTAAGATAATCCGTTATATTTTGTCGTTCCCTTATTTTCGAAAGCCGATTAGATGTGATATTGTTCAATTTGATCGAGCACCAGATGCTTGCTTGTCTTGGCCGATCAATGCATTTCAAAACAATTTTTTTCAGCGCTTTTTCATCCTCTTATACCGTTAGTCAGGAAATCAACATGCAGCATTTCAGGGTGTCATTCTTCGTCACGATTATTCTTCTCGCCCTGGCGGCGTGGTGGGGTTACAGCATCGGCGGTGCGGCGGGCGCCGCGCAGGCGCTCTTCATCGCGAGCATCCTGTCGATCATGGAGGTTTCGCTCTCTTTCGATAACGCGGTGGTGAATGCATCGGTGTTGAAAAACTGGGATCCGTTCTGGCAAAAGCTGTTCCTGACAGTCGGTATCATCGTTGCGGTGTTCGGCATGCGTCTGGTATTCCCAATTCTGATCGTGTCGATTGCAACCGGCCTCGGACTGGTCGATGTGATGACGATGGCTTTGAACACGCCCGAAGAATATTCGCGTCATCTGACTGAAAATCACGCCCAGGTCGCCGCTTTCGGCGGCTCTTTCCTGCTGCTGGTATTCCTGAATTTTCTGTTTGATCAGGAAAAGGAATTGCATTGGCTGGGCTGGATCGAAGAAAAAATGGGCAAGCACGGCAATGAAGGCTTGTCTAACCTGTTGGCGCTGCTGGCGGTGTTCGGCTGCATGACACTGGTTCCTGAGGCGCAGAAACTATCGGTGCTGATGGCCGGTGTCGGCGGCATTGTGGTGTATCTGGCAGTCAGTTTCCTCAGCGACCTGCTGGAGAATGAAGTAGGCGATCCGACTGTCGGCGACGTCGTCAAGCGCGGCAGCATCGGCGGCTTCCTGTATCTGGAAGTGCTGGATGCGTCGTTCAGTTTTGATGGCGTGATCGGCGCCTTTGCCATCACTAGCGATGTGGTCATCATCATGTTAGGCTTGGCTATCGGCGCCATGTTCGTGCGTTCGATGACAGTTTTCCTGGTGCACAAAGGCACTCTGGAAGAGTTCGTTTTCCTCGAGCACGGCGCGCATTACGCGATCGGCATCCTGGCGCTGATCATGCTGGCCAGCGTGAAGTTTCATATTTCGGAATGGTTCACCGGCTTGTCGGGCGTTGCGTTCATCGGCTTGTCTCTGTGGTCTTCAGTGCGCTACAAGCGTGCGCAAATCATGGAATCGGATGCGCTTCGATTGATCTCCGATAAATAGCATCATTCACCCAAAGGGATAATCAAGCATGGCAATCAGCTTGCAAAAGGGCGCTAACGTCAACCTCTCCAAAACAGATCCGAATCTGAAGCAGGTGCTGCTCGGCCTTGGCTGGGATGCGCGGTCTGCCGATGGTGCCGATTTCGATCTCGACGCCAGCGTGTTCATGGTCACCGAAAACGGCCGCGTTCGCAGCGACAGCGACTTCATATTCTATGGCCAGCTACGCTCGTCGTGCGGCGCGATCGAGCACACCGGCGACAACCGCACCGGTGAAGGCGACGGCGACGACGAAGCGCTGAAGATCAAGCTGGAGCAGGTGCCGGTGATCATTACCCGATTGGTGGTGGCGGTCACGATTCACGAGGCGCAACAGCGCAAGCAAAATTTCGGCATGGTGCATGGCGCGTTCATCCGTCTGGTGAACCTCGAAACAGGGGTCGAAGTTACCCGATTCGATCTTTCGGAAGATTATTCGACTGAAACCGCAATGGTCTTCGGCGAGGTTTATCGTTACGGCACCGATTGGAAATTCAAGGCAGTAGGGCAGGGCTATGCGGGCGGTCTGCGCGCGTTGGCCATTCATCACGGCGTGGATGTACAGTAGGATTTACAGTAACAAGTTCACCACGGTAATTCACTTTCTCAAGGAGCATGACCCATGGCAATTAGTCTACAAAAAGGCGGCAACGTCAATCTGAGCAAAGAAGCACCTTCCCTCACGAAAATGGTGATCGGGCTCGGATGGGACCCGCGCGCAACTGACGGCAAGGAGTTTGATCTTGACGGCAGCGCATTCCTGCTAAAAGCGGATGGCAAGGCACGTTCTGACGCCGACTTCATTTTCTACAACAACCTGAAATCGACCGATGGCTCGGTCACCCACGCTGGCGACAACAAAGACGGTCAAGGCGAGGGCGACGACGAAAAAATCGTGATCGACCTGTCGAAGGTTCCTGCTGA
Source organism: Burkholderiaceae bacterium (assembly GCA_039920865.1). Taxonomy (GTDB): domain Bacteria; phylum Pseudomonadota; class Gammaproteobacteria; order Burkholderiales; family Burkholderiaceae_D; genus AVCC01. The sequence continues at coordinate 19,066 of JBDSCZ010000291.1, forward strand.
TATCGATAAAATTTCGATCGGTGTCACGATTCATGATGCGGATGCGCGCAAGCAAAACTTCGGCATGGTTGCCAAGGCTTTTATTCGCTGCGTCGACGCCAATGGCGACAAGGAAATCGCGCGCTACGACTTGTCGGAAGACAGCTCGACTGAAACCGCGATGATCTTCGGTGAAATCTATCGCGCCGGCGCCGAATGGAAATTCAAGGCGGTCGGGCAAGGCTTTGCAGGCGGTCTCGGCCCGCTGGCACGCTCGTTCGGCATCAGCGCTTAAAATCCCAAAAGGGATGACGTAGGCTGGACTGATACAGCGTTAGCCCAGCCTACTTTTTTATGTGGACCAAGGTTTTTCTCACCAGCTGCGCCGTTCACCGCAATCCACCGTAGGGCAATTCGACATGACAGTATTTACCTCAACCGGCGATGTTGATCCATTTCTGCACGTCGCGCTGACCAAGGGCGACAAGATCTATTGCGAGTCCGACGCGATGGTGATGATGGAAGCCACGCTGGATCTCAAGGGCCGCATGAACGGCGGCATCGGCAGCGCCATCATGCGCCGCTTTGCCAATGGCGAATCGTTCTTCCAGCAGCACATCGAGGCGGTCCGTGGCGATGGTGACTGTCTGCTGTCACCGGCGCTGCCCGGCGCGCTGGAAATCATCGACGTCGGCAAGCGCCAGTATTTACTCAGCGATGGCGCGTTCGTGGCCGCTACTTCTGGCACCGAAATGAAGGTGCGCACGCAGAACATCGGGAATGCGTTGTTTGCGCAGTCGGGCGGTTTTTTCATCATGGAAACATCCGGCAGCGGCCAGGTGGTCGTATCCGGCTTCGGCTCGATGTTTCAACTCGAGGTCGCCGCCGGCAAGGATGTAATCATCGATAACGCCCACGTGGTCTGCTGGGACAGCACTTTGCATTACGAGATTTCGGTAACCACCGGCGCTGCCGGCGGTGGTGGCATCGGCGGTATGTTAGGCAACCTGGTCAACAGCGCCACCAGCGGCGAAGGCGTCGTGTTGCGCTTCAGCGGTTCGGGCAAGGTTTATGTCTGTTCGCGCAATCGCGATGCATTTGCCGCCCTGATGAAGAAGTAGGCGTCGGATGCTGTCCTGCTGTCCAGATTCATCAGGGCAAAAGCATTGTCCACGAAAAACACGAAAGGCACGAAAAAAGGTGAATTGCTGCCACCGAACGAAACCAGTAACGTGTGAGTATATTTTTATGCTCAACAAATATATGCGGCAATTGCCATAAAAATGGCAATACTCGTCGTTTTTTTAAAATAGCCTGGTGCTGAATCCGGTTCGTGATTTTCGTGTCTTTCGTGGACAATTTTTAACTTCAGTAACAAAGCAATCATTCAAGGAGTACAGCATGGCGATCAATCTGCAAAAAGGTCAAAAAATATCTCTCGACAAAGAGGCCGGCGTTAAATTGACCAAGATCATCATGGGTCTCGGCTGGGATGCAATGAAGACCAAGGGTTTCCTCGGTTTTGGCAGCAAGACGCAGGAAATCGATCTCGATGCATCCTGCATCATGTTCGACGCGCAGGGCAATCAGACCGACGCAGTATGGTTCCGGCAGCTGAAATCAAACGACGGTTCGGTGGTACATACCGGCGACAACCGCACCGGAGAAGGCGATGGCGATGACGAGCAAATCGTGGTCGACCTGACCCAAGTGCCGGCCAACGTCAAGAGCCTGGTGTTTACCGTCAACAGCTTCACCGGCCAGAATTTCTCGCAGATCGAAAACGCTACCTGCCGCATTGTCAACGCCAGCAACAACCAGGAAGTCGCGCGCTTCAATCTGTCGACATTGGGAGCGCATAACGCGCAGATCATGGCCAAGCTGTATCGCCATGACGCCGAATGGAAAATGCACGCGATCGGCGAAATCGGCAATGGCCGCACCTTCGCCGAGCTGATGCCGCAAATCACTCCACACCTATAGGACTTACGCAAAACCGCCCCAGCGGCGTTGCAACTCCTCGCCGTACTATTCGTACTGTCTTCGTCGTTGCGCCTTGCTGGAACAATTTTGCGTAAATCCCAATCTATAAGGAATCCATGCAGCGCGTCTGGTTCAATAAAACATTTTCATCGGTTGCCGCAGCGATCCGCCTGATTCGTCAGGCGGATGCTGCTGCCAATTCCGTTAGCGATTATCACATCGTGTGCAGCAATACCAATCCGCATGCGCCGGCTTTTCTGGCTGCGCACGAATCCGCGGTCGAGCCGAGCGGGCTGAAAGGCGACGCCTATCTGGACTGGTGCCTGCATTTCTGCCGCGTCAACCGCATCGGCATTTTCGTGCCCGGCAAGGAAGCCGGCCTGGTTTCTGCCGCGCGTGAACAGTTCGCACAACTTGGCACCCGGGTGCTGTGCGCGGCGTCGCAGCACGTGCTGGATCTGCTGCATGACAAGGCGCGTTTTTATCAAACGGTGGATGTGCAACTGGCGCCGCCGGCCGCATTTCGCGTGGTTGAAACTGTCGCGCAGTTCGACGCAGCCTATCGCGAACTTAGGCAACAGCATCCGACGCTGTGCATCAAGCCTTCGCAATCGGTGTACGGGCTGGGTTTCAGCGTTATCGATGAAGAGCGCTCCAGCGCGCAACTGTTGCTCGAAGGGGTGCAGTACCACATCGGTCTGGACGACCTGCGGCGCGGATTCGCGGCGATGGACGGCTTTCGCACCATGCTGGTGATGGAATATCTGGATGGGCACGAATACAGCGTCGATTGCGTCGGCGATAACGGGCGGCTGGTGTGTGCGATTGCGCGCAAGAAAGCGCTGGTCGCAGGTCAGGGGCAAACCATCGACATGCGCGAGGATATTCTGGAAAGCACCCGGCAGCTCACCGCCGCGTACGGCTTGAACGGCATATTCAATGTGCAATTTCGCGAAGGCCGAAATGGGCTCGGCTTGCTGGAGATCAATCCGCGCATGTCGGGCGGGATTGCGATGGCATGTCTTGCCGGCCCGAATCTGCCGTATCTGGCTTTGCGCGGATTTGATCGCGGTTTCGATGGCCTGCGGATTGCGCCGATCCGCGCCGGAATCCGCGTGGGCGAACTGGCACACGCGACGGAGTTGCCGTGAGCGCAATCCAGCAAGATGTGCAAAACCCGAGCAGCGTACCGGCAGAAGTGCGCAGCATAACGCTGCCGACCGGCCACATGCAGCTGAAAGTCGATACCGGTGCGTTCCGTCTGGACGATTTGATCGGGTTTGCTGCGCGTGCCAACGCCAAGCGCGGCTTCCTGTTCCTGAGTAAGGTATTGGGCAAGCATTGGCCGGTGACGCCACAGGCGATGCGTGACATTCATGTCGCGCTGGCCGCGCAGGTTCCGGCGAATCTGCCGGGACCGGTAGTCTTCATCGCGATGGCAGAAACGGCGATCGGATTGGGGCAGGGCGTTTTTGAGGCATATAAGGATGCCCATCCCGATTGCTCGGCGCTGTTCCTGCACACCTCGCGCTATCACGTAGGCGATACGCCTATTATCGAGTTTGAAGAAGCGCATAGCCATGCGCCGCGGCAATTTTTGCACATGCCTGCAGACGCAGATTTGCACGATCTTTTGCTGTCGGCACGTTTGCTGGTATTGATCGATGACGAGGCCAGCACCGGCAACACCTTCCTGAATCTGACCGCAGCCTGCCGCGCGCTCAATCCGGCGATTGCGCGCGTGCATCTGGCGACAATTACCAACTTCATGGGGCAGGCGGCCAACGATGCGTTGCCGCAGCGCTTCGGACTCGATGTCACGATCGGCGCGCTGCTCAGTGGTGAATATGCGTTCACCGCCGGCCAGTTGCAACCGACAGCGGATGCCGCGCAATTATTCGAAGCGCACGCCGACCGTGGTGCCAGCGCTGCATTCGGCCGGCTGGGCGTCGATCGTCAGCTTGCCGTGCCGGATGCCTTGGCCGCGCGCTTGCGCGCTGCGATTGGCGATGGCGAGCGGGTGCTGGTACTCGGTACCGGCGAATTCATGCACATGGCTTTTTTGCTGGGCCGTGGGCTTGAGCAGCGCGGCATCGACGTCGTGGTGCAATCGACCACCCGTTCCCCGATTTTGCAATGGGGCGCGGTCGGTCACGCGCTGCGCTTTCCCGACAACTACGGCGAAGGCGTGGCGAATTTTATCTATAACGTCGCGCCCGGCCAGTACGATCACGTTTTCATTTGCCACGAGACACCACCGAACGCAGAACTGCAGCAGCTTGCGGATGCGGTTGGCGGTCGTCTGTTTCATTTTTTATCCGAGAATGCCATTGAAGAAATTCCTGTTCGTCGACCTTGACGACACCCTGTTCCAGACGCCGGGCAAATGTGCGACGGAGGAAGACTTGCGTCCCGCCGCGTACCTGAAGGACGGCGCTGCCTGTTCATTCACGACCGCGCGCCAGCGCGCTTTCTTTGCGTTGATTGCGCGCGACATGACGCTGATTCCGACCACCGCGCGCAATCGCGATGCTTTCCATCGGGTAGATTTGCCGTTTTCCAGCTATTCGATCATCGATTACGGTGGCGTCGTATTGGCGCCTGATGGCACCGTCGATCCGGTTTGGCTTGCGCTGATGCAAGCGGATATGGCACAGGCGCTCGGTGGCTTGCGCGAAGTGATGCAGATTATTGACGATTACTCCGCCAGCGCAGGTCTGCAAGGGCGTGCGCGCCTGATCGAGGATTGCGCGACTCCGTTCTATATCGTGCTCAAGGACCCTGAAAAAATAGCCGAGCGTCTCGAGCAAGTCGAACGCGAGGCGGTCGCGCCCTGGATTGCGACTGCGGGCAACGATTTCTTTCTCCACCGCAACGGCAACAATCTGGCGGTGCTGCCAAAGTCGCTCAACAAGGCGCGCGCAGTCGCGTATCTGCGCCAGCGGCTGGAAGCCGAACACGGCGAGATCATGACCTTCGGCATGGGCGACAGCAAATCGGATGCGCGTTTCATGGCTGCATGCGACTACGCGATCATCCCGAAAGGCAGCCAACTGGCGGCACTGACGCTGGCCGCATTATGATTATGACCAATGCCACGGGATTTTGCGGCAGCTACCGGCCGGACGACGTCGAATTTCTGTTGAAGCGGCTGGCACAGCAACCGTTTGTCGATGTCGCGCATAAGGAGCAGCTGATCCAGTCCGGCGCCCGTCACTACAGCGAAATGCTGTCACCGGAAGCGCTGCCGTCGGTGCGCTACCTGCAGGTGTTCAACCATGCCTTCGCTGCCAATCGGCAGCAGATGGCGCGCGATTGTCTGGCATTGGCGGCGCTGATTGCAGCGCGCCGGACGGGTTCGATCACGCTGGTGTCGCTGGTGCGCGCCGGCACCCCGGTCGGCGTCATTCTCAAGCATCTGTTGCAGCGGGTGATGGGGCGTCAGGCGGTGCATTATTCAGTCTCCATCATCCGCGACCGCGGCATCGACCAGGTCGCGTTGCAGCATATTCTGGATCAAGGCCATGCGCCGGAGTCGATCGTTTTCATCGATGGCTGGACCGGCAAAGGCGTGATTTCGCGCGTGCTGGAGCAGGCAGTGATTGATTTCAACCAGCGCAATCAGGTAGCGATCGACAGCGGCCTGTACGTGCTGTCGGATCTGGCCGGCACCGCCGCGTGCGCGGCGTCGTCAAGCGACTACCTGATTCCGTCCAGCATCCTGAATGCCACCGTATCGGGGCTGGTCAGCCGTTCGGTACTGAACGAGGCTATCGGTCCCACCGATTTTCACGGCTGCGTGTATTACGAAGATTTTGAAGCGCACGATCAGTCGCGCGCGTTTGCCGATGGATTGAGTGCCGATGGGGTGGCCTTGGCTGAACGCGATGGCATCCCGGATGCTGCGCCGATCGATCGGGCAAAGGTCGCGGCGATCTCGGCCGAATTCCTGCGTGCAACTATGGCGCAGCATCGCATCAATGACGTGAATCTGATCAAGCCAGGCATCGGGGAGGCGACCCGCGTGCTGTTGCGCAGGGTGCCGCGGCTGTTGATTCTGCGCGATCCCGAGGCGCCGGACGTCGCGCATTTGAAACTGCTCGCGGTGGAAAAATCGGTTGCGATAAGCATCGATCCAGACCTGCCATACCAGGCCGCATCGCTCATAAGGAGTGCATTGGATGGCTAATATAAGAACGCTGGGCGCCTCGCTGTACGTGCCTGCGACGCACAAGGATTTGCAGCAGATCGCCGACGGCGCATTGCTTGGCGAGCTGCGCTCGGTCATCTTTTGTACTGAAGATGCGGTAGCCGATAGTGAGCTGAGTTATGCGCTGTTCAATTTGTCGCTGATGCTGCAACAGATGGTTGCGCGTCCCGGCACCGACCGCTTCGTGCGGGTGCGTAATCCGGACGTGATGAAACGGGTGCTGGAGATGCCCGGCGCGGAAAAACTGACCGGCTTCGTGCTGCCCAAAACCACGAGCCACAACTTCGACGCGTATTTTCGGCAAGTGCGCAAGACCGATTACATGCTGATGCCGACGCTGGAAACGGCCGAGGTGTTCGACGACGCGGAGATGAAACTGTTTCGCCAATGCCTGGAGCAGCCGGGCGTGCGCGACCACATTCTGGCGCTGCGCATCGGCGGCAACGATCTGCTGGCGCTGCTGGGGATACGGCGGCCGCGCAACATGACGATTTACCGCACGCCGCTCGGACCGGTGATTTCAAAACTGGTGACCACCTTTCGTCCGTACGGATTCGTACTGACTGCGCCGGTGTTCGAACATCTGGACAATCCGGCGCTGCTGGCGCAGGAAGTGCAAGAAGATCTGGCGCACGGGATGGTCGGCAAGACCGCGATTCATCCGAGCCAGGTCGCTCTGATCGAGCAGCACTATCGGGTTCAGCCGACCGATGTAGAAGTGGCGCTGCGGATCATGGATCAAGCCAGTCCGGCCGTATTCAAGATGCACGATTCGATGTGCGAAGTCGCCACCCATCGGGCCTGGGCGCATGGCGTCGTCGAGCAGGCGCGGGTGTTCGGAGTCCACCATGGCAGCGACGAGGTCGCTGCCATCACCCCGATTAATTTACAGTAGGCTCAACCCACAACCTAAGGATTGAACGCAATGACCGATTTCACACGAGGACAAAAAGGCAAATTGGCTGACATCGGATGCGCCGGTGCCTTTCCGATCGTACTGAACATTGCGGCGCAGGGCATGGATGTCGACATTGCCTGCTTCGGGCTGGATGCCAATGACCAGTTATCCGATGACCGTTACATGGTTTTCTTCAACCAGAAATCCTGCCCGGGCGGCGCCGTGACGCTCGAGATCGGCGATGGCAAGTCGACTTTCACCACCGATGTGGCGCGCTTGCCGGAGGCAATACACAAGCTGGTCTTTGCGGCGTCGATTGGCGGCGAAGGCACCATGCGCAAGCTGGGACCCTGTTCGATGCGCCTGGGTAGCGCCAATTTTCCGTTTTCGGGTGCCGATTTCCAGGATGAAAAAGCGGTGATCGTCGGCGAAGTTTACAAGCGCGACGGCCAGTGGCGCTTTGGCGCGGTCGGCCAGGGATTTAACGGCGGCATGTCCGCGCTGCTGACGCATTTCGGCGGCACCGAGGCGCAGAGCGCTCCGGTGCCAGCAGCAAAGAAGATATCGCTGTCCAAGATCACGCTCGAGAAGCGTGGCGACAAGGTTTCGCTGGAGAAAGCCGGCAGCCGCGGCTTCGGACGCATCCGCGTCAACCTGAACTGGAATCAGGCTGCGCTGCCTGCCGCCGCACCCCAGAAGACGGGTTTCCTGAACAAGATTCTGGGTAGCGCCCAGCCGAAATCGGGCGGCGGCATCGACCTCGATCTCGGCTGCCTGTTCCAGATGGCCGATGGCAGTCCGGGCTGCGTGCAGGCGCTCGGCAACAGCTGGGGCAATTTCAACCAGCAGCCCTTCGTCCATCTGGAGGGCGACGACCGTTCCGGCACCAATACCGATGGTGAAAATCTGTTCATCAACGGCGACCAGCTTAATCAGATCAAACGCATCTTGATCTTTACTTTTATCTATGAAGGTGCGCCAAACTGGGCCGCCACCAACGGCGTGGTCAGCATCGAGGCACCCGGCCAGGCGCCGGTGGAAGTCCGGCTCGACAACGGCACCGATGCATCGATGTGCGCGATTGCGATGATTGAAAATAATGGTGGCAAGCTGCAGATAACCAAACTGGTCGAATATTTCAAGCAGGCCGGTGGCAAGAGCGCGCACGAGCTGGTGAACGACCATTTCGGATTCGGCCTGCGTTTCAAAAGAGGGTCGAAAGATTGAACTGCGCGCGCAGCCAAGGTAACTGACGTTACGGATTGATCCATGAAAGCTGCGAACCAAGGGCTCAATCCGACGATTTTGTGTTTTCTTAATCTGCCTGGCTTGCCAGATACCGACCATTTAAAGCCCCTCTCCCCAGCCCTCTCCTGCAAGCGGGCGAGGGAGCATTTCTCCTCTCTCCCACTTGTGGGAGAGAGGTCGAGAGAGAGGGTGGTCGCGATCCAGAGAAATCTACAGTATTTTTTGCCGAAATGAAGTTGCGTAACATCAGTAAGGTAACTCTGGCCGCGGCCTGCCGTGAGCCGCCGGCACTGGTTCGCAAAGGCTGCTTGCATGCCCGAACATCGGCCTGAAATCAGCCTCCGGCGGCACTCGGTGCCGGTAATATACAAATAGGTGTATTTTTAAACAGGCAGCATATATATGCGGGATATTCGGTATTTTGTAATATACCCCATAATCTTGTCATATTCCAATCGACTGTTGAAATAGCCGCGTAGGGTTGGCACGAGGGACGAGGAGGCCGCGCCCGCCCTGCGGGGCGGGCGCAAGTAGCGGCCTTTAGGCCGGCACCCTGTTGCCCGTGCCTGCGCTTCGCGGCAGCACCATCTTGAAAACCGAACCTTTACCAGGTTCACTCCTGACATCGATCCGCCCGCCGTGTTTTTGCACGATGCCGTACTACAGCGACAGCCCGAGTCCGGTGCCTTTTCCGACCGGTTTGGTGGTGAAGAACGGCTCGAAAATCCGCCCCAGGTGTTCGGGCTGGATGCCCTTGCCGCTGTCTTCGACTTCGACCCAGACATTGTCTTCGTCCTGGCCGGTGCGGATCGTGATCCGGCCATGCTCTGCGATCGCATGCGAGGCATTTACCAGCAGGTTCATGAACACCTGGTTGAGCTGCGACGGGAAGCACTCGATCTGCGGGATCGCGCCATATTCCTTGACGACTTCGGCCTTGTACTTGAGTTCGTTCCACACCACCCTGAGAGTGCTGTCGAGCCCGTTTTCCAGATCCGCCCACTGCCGCTCCGATTCGTCGACGTGGGAAAAATCCTTCAAATCCTGCACGATGCGCTTGACGCGCTGCAAGCCGTCCAGCGACTCGCTTAGCAGGTTGCCGATGTCTTCGCGCAGGAATGTGGCGTCGATCTCCTGCTTCAGCCGCTTTATGTCGTGCAGCATGTCGTCCGCCAGCGATGCTTCCAGATGTTCATAGGCATCCAGCAATTTGAGCATATCCTGCGTATACCGCTGCAACGCTCCCAGGTTGGAGTTCACGAAGCCGACCGGATTGTTGATCTCGTGCGCAACGCCGGCCGCCAGTTGGCCGATCGAGGCCATTTTTTCCGATTGCAGCAGTTGGTTCTGCGCCTGTTCGAGTTTCCTGATCAGCACTTCCTGGCGCGCCTTTTCGGCGTGCAGCGTCAGGTTCGCGGTTTGCAGGTCGGCGGTGCGTGCCTGCACCCGCTGCTCCAGCTGGTCGCGCGAGTCGCGCAGCGCCGCTTCGGCCAACATCCGTTCGGTGATGTCGGTGTAGCCGAAAACGCGGCCGATGATGCGTTCGCCCAGATATTGCGGCCGCGATGTGCATTCGAAAAAACGGCCATCCCTGAGCCGGAACAAGTCCTCGGTTTCATGGCTGTCGACGATTTCCTGCAAGCGCGCGCGGCAGGTATCGGTTTCCAGCACGCGCGCGGCAATAAAGTCGAGGATCGCCGCATCATTGCGTTTCAGCAGCAAGTCGTTGGGAATGCCCCACATTTTGCTGAGCAGGCGGTTCATGCTGGCGATGTTGCCTTGCCCATCGATCACCAGAATCCCGTTCCCGGTCGATTCCAGCGTCGCCCTCAGCTGCGACAGCGTGTGCGCCAGGGTTTCCTCGACCTTGCGTTCGTTTTGCACATCCCGGGCTTGCACCAGCAATAGCGGCGCGCCGTCATGCTGCACCACCCGGATCGATTTCATAACCGGCAGCATCGAAGTATCGGCGCACTGATACAGCCCTTCCTGGGCGTCGATGTCCAGATATTGGCCGTTGCTGACATCTTCCCAATAAAAAACGTCCTGCAACGCGCTTTCGATGTCGGTGATCCGCAGCGCCAGTAGCGCTGGTTCGGAATACCCGAGCGTCTGCTGTGCGGCGTGGTTGGCAATCACGATCTGCAAATCGCCGGGTCGAACCAGCAGCATCATGTGCGGACTGTGGTCAAGCATCAGGCGTTCAATGCTGCTCATTTTGGACCCGTTTCCTGGCCGGCCTTGCCTGCATCGAAGTAGTAACTGATCCGCTTGCGCGGGCTCAGGTAGTTGTAGATTTCCCGCGGCACTTGCGCCGGCCTGATCGCTTTCGCAATATTGATGTCGGTTTCGCGCTCCATATCGACCAGGATCGCTTCCTCCCTGGGGATGTCCGCATCGTAAATCATGACCATCGGCTTCATCGGCCTGGCGGTGTTGATGGTGGTGATCATGCCGATCACGCCGTTGGACAGCTGCACGATGGTGCCGGGCGGATAAACCCCGAGGCAGCGGATGAAGACCTGCAGCAGCTTCGGGTCGAATTTGCTGCGCAGTTTGGTAAACATCAGCGACAGCGCTTCATGCGGAGTCAGCGCATTGTTGATATTGAACGGATTGCACAGTTCGTCGTAATGGTTGGCAATGGCGACGATGCGCGACAGCAAGCCGATCGCTTCGCCCTTGAGTGCTGTCGGATAGCCGCTGCCGTCGAACAGTTCGTGATGCTCGCGGATGATGGCCAGCGTGCTGGAGGCAAACTGCAGCCGCAGGCCGATGTCGACTCCGTATTGCGGATGCAGCTGGTAGAAGTGGCGTTCGGCCTGGCTCAGCGGCTCCATTTTCAGCAGGATCTTGTTCGGGATTTCCTTGTGCCCGATATCGTGGAACAGCGCGCCCATCCCCAGCGCACCGACCACCGGCTGCGGCAGCTTGATGTCGCGCGCCATCATCATCGACAGGATGGTGACGTTGAGCGAATGGAAATACAATTCCTCGCCGCCCATCTGGTCGCCCATTACATGAATCGCGAGCTCCGGTTCGGAAATGATCGAATCGGCAATCTGCGTCACCAACTGGGTTGCCTGACGCACGGTTTCCGCCGGCTTGGAGAATATATTTTTGTCTATGTCGCGGATGGTTTTGGCGGTATTGACGAACGCATTCTCGATACGCGCCGCCGCCTCGCGCTGTTGCTGGATGCGCGCTATCATCGCGCGCTTGGCTGCCAGCGCCGGCGCTATGTCCGGCGCCATATCCGATGCCATATCCGGCAGCGCTTGCTGCGCCGCCTGCTGCGGCGCGCCCTGCGCTGCACTCCGGGGCGAACCCTGCGGCGGTGGACCGGCTTCGCTCAGGGACGGGTTGCAACGCACGCTCTTCAGGCCCAGGCTGCGGATGGTCCTGATCTGCTCCTCGTTCTTGATCTTGAAATGACTGAACGCAAACGGATGTTCAAACCACTTCAGGTCGAGATGGATATACAGCCCGACCCGGAGCTGATCCATGGTGATAGTTGCATTGTCCAGCATAGGCATCGGCGGTCTTCGGTTGTCGTCGGGTAGGGAAAAATGGTGCAATGCAAAGCCGTAGTCTCCACGCGATGTCCTGAGCCGACAGCGCCGGAACCTCACCGGATGCTGGGCTTGGCAGGGAAAAATATTTCCACACGACAATCATCGCATGATCTATAAGCTCGTTCCATTAAATTTTATTTAACTGATGTTAGGCATTCTCGTCATGCTGAAAAGCAATTTCTGCGAAAAGCGCGACAGACAAGAACGCATGAAAATTAAGTAAGCTATCCAGATTGAAACTGATAATGCGGCCATCATCAGCACGTTCTATTCGTGCTTTTCGTGTGTTTTGTGTCCGATATGCAGTAGTGAATCCAATATGTTCTTTCATGCAATCAACCTGCCGCACATGGACGGCGCGTGCAATTTGGCAGGGCTCTTCGTACAATACTGCCCATGAAAATTATTTTTGCAGGAACTCCCGAATTCGCCGCGACGGCGCTCCAATCGCTGCATCAGGCCGGTTTCGAGATTGCGCTGGTGTTGAGCCAGCCCGACCGACCGGCCGGGCGCGGCATGCAGCTGCAGGCTTCGCCGGTGAAGCAATATGCGGTGACGCACGGCGTCGCTGTGGCGCAGCCGGCATCGCTGCGGTTGGACGGCAAGTACCCGCAGCAGGCGCGGGACGCGCACACATTGCTGCGCGCCACCGAGCATGACGTGATGGTGGTGGCTGCATACGGCCTGATACTGCCGCCCAGCGTGCTGGAGATCCCGCGCCTTGGCTGCATCAATATCCACGCCTCGCTGTTGCCGCGCTGGCGCGGCGCGGCACCGATCCATCGCGCGATCGAAGCCGGCGATGCTGAAACCGGCATCACCATCATGCAGATGGACCAAGGGCTCGATACCGGGCCGATGCTGCAAACCGAGCGCTTGCAGATTGCCGCTGACGACACCACCGGCAGCCTGCACGACAAGCTGGCTGCACTGGGCGGCGAGATGATCGTGCAGGCGCTGCAACGGCTGCAGCTGGGCCAGCTGGCCGCCATCCCGCAACCGGCCGAGGGCGTCAATTACGCGGCCAAGATTAGCAAGCAGGAGGCGTTGCTGGGCTTCAACCAGCCGGCCACCGCGATAGCGCGCAAAATCCGGGCCTTTAATCCGTTTCCGGGCGCATCTGCGGTGTTCAATGGCGTCACGCTCAAGCTGTGGCAGGCGCAGGTGCTGCCGCTGTCAAACGCCGCCGGATTGCCGCCCGGGCGTGTGCTGGCGGCCAATCCGCAGGATGGCGTGCTGGTGGCGTGCGCTGACGGCGTATTGCGTTTGACCGTATTGCAAAAGCCGGGTGGCAAACGCTTGCCGGCGGCCGGGTTCCTGCCCGGCTTCCCGATGGAAAACGGCTGTTTTGGCTGATTTCGGGATAATGTGACATAGTAATGGCTCCAGAGACCTTGATTGTCTCGCAGCGACCCTAACGCCGGAGTAGAGCCATGTTTGACATCCTTGTATATCTCTACGAAACATATTACCGCCCGGATGCCTGTCCGAATGCAGCAGCGCTGACCAGGAAGTTGTCGGCGGTCGGCTTTGAAGATGATGAAATTTCCGAAGCGCTCGACTGGCTGCAGCATCTGGCCCAGGCGACCGATGCCTTCGTCAACCAGTACCCGCAGCAGCAGACCGCGTTTTCTTTCGGCTTGCGCATCTACCCGGAGCAGGAGTCCTGCGTGCTGGGCGCGGCGGCGATCGGCTTCATCCAGTTCCTGGAGCAGGCCCTGGTGCTGGATGCGATCCAGCGCGAGATCGTCATCGAGCGCGCGCTGGCGGTAAACGAGTCGCCGATGCCGCAGGACAAGCTCAAGATCATCGTGCTGCTGGTGCTGTGGAGCCAGGGCAAGGAACCCGATGCGCTGATTTTCGATGAGCTGTTCACCGACGACGGGCAGCCGCAGCAGCGTTTGTTGCATTAGCTTGTTGCATTAAATCGACGCATTATGCTGCGCTGCCATTGCGCCGGAAGCATACTTTCTGGCTGATCCGGGCTCGGGCGCTTGCAGAGTTCGCCGCAACGCGCTTATCATTGGCCGCTTGACAATCCTGCGGTTTGCAATGTCAGTGGCGCGATGCCGTATCGCCACGCTGCAAATGCGCCTATCTGTTCCCCATTAGAGAATGTACCCATGACCAAGACCCTCATCATCGCCGAGAAGCCCTCTGTCGCGAACGACATCGCGAAGACGCTCGGCGGCTTCACCAAGCACGATGAGTACTTCGAATCCGATGCGTACGTGTTGTCTTCCGCGGTCGGCCACCTGCTCGAAATCGCGGTACCGGAAGAGCACGACGTCAAACGCGGCAAATGGAGCTTCGCCCACCTGCCGATGATTCCGCCGTATTTTGCGCTGAATCCGATCGCCAAGACCGAAGCGCGCCTGAAGGTGCTCAACAAGCTGATCAAGCGCAAGGACGTCACCGCGCTGATCAATGCCTGCGATGCCGGACGCGAAGGCGAGCTGATTTTCCGCCTGATCGCGCAACACGCGAAAGCCAAGCAGCCGATCCAGCGCCTGTGGCTGCAATCGATGACGCCGGGTGCGATCCGCGAAGGCTTCACCAAGCTGCGCAGCGATGCAGAAATGCTGCCGCTGGCCGACGCCGCCCGTTGCCGCTCCGAAGCCGACTGGCTGATCGGCATCAACGGCACCCGCGCGATGACCGCGTTCAACTCGAAGGAGGGCGGCTTTTACCTGACCACAGTGGGCCGGGTGCAAACGCCGACGCTGTCGATCGTGGTCGAGCGCGAAGAGAAGATCAAAAAATTCGTGCCGCGCGACTTCTGGGAAGTGCGCGCCGATTTCGTTTGCGCGGCCGGCATTTACGAAGGCCGCTGGCTCGACACCAGGCACAAGAAGGACGAAACCGATCCCGAAAAACGCGCGGAACGGCTGTGGAGCAAGGCTGCCGCCGAGTCGATCGTCGCCGCCTGCCGCGGCAAACAGGGCATTGTCACCGAAGAATCAAAGCCGACCACCTCGATGGCGCCGGGATTGTTCGACCTGACCAGCCTGCAACGCGAAGCCAACTCGCGCTTCGGTTTTTCGGCCAAGAACACGCTCGGTCTGGCGCAAGCCCTGTACGAAAAGCATAAAGTGCTGACCTACCCGCGGACCGATTCGCGCCACCTGCCGGAAGATTACATCGACACCGTCAAGCAAACGCTGTCGACCGTGTCCGAAAACAATAATTACCAGCAGTTTGCGTCTCAAATTCTGAACAAGGGCTGGGTCAAGCCGAACAAGCGGATTTTCGACAACAGCAAGATTTCGGATCACTTTGCGATCATCCCGACCACGCAAGCGCCGAAAAACCTGTCCGAGCCGGAACAAAAACTGTACGACCTGGTGACCAAGCGCTTCATGGCGGTGTTCTTCCCGGCAGCAGAGTTCCAGGTTACGACCCGTTTTACCGAAGTCTCCGGCCACCAATTCAAGACCGAAGGCAAGGTCATGACCAATCCCGGCTGGCTGGCGATTTACGGCAAGGAAATCGCCGAGAAAGACAGCGAAAATTCCGGCAATCTGGTGCCGGTCGCCAAGAGCGAAAAAGTCTTGACCGACACGATCGCGGCCAACGGCCTGGTCACCAAGCCGCCTGCGCGCTACACGGAAGCGACCTTGCTGTCGGCAATGGAAGGCGCCGGCAAGCTGCTCGACGACGAAGGTCTGCGCGAAGCGATGGCCGGCAAGGGCCTCGGCACACCGGCCACCCGCGCCGCCATCATTGAAGGCTTGTTGAGCGAGAAATATTTTCTGCGCGAAGGACGCGAAATCATCCCGACCGCCAAGGCATTCCAGTTAATGACGCTGCTGCGCGGTCTCGGCGTGTCCGAGCTGACTTCGCCGGAGCTGACCGGCGAGTGGGAATACAAGCTGTCGCAGATCGAAAAAGGCAACATCAGCCGCGAAGAATTCATGCGCGAAATCGCCCAGATGACGCAAATCATCGTCAAGCGCGCGAAGGAATACGACAACGACACGATCCCCGGCGATTACGCGACGCTGACCACGCCGTGCCCGCATTGCGGCGGCCTGGTGAAGGAAAACTATCGCCGTTTCGCCTGCACCAAGTGCGAATTCTCGATGAGCAAAACCCCCGGCAGCCGCCAGTTCGAAGTGGCCGAAGTCGAGGAGTTGCTAAAGAACCGCACCATCGGCCCGCTGCAAGGCTTCCGCTCCAAGATGGGGCGCCCGTTTGCCGCGATCCTGCGCATCGTGCTCGACGAAGAGCGCAAGAACCTGAAAATGGAATTCGATTTCGGCCAGAACGATGAAGGCGGCGAAAATGGCGAAGGGGTCGATTTCAGCGGCCAGACTGCACTCGGCGCCTGCCCGAAATGCGGCAGCGGCGTGTATGAATTGGGCCTCGGCTATGTCTGCGAAAAGACCGTCGCCAAGCCGAAAGAGTGCGATTTCCGCAGCGGCCGCATCATCCTGCAGCAAGAAATTTTGCCGGAGCAAATGGTCAAGCTTTTGAATGAAGGCAAGACCGACCTGTTGCCGGGCTTCGTCTCGCAACGCACCCGCCGTCCGTTCAAGGCCTTTCTGGTCAAGGGCAAGGACGGCAAGGTCAGCTTCGAGTTCGAGGAACGCAAGGCCAAGGCGCCGGCCAAGGGCAAGGCGGTTAAAGCTGCGGCAGCCGAGGTCGAAGGCGCAGATGCAGTCGACACCGTTGTCAAAAAACCGGCAGTCAAAAAAGCAGCCGCCAAAAAACCGGCGCTCAGAAAAGTCGCCGCAAAACCCGCAGTACGCAAGGCAGCCGCCAAAAAAACCGCGTAGGGTGCGGGTTCCAAGCCCGCCCTGGGTGCGAACGTCAGAGTATGGGCAGGTTTGGAACCGGCCCATACGTAATGTGAAATATGCTTGAGTATGGTGAAAAACACGATATTTCCCGCATATATTTCCTGCGCATTAGATAAATACCCCATGAATTATCGTGATTCTGGCCTGGCCCGCGCCACCGGTGCGCCCGCCGCCCAATTACGCATCGTCAATCTCCACGCGGCCTTTAGGTGTGCGACCCGCTTCACGCGGCACCATCACTTTCAATAGTTTGTGCTGCATCATCCACGCCGTTTTGTACGTCACACCCAATTGCCGCTTTAGCGCAAGCAATGCAATCGCATACTTGCTTTGGGTCATCGAGTATATCGACAGAAACTATTTCCGCTGCGGTAGTTTGGTCGCCCCCATGACCGTTCCTGCGATGGCAGAACATTGGTAGCCGCAAGCGCGGCTTCACACTGGGCCTCGCTGCCATATTTCTTGAGACATCCCTCCAGCGACAGCCCTTTTTGAAACTGCACTTTGTGCATTGCCATGGTGCACATCCTAAAAATGCCTTATGACAATAAAGCTGTATGTAAAAACAATGGCAGTTACAAGGGCATCTGAGGTTGGTAGCTAATCAAGAAAAATTATATGTTGGCCGATGCGAAACTAGCTTCAGCCAGCATGCATGCAAAATAGAAATCAAGGTGTGGCGCTAACCGAATCTGTTTCAAGTCAAC